>VEPJ01000170.1 GCA_012026925.1 Gammaproteobacteria bacterium | reverse complement strand
TCGTCATTCTCTCGCTGCTGCAGGTCGTTCCCTTCTGGCGGATCTTCGGCCGGATGGGGTTCCCGCCCTGGCTATCGATCATGGCCTCGCTGCCGCTCGTGAACCTGATCGTGCTGTATTACGTGGCGATGACCCCCTGGCCTCGGGAGCAGGCCTGGAACTCGCCGGCCAAGGGAGCCGGGTCGGACGCGCAGTTCTGACGCGGCCCGGAAGGCGCGGCCGGACGACCGGTCGTTGTCGCAGCGGCCGCGCTCGGGTACCGTGGCGACCCCCGGATCCGCCGATCCGACCGTCATCGAGGAACGCCCATGGCCGGCCCGAGCACCGCACCCGAACCGAAGATGGACTCGCAGGACCTCTACCGCGAGGACATCTATACCGATCGCAGGGTCGGCACGATCCGCGTGATGACGCCTGTGAAGGCTGACGGCACGACCGACCCGACGCGACCCACGTCGTACGTCGGGCAGGCGCAGATCATGACGCCCGCAGGCGCCCTGCCGCTAAGCTTCGAGATCGACGCGAAGAACCTCGCCGAGGCCTGCGAGAACTTCGCCGACGGCGCGAAGATGGCTTTCGAGGAGACGATGAAGGAGCTGCAGGAGATGCGCCGGCAGCAGGCTTCGTCGATCGTCATCCCCGAGGCGGGCGCCGCGTCCGCGCTCACGGGCCAGGGCCTGCCACCGCGCGGCAAGATCCAGATTCCCTGACCTTGGCCGATTCCCTGCTCCGGCTGCGCGACGCGCTGCGCGAGTTCGCGGCGGCGCGCGACTGGGACCAGTTCCACTCGCCGCGCAATCTCGCCACCGCGCTCGCGGTCGAGGCGGCGGAGCTGCTCGAGCCGTTCCAGTGGCTGACGGAGGAGCAGTCCTGCAACCTGCCGGCTGCGACTCGGGCGGCCGTCGAGCAGGAACTCGCTGATGTGCTGCTTTACCTGGTCCGGTTGGCCGACAAGCTCGGTGTGGACCTCGAGCAGGCGGCGATCGCGAAGATCGCGCTCAACGGCGAGAAGTACCCGGTCGAGAAGTCGCGCGGGTCGAGCCGGAAGTACGACGAGATCTAGGGCCGATCACCGGAGGAAGACCATGGCAGGCCGCTTTTCCCGCAGCTTCGAACTCGCCAGGGCGTCCTGGTCGGTGGTGCGCGCCGACAAGGAATTGATGCTGCTCCCCGTGATGTCGGTGATCGCGATGATCGTCGTCGTCGGCAGTTTCGCCGTGCCGGTCGTGGCGCTCGGCGGGTTCCTGGACGGATCCGTGCGAGCCGAGCCCGGGCCCGCGGAATGGGTCGTCGCCCTCGCGTTCTACGTGCTCACGTATTTCGTCGGGATCTTCTTCAACACTGCGCTCGTGGGCGCCGCGATGATCCGCATGGACGGCGGCAACCCGACGGTCGGCGACGGGCTGCGCATCGCCTGGCAGCGCGTCGGCCGGATCTTCGGTTATGCCTGTATCGCTGCGACGGTCGGCATGCTGCTGCGGGCGCTCGAGGAGCGAGTCGGCTGGCTGGGACGCCTGATCGTCAAGTTGATCGGCGTCGGCTGGGCGCTCGCGAGTTTCCTCGTGGTGCCGGTCTTGGTGACCCGCGACGTCGGGCCGGTCGAGGCCGTCAAGGAAAGTGCCGGGCTGCTGCGCGAGACTTGGGGGGAGAACATCATCGGCAACGTCGGGCTCGGCCTCGTGTTCGCGGTGGCGTACCTCGTCCTGATCGCCGCGTTCGTCGTCGTGCTCGTGCTTGCCGCCCAGGCCAATGTGCCGGCGCTGGCCGCGATCGTCGTGGTGGCGGGTGTCGTGGCCCTGCTGGCGCTCGCCGCCCTGCAGGCGACGATGCAGGGCATCTACGCGGCGGCGCTGTATCGGTTTGCCACGCACCAGGGTGCGCCGGTTGCGGGCTTCTCGACGGACGTGATGCAGGCCGCCTTCCGCGGGAAATGACAAAAAGGGGACGCTTCCCTTTTTGCGCGCCAAAAAGGGAAGCGTCCCCTTTTCTTCGCGCCGAGGCGTGCAGCCGTGGCGATGAGCGGTTCCCGCCCCGCCCGCCTGGCCGGTAAGCTCCGCCGGTGACTCTCGACGACCTGCGCAGCAACCGCAACCTGCTCTTCTGGGCGCTCCACACGCTCGGCTGGAGCGCCTACCTCATCGCCCAGTACCTGGGCGCGCTGCTCTACGAGAAGCCCACCTCCTACATCAAGGTCATCCTCGCGGCCGCGGCGAGCGGGTTCCTGCTCTCGGCGCCGCTCCGGTACGTGTACCGGCCCCTGTGGGGCCGCCGACCGCCGGTGATCTTCGCCGGCGTGCTGCTATCCGCCTGGCTCACCGCGCTCGTCTGGCGCGTCATCATCAACCTCTCGTACGGCCACTTCGTCGGCGACTGGATGGAGACCGAGCCCTGGTACGGCTACTTCAGCGGCGCGCTCGGCTCCACGTACCTGTTGCTCTGCTGGTCCGGCCTGTACTTCGGCATCAAGTACTACGAGACGCTGCAGAACCAGCGCGAGGCCGCGCTCGAGGCGTCGGCGCTGGCGCAGGAAGCGCAGGTGAAGATGCTGCGCTACCAGCTGAACCCGCACTTCCTGTTCAACACCCTGAACGCCATCTCGACGCTGATCCTCGACGGGCAGGGCAAGGTCGCGAACCAGGCGGTGGGCCGGCTCTCCGAGTTCCTGCGACACACGCTCGACCAGGACCCGATGAAGAAGGTGACGCTGCGTGACGAGCTGCACGCGCTCGACCTCTACCTCGGCATCGAGAAGCTGCGCTTCGGCGACCGTCTCCGGCTCGAATTCGACGTGGACGAGGCGGCGCAAACGGCCCTCGTGCCCTCGTTGATCCTGCAGCCGCTGATCGAGAATGCACTCAAGCACGCGATCGGGCCGCGCGAGGAGGGCGGTCGACTCCGCATCGAGGCGCACACCGACCAGCGTGTGCTGCGGCTCGTGGTGCAGGACGACGGCCCCGGGCTGCCGGTCGGAGTGAACCTCGGCGAAGGTCGCGGCGTGGGATTCCGCAACACGCGCGAGCGGCTCGCGGTGCTCTACGGCGAGCACCAGAAGCTCGCGGTGCGCTTCGCGCGGCCCGGCCTGCGGCTCGAGATCGAGTTACCATTCGAGCGGGCCGTGCAGCCGTGAGCATCCGCACCATCATCGTGGACGACGAGCCGCTCGCGAGACGCGGGCTGGAGCTGCGCCTGCGCAACGCGGCCGACATCGAGATCGTCGCGCAATGCGGGAACGGTCGCGAGGCGCTGGCCGCGATCACGGAGCACGCGCCGGACCTGATGTTCCTCGACATCCAGATGCCGGGACTGTCCGGGCTCGACGTGCTCAAGCAGATCCCGCAGGAAAGCATGCCGATGGTCGTCTTCGTCACGGCCTTCGACCGCTTTGCGATCCAGGCCTTCGACACCCACGCGCTCGACTACCTGCTGAAGCCCGTCGACGACGACCGTCTCGAGCGCGCGCTCGACCGCGTGCGCGGGCAGTGGCAGCAGCGCCAGGCAGTGGCGCAGCGCGAGCAGCTCATGGCGCTGCTCGCCGACCTGACCGGCAAGGGCGAGATTGCGCCGGAGGCGATCGCCGCGGCGACCTCGGCCCGCCCCGCGCGCCGCTACGCGACGATGCTGCCGATCCGCGTCGGGCGCGAGACGGTGCGGCTCGACGTCGCGACGATCGACTGGATCGACGCCGCGGGCGACTACATGTGCCTGCACGCTGCGGGCCAGACGCACGTGCTGCGGGCGACGATGAAGGAACTCGAGGAGATGCTCGATCCGGCGGTGTTCCAGCGCGTGCACCGCTCGACCATCGTGAACCTCGCGCGGGTCCATGCGCTGCGCCCGCACCTGAACGGCGAGTGCTTCCTGAAGCTCCAGTCGGGCCAGGAGATCAAGCTGAGCCGCAGCTACCGCGACAAGGTGGAGATGCTGCTCGACAGCGCCAGCGTCGCGCCGACGTCCGGGTAACCGGGCGCCGCGCCGCGGACTGCGGAGACATCCGGCGGAGGGTGGAGTCATGCCGAGGCTGCAAGACAAGGTCTGCGTCGTCACAGGCGCCACGAGCGGCATCGGCCGACGCACGGCCGAAGTGTTCGCCGCGGAAGGCGCCCGCGTCGTGATCGCCGGTCGTCGCGAGGCGGAGGGCCAGGCCATCGCCCATTCGCTCGGCAGTCGCTGTGACTTCGTCCGTACCGACGTGACGGACGAGGCCGACGTGCGCGCGCTGGTCGACTTCACCGTCGCGAAGCACGGCCGCATCGATTGCCTCTTCAACAACGCAGGCGGACCGGCCCCGGTCGGCGGCATCGAGACCATTCCCGTCGAGGGCTTCGACGCCGCGATCGCCGTGCTGCTGCGCTCGGTGATGCTCGGCATGAAGCACGCGGCCCCGGTGATGATGCGCCAGGGCTCGGGCAGCATCATCAACAACGGCTCCGTCGCAGCCCACCGCGCGGGGATGTCCTCCTCGATCATCTATTCCGCAGCCAAGGCCGCCGTCGTGCACCTGACGCGCTGCGTCGCGATGCAGCTGGGCGAGATGGGCGTGCGCGTGAATTCCATCTCGCCGGGTGGCATCGCGACCGGGATCTTCGGCAAGGCGGCCGGGCTGCCGCCCGAGAAGGCGGAGCAGACCGCCGAAGCCGTGAAGGGCGCGCTCGCGAAGATGCAGCCGATCCCGCGCGCCGGGCTGACGGATGACGTCGCCCAGGCCGCCGTGTTCCTCGCGAGCGACGAATCGAGCTTCGTCAACGGGCACGATCTCGTCGTCGACGGCGGACTGATCGGCGGCCAGCGCTGGACGCCGGCGCAGGAATCGCTGAAGGCGATGCGCGCCGCCTTCCAGGCCCTCTAGAACGGCCTGCAACGCCGGGCTCGCTAGCCCAGCGCCATCGCGACCTCGAGCGCCGCCCGCTCGCCGGACTCCATCGCGCCCTCCATGCCTCGCGCGCTGACCGCCGTCTGCTCGCCGCAGAAGTGCACGCGGCGATGCGGCTGGAACATCGCCGGCATGAACTGCGAGACGGTGCCCGGCGCGAAGTAGCCCCAGTCGCCGGCGCTGAACGGGTCGAGCGTCCACGAGTGATACGCGACGACGCCGAGCGCCCCCTTGGCCGCGGGCCGCATCCGTTCGAGTTCCGCGACGACGTAGCGGCTCGCGGCTTCGCGGCCCAGCCGGTCGAGGTACGCGGCCTTCAGTCCGTAGGCCGAGACGAGCAGGCTCGAGACTTCGTCGTCGGTCGCGCCGCCGTAGATGGCGAAGACGCGGCCGATCTCGCTGTCGGTCCACATCGTGGGCGCGAAGCCGTCCTGTTCCCAGAACGGCCGCTTCGAGCGCACAGCGATCTGCGTGATCATCTGGTGCGGCAATGTCTTCACCGCGCGGGCCTGCGCCCCGGTGAGCAGCGGGTCGAAGCGGACGTGCCGCAGCGTCGAGAACGGCATGGCGCAGATGGCGGCCTTGCCCCTGTAACGCTGGCCCGCCGCCGTCAGCACGTCGACGCCTGCGTCGTCGCTGCGGATTCCCGTCACGACCTGCTGCAGGCGCACGCCGCCCTCGAGGCGCCGCGCCATGCCCTCGGGAATGCGCTGGTTCCCGCCCTTCGCCTTGTACAGCGCGGGCTTGAGGCTGCGCTGCGCGCGCGTGAACGCCTCGACGTAGGCCATCATCAGCGCGGAAATGTCGTGCGCGGAGGTCCCGTAGCTCACGTTCGTGTCGTAGGCGAGATCGATCATCGCGTCGGTCGCGCCCTGTGCCTTCAGGAACTCGTACATCGAGACGTCGAAGCGCGCGGACTCGGGCTTGATCCAGTCCTCGATAGCCTTGAGCGGGTTCGCCTTCGCCATTGCGATCGGCGTGTACATCCACGGCATCGTCTCGCGCAGCGGGGCGGGGAACGGGTTGCGCGGCGAGCCGGGCCACTCGCCCTTGGTCACGGGCCGGCCGTCCAGCACCAGGGTCACGTCCGGATGCTTGAGCTGGCGCGGCAACACGTCCTCGAGCGGCACGCCGCTCCGGGCGGCCGCGTCGATGAGGCGGCCGTAACCGCTGCCGATGCTCTGGCCACCGGCTTCCGGCAGGCCGGGCACGTTCGAGAACGTAAGGATCTTGCCGCCCACGCGGTCGCGGCCTTCGAGCACCAGCACGCTGAGTCCGGCCTCCTCCAGCAACAGCGCGGCGTTGAGGCCCGACAGGCCGGCGCCGATCACGATGACGTCGGCCGAGTCCTCCGTCGACCACGCGCGCCGCACGGGCGCCGCCGCCAGGCCCGCCACGACGGCCGACCCCAGCAGGAATTCGCGGCGATTGATCGTCATGACGCGCGTGCCTCGCGGAATGAGACGGTCCCGCGCCACTTTCGCTGCGGCCATTACCGATGTCCATCCGGACGGTTACCGATGAGCGCCGGCCGCAATGAGCGCGAGTTCACGCACGGGCGTCCGGTGGCCGGGGTATGCTGCACGCCGAGGCTGCCCCATGCGACCCGAAGAACCCGTCTCCCGGATCATGACCGAGACCGTGGTCGTGATCGAAGCCGACCGCCCGGTCAGCGAAGTGCTGGACTGTTTTTTCCAGTACCCCATCCACCACCTGCCGGTGGTGCGCCGCGGCAAGCTCGCCGGCATGCTGAGCTCGGCCGACGTCATGAAGCTCGAGTTCTTCGTGCCGAAGTCGGCGGTCGACCGCGCGAGCTTCCTCGACGAGCGGCTTTCGATCGAGCAGCTGATGCGCACGCCGGTCGTGAGCCTGCAGCCGCACGTCGGCATCGGCGAGGCGGCCGAGCGCATGATCGAAGCCGGCGTGCATGCGGTCCCGGTCGTGGACGAGGACGAGCGCGTCATCGGCATCGTCACGACGAGCGACGTCATCCACGGGTTCCTGCATGGTCCGCCGCGCAAGGGCACGGTGCCGGCCGCGCGATCCGCCGGGCTCGCCCCGACGGAGCAGGAGGCGGAGGAGCCCGTTTATCGCCGCAAGCCGACGTCCGACGAATACGCCACTGCGATGCGGACGGCCGACGTGCTGCACGTCGAAGCGCGCGACCCGCGGCACCTCGGCAAGGCACTGCTGTATCTCGACCAGCGCCGCCAGTACCTCGAGCGGGTGCTGGAGCTCGCCGACCGCTTCCTGCTGTCGGGGCAGGACGTGCAGGTGCACGCCCAGTTGCTCAAGGCGATCCACGCGGCCAAGCGGGCAGAGGAGCACGCGACCGGGCGGGCGCGCGTGCCGTTTCCCCTCGAATAGTCGGGCCGGCTAGAGGGTGGCGGCCAGGCGCGAGCCCTGGTCGATCGCACGTTTCGCGTCGAGTTCGGCCGCCACGGCGGCGCCGCCGATGAGATGCACCTTCTGTCCGGCCGAACGCAGCGGCTCGGCCAATTCGCGCAGTGGCTCCTGCCCGGCGCAGAGCACGACCGTGTCGACCTCGAGCAGCATCGGCTTCTCGTGCGATTCCCCGAAGCTCAAGTGCAGCCCGCGCCCGTCGACGCGCTCGTAATTGACGCCGCCGATCATCTCGACGCGCTTCATGCGCAGCGCGGCGCGGTGGATCCAGCCCGTCGTCTTGCCGAGACCCTTGCCCAGCGGCGAGGCCTTGCGCTGCAGCAGATGGACCTGTCGCGCAGGTGGCGTGATTTCCTGCGGCCGCAGGCCGCCGCGCGATGCGGCTGGATCCCCGACACCCCATTCGGCCATCCACGCCTCGAGGTCGGTGGCGGTCGAGTGCCCGCCCGCCACGAGGAATTCCGCGACGTCGAAGCCGATGCCGCCGGCGCCGACGACGGCGACGCGCTGGCCGACCGGCCGTCCGTGCTGCAGCACGTCGATGTAGGAGAGCACGCGGCCGCACTTGCGCTGCTCGTCCGCGCCCTCGATATGGGGGTCGCGCGGCGAGACGCCCGTCGCCAGCACGATCTCGTCGTATTTCCCGGCCACGAGCTGGTCCGCCGTGACGCGGGTCCCGAGGATGGACTGCACGCCGCACCGGTCGATCCGCCGCGCGAAATAGCGGATGGTCTCGTGGAACTCCTCCTTGCCCGGGATGCGCTTCGCCATGTTGAACTGGCCGCCGATCCCGGCCGCGGCTTCGAACAGGTCGACGTGATGCCCGCGCTCTGCGAGCACCGTTGCGCAAGCGAGTCCTGCGGGACCGGCCCCGACCACGGCAATGCGTTTCGGCGCCGTCGCGGGCGAATAGACGATCTCGGTCTCGTGGCCGGCCCGAGGATTGACGAGGCACGAGGCGATCCTGCGCTGGAAGACGTGGTCGAGGCAGGCCTGGTTGCAGGCGATGCACGTATTGATCTCGTCGGCACGGCCCGCCGCGGCCTTGTTCACGAAGTCCGGGTCCGCCAGCAGCGGTCTCGCCATCGAGACCATGTCGGCGCAGCCATCGGCGAGCACCTGCTCGGCGACCTCCGGCGTATTGATGCGGTTCGTCGTGCACAGCGGGATGCCGACCTCGCCCTTGAGTCGCTGCGTCACCCACGCGAATGCCGCTCGCGGCACCGACGTCGCGATCGTCGGCACGCGGGCCTCGTGCCAGCCGATGCCGGTGTTGATGATCGTGGCCCCGGCGCGCTCGATGGCTTTCGCCAGCTGCACGACCTCGTCCCACGTGCTTCCGTCCGGCACGAGGTCGAGCATGGAGAGCCGATAGACGATGATGAAGTCGCGTCCGACGGCCTCGCGCGTGCGCCCGATGATCTCGACGGGCAGTCGCATCCGGTTCGCGTAGCTGCCGCCCCACTCGTCGGTGCGGCGATTGGTGTGCGTCACGAGGAACTGGTTGATGAAGTAGCCCTCGGAACCCATCACCTCGACGCCGTCGTAGCCGGCCTCGCGCGCCAGCACGGCGCAACGCACGAACGCGCGGATCTGGCGCTCGACCCCTCGCGACGAGAGCGCGCGCGGCGTGAAGGGATTGATCGGGGCCTTGAGCCGGGAAGGGGCCACCGACAGCGGGTGATAGCCATACCGCCCGGTGTGCAGGATCTGCAGGGCGATCTTGCCGCCCTCGGCGTGCACGGAGTCCGTGATCGGACGGTGACGCGCGGCCGCCGCGCGCGTCGTCAGGCGGCCCGCGAACGGCGAAGTCCAGCCCTCGATGTTCGGCGCGAAGCCGCCGGTGACGATCAGGCCCACGCCGCCGCGCGCCCGTTCGGCAAAGTAGGCTGTGAGCCGGTGGAAGTGCTTGACGTGGTCCTCGAGGCCCGTGTGCATCGAGCCCATGAGCACGCGGTTGCGAAGCTTCGTGAAGCCGAGGTCGAGTGGTGCCAGCAGGTGCGGATAGCGGGTCAGATCAGCACCTTGCCCAGCCAGTACGCCACGGCCGCCATCAGCGCCGCGGCCGGCATGGTCAGGATCCAGGCGATCACGATGTTGCCCGCGAGACCCCAGCGCACCGCGCGCGCGCGCTGCGCGGCGCCCACGCCGACGCTCGCACCCGTGATCGTGTGCCTGGTGGAGACCGGTATGCCGA
>VEPJ01000200.1 GCA_012026925.1 Gammaproteobacteria bacterium | reverse complement strand
GGCGCCGGAGCCCCCGAAAAGGCAGAATTGCTGCAAAGCAAAAGTGCACACCGGAGCGCCCCCCATGACCGACTACCAGGCCCCCCTCAAGCAGATGCGGTTCACGATCGAGCACCTCGTGGACTTCAAGGCGGTCAACGCGCTGCCGGACTACGAAGCCGTGGACGCCGACACGGTCGAAGCGGTCCTCGAGGAGGCCGCGAAGTTCGCCGCCGGCGTCCTGGCGCCGACCAACTGGCTCGGCGACCGGCAGGGCGTCAAGGTCGTGAACGAAGCGGTCGAGGTGCCGGCCGAGTTCGCCGACGCCTACGGCAAGTTCTGCGAGGGCGGCTGGCCCGGCATCGCAAGCAACCCGGAGTTCGGCGGCCAGGGCCTGCCGAAGGCCGTCGCCGTCGCCTGCGACGAGATGTGGGCGGCGGCCAACGTATCTTTCGCGCTGTGCCCCGAGCTGTCCCAGGGCGCGATCCTCGCGATGGATCGCCACGCGACCGACGCGATCAAGGCGATGTTCATGGAGAAACTCATCTCCGGGACCTGGGCCGGAACGATGTGCCTGACGGAGTCGGCCGCGGGCTCCGATCTTTCGAGCCTCACGACGCGTGCGGAGCCGAAGGGCGACCGGTACCTGATCACGGGCCAGAAGGTGTTCATCACCTGGGGCGACCACCCCATGGCGGAGAACATCGTGCACCTCGTGCTCGCGCGCCTGCCGGACGCGCCCCCGGGCACCAAGGGCATCTCGCTGTTCGTGGTACCCAAGTACAAGGTGAACGCCGACGGCTCGCCCGGTGAGTCGAACGACACGCGGCCGGTCTCGGTCGAACACAAGATGGGCATTCACGCGAGCCCGACCTGCGTCATGGCCTTCGGTGACAAGGGCGGGGCCGAGGGTTTCCTCGTCGGCAAGCCGAACGAGGGCCTCGCTGCGATGTTCACGATGATGAACTACATGCGCCTCGGCGTGGGCGTGCAGGGCACCGGCCTCGCGGAGCGTTCGTACCAGAAGTCGGTGGCCTACGCGCGCGAGCGCGTGCAGGGCCGCGCGCCGGGCGAGAAGGGCCGCGTCGCCATCATCCGTCACCCGGACGTGCGCCGCATGCTGCTCACCATGCGCGCCCTGACGCAGGCGAGCCGCGCGATCTGCTTCTACACGGCCGCGTGCCTCGACCGGGCATCGCACGGCGCCGACGCGGAGTCCGCGGATTTCTACCAGGCGCGCGCCGACCTGCTCACGCCCGTCGCGAAGGCGTGGTGCACGGAAGCGGCGCTCGAGGTGACTTCGCACGGCATCCAGGTCCACGGCGGCATGGGTTACGTCGAGGAAACGGGCGTCGCGCAGTTCTATCGCGACGCGCGCATCGCGCCGATCTACGAGGGCACGAACGCCATCCAGGCGATCGACCTCGTCGGCCGCAAGCTCCTGCGCGACGGGGGCGCGACCGTCTCGGCGTTCGTATCGGACATGCGCGCCGCGGATGCGCCGCTCGCCAACGCAGGCGAGGAGATGGCGGTCGTGCGCAGCGCGCTCGCGCGCGGCCTCGACGAGCTGGTGCAGTGCTCGACCTACGTACTGACCAACGAGAAGAAGGACCCCGAGCTGGCCGGCGCGGTGGCCTTCAATTACCTGATGCTGATCGGCACGGTAATCGGCGGCTGGCAGCTCGCGCGCGGCGCGCTCGTGGCACTCGATCAGCGTGCTGCGGGCGGCGACAAGGCGTTCCTCGACGCGCAGGTCGTGATGGCCCGGTTCTACGCGGAGCACGTCCTGCCGCGTTGCGCGGCCTACGGCGCGACCATCCGCGCGGGCAGCGGCTCGATCATGGCGTTGAGCGCCGAGCACTTCTGATCGGTCCGATGCCCGGCCCGGCACACGGTCCCGCGTTCGCAGCCGCCAACGATCCCGGCGCGGACGCGTGGGTGCCGCTGGCCGGTTGTGAACATCGCGTGCCCGGGATGCTAAGGCCGTGGCTGGCGGAGCCGGGGCTGCTCACGGCCCGCGTGCGCGCGGCCTGCGGTGAGGCGACGTCGCTCCGGATGCTGAGGCTCGTGGCCGCGCCGCTCGTCCCGCACCTGCGCGCACGTCTCGGAGTCGAGGACGCCGGCTGCCTGCTGCGCGAGGTCGAGATCAACTGCGGCGCCATCCGGTGGGTCTTCGCGCAATCCGTCTTTCCGGACTCGACCGTCGAACGCTGTCCGTGGCTCCGTGCACTCGGGGACAACGGGCTCGGCGAGTCGCTCTCGCGCGTCACCGACGTCCGCCGCGAACCGTTCGAGTACCTCGAGCTCGCGCCGAGTCACGGGCTGGCGCGCGCAGCCCTGGGCAATGCCGGAACCGGCGGGCCGCTGTGGGCGCGCCGTGCAATCTACCGTGTCGGCGGCAGGCCGATCCTGGTGCAGGAAGTGTTCCTGCCGGGCCTCGGCCACTGCGGCTGAACAGGCATCCTGGAGGACCGCATGAGCTACGTGATCCCAGCGCCCGTGCCGGCGACCGTCGAAGTCGCGGGCGGCACTGCGCGATTCCCGGTGCATCGCATCTACTGCGTCGGCCGCAACTACGCGGCTCACGCGCGCGAGATGGGCATGGACCCGGAGCGCGAGCCGCCGTTCTTCTTCAGCAAGCCGGCGGACGCGATCGTTGCGAACGGTGCCGCGGTTCCTTATCCGCCGCGCACCGGCAACCTGCACCACGAGATCGAGCTCGTGGTGGCGATCGGCGCGGGAGGGCGCGACATCCCGCTCGCCAATGCCCTCGCGCACGTCTTCGGCTACGCGGTCGGTAACGACCTGACGCGGCGCGACCTGCAATTCGCCGCGCGCGAGAAGGGGCAGCCCTGGGACGTGTCGAAGGGCTTCGACCACTCCGCGCCGATCACCGCCATCCGGCGCGCGTCCGAGGTCGGGCACCTCGAGCGCGGCCGGATCTGGCTCGAAGTGAACGGGGAGCGGCGCCAGCAGGCGGATCTCGCCGAGATGATCTGGAACGTGCCGGAAATCATCGTCGAGCTCTCGACGCTGTTCGAGCTCGTTCCCGGGGACCTGATATTCACCGGGACGCCGGCCGGCGTCGGGCCCGTGCAGCGCGGCGACAGTCTCGTCGGCGGCATCGACGGGCTCGAGACGCTGCGCACGACCGTCGTCTGATCGCGCTTGCGCGCGGAGGAATCCGCCATGGGGCTCACCCTCTACACGTACTGGCGCAGCTCCGCGTCGTTCCGCGTGCGCATTGCGCTCAACCTGAAGGGGCTCGCGTACGAGTCGGTGCCCAAGCACCTGCTGCGCGACGGTGGCGAGCAGCGCAAGTCGGACTATCTCGCGCTCAACCCCCAGGGGCTCGTGCCCGGGCTGGAGCACGACGGCGTGTTCGTCGGGCAGTCGCTCGCGATCTGCGAGTACCTTGAGGAGATCCAGCCCGAGCCCAGACTGCTGCCGGGCGCGGCGGCGGATCGCGCGCGGATCCGCGCCATGGCGCTCGCCGTCGCCTGCGACATTCATCCGCTCAACAACCTGCGCGTGCTGTTCTACCTCCGGCGGGAGTTCGGACAGGACGAGGAGGGCGTGAATCGCTGGGCCCGCCACTGGATCGCGACCGGGTTCGAAGCGCTCGAGCAGCTCGTGGCGCGCCACTCGGCTGACGGCCGGTTCTGCTACGGGTCGCAGCCGACGCTCGCGGACGTCTTCCTGCTGCCGCAGGTGTTCAACGCAAGGCGGGTGCACACCGACCTCGCGCCGTTCCCACGCATCGTCGGTGTCGCGGAGCACCTGCTGACCTTGCCGGCGTTCGCGGCGGCGCGACCAGAAATGCAGCCCGACGCGGAGTGACACGAACGCGGCCGGCGGCCGGCCGGGGTAAGATGGCGCGAGGCAACCCACGAGCTCGCCGAGGAGCCGTCAGATGGTCACAGCGGTCGTCCTGATCAAGGCACAGACGGACAAGGTCACGGCGCTCGCCGAGCAGATGGCCGAGCTCGAGGGCGTGAGCGAGGTGTTCTCCGTGGCCGGGCAGTACGACCTCGTCGCGCTCGTACGGGTGCGCGAAAACGAAGACCTCGCCCGCGTGATCAGCGACAAGGTCCGCAAGCTCCCCGGGATCGTGAGCTCCGAGACCCTGATCGCCTTCAAGGTCTACTCGAAGCAGGACATCGAGGCCGCCTTCTCGCTCGGCCTCGACTAGAGCGTCCCGCCCAGGCGCCGGAGCGCGTCCGGCTGGAATTCGCTCAACCTGCCCCTCACGCCGAACTGGATCGTGTCCTTGAGTTCGTTGTCGAAACCGCCGGCGAGGTAGGCGCCGTTCGTCAGGTCGTGGTAGATGCCGAAGCGGTACCACGGCACGAGGGCGTCGTAGCACTGGATCAGGCCGTGCAACGCCACCCGCCACAGCCCGCCGCGCGTGTCGTAGGCGTCCTCCGCGAGCACGCTCCAGCTGTCCTCGTCGAGATAGAACGTCCGCTTGCCGTACACGTGGCGCGCGCCCGGCTTGAGCGTGCCTTCCACGACCCAGACCCGGTGCAGCTCGTAGCGCACGAGGTCGGCGTTGATGGTGTGCTTGCCGATGATGTCCTTGTACTTGAGCGACTTGTCGGAGAGCCGGTAGACGTTGTACGGGACGAAGACCTCTCGCTTGCCGACGAGCTTCCAGTCGTAACGGTCCGGGGCGCCGTTGTAGGCGTCGACCTGGTCCGTGACCAGCATGCCTTCGGAGCCGTCGTTGATGCCGTCGTAGGCAAGGTCCGGGGCGCGGCGCACGCGGCGGGCGCCGGCGTTGTAGATCCACGCCGAACGCTGTTCGGCCACCTGGTCCACCGGCTCGTGCACGAGGAAGATCGTCCCCTTCAGCGTCGCGGGCTCCGTGAAGTAGCCGAGCGCGTAGAAGAGGCGGTTCGGTTCCGGGTCCTCCATGTTCTGCGCGTAGATGCGCTTGGAGGTGAAGCCGATCTTGTAGTAGTCGCCGTTGCCGCGGACCGGGAACGAATTGCCGGAACGGATGGCGCCGCCACCCACGTAGCGCACGAGGTGATTCCAGATCGCCTGCAGTCCGTTCTCGGGGATCGGGAACGGCGTCGTGGAGCCGCCGAGGTCCTTGAGTCCGAAGCCCTGCAGCGTGACCTTGCCCGCTCGCTCGATGACGTGGTCGGTGACTTCCTTCGGCAGCGCCGCCGTGCGCCGCGTCTGGTACACGTTCATGCGGAACTCGGGGTACTTCTTCAACAGCGCGACCTGGCCGGTGGTGAGCTTCGACTCGTACTGCGCGACGTTCGCTCCCGTGATGGTGAAGAGCGGCTTGTCGTTGGGGAACGGGTCGATGTAGCCCTGCTCGCGCTTCCACCCCGGCGGCGGCTGCGTCAGGCCGCCTTCCCAGGCCGGGATCGTGCCCTCCTTGTTGCCGGCGCGCTCGGCGCCGATCGGCGTGAGGTCCTTGCCGAGCCGCGAGTAGTCGGCCGCGAGGATCGCGGTGGCCGGTATCGCGGCGAGGATCGCAAGAAGCCAGCAGCGGACCGAGAGGGGGCAGGGCATCGTCATCTCCGTGGGGCGGCGGGCAGGTCGTCTGAGTTGGAGGTCAGTTCTTCGCGAGGAAGCCGAGTTCGCGGACCAGGGCCTCGTAGCGCGGGTCGGATCTCAGCGGGTCGAGGAATGGGTCGGCATAGACCTGGCCCATCAACCCGGGGTCGTGCACGCGCTTCGCGGTCTCGAGCCAGCGAAAAGCCGCATCGCGGTCGCCGAGCACCGTGTTGATCTGCGCGTACTGGTAGGCGGCCGCGTCACCCAGCTGCTTCTGCATGGATGCGATCTCGGCGCGCGCAAGGTCGGTCTTGCCCGTCCTGGCGAACGTCAGCGCACGGCCCGTCATGCGCTGCCAGGGGATGCTCTCCGCGTCGAATGCCGCCATGGCCTCGTCGCTGCGGCCCTGCAGCAGCAACGCCCAGCCCAGCGAGTAGTGCCCTGCGGGACGATCCGGGGCGAGTTCGATGGCCCGCCGTGCCGCGCGCTCCGCGCGCTCGTACTGGCGCGCGAAGAGCAGTGTGTTGGCCAGGTTCAGGTACGCGCCCGGCGCGATCGGGTCGAGCTCGACCGCCTTTTCTGCTGCTGCAATCGCCGTCTCGTTGCGTCCGCCACTCGATTCGAACGACGAGTACGCATACTGCACGTCGTAGCTGCCGGGATTGAGCTCCAGGGCGCGTCTCACCGACGCGGTGGCTGCGACGAGATCCAGGTCGACCGACTGCTGGAGGAAATTCATCGTCAGGTAGCCGTCGGCCAGGTCGGGCGCGAGTTCGATCGAATGTTTCGCGGCCTCGCGCGCCTGGGCGAATCCGCTGTCGAAGGGCACGTACCCGTTGGACGCCAGCGCGGTCAGGGCATCGGCACGGCCCGCGTACGCTTTCGCGTAGTTCGGGTCCAGCCGGATCGCATCGTCGAAGGACGCGATCGCCTGGCGCAGGGTCGACTCGGCTTCGCCTTGATGCCTGAGGAACCGGCCTCGCAGGTAGGCCTCGTAGGCCTGCGAGACCCGCGTGCCGCTCGTCTCGGACGATTGCTCGCCTGCTCTCAGCAACCGCAGCTTGAGAGCGTCCGCCACCGCCGAGGAGATCTCGTCCTGCACGGCGAAGATGTCGTTCAGGTCCCTGTCGTAGGTCTGGGACCACAGGTGGGAGCTGTCCGACGAACGAATGAGCTGGGTCGTGATGCGGACCCTGTTGCCGGACTTGCGCACGCTGCCTTCGAGCACGTGGTCGACGTTGAGGTCGCGGGCGACCTCGCTGATCTTGACCTCCTTGCCCTTGTAGGAGAACGACGACGTCCGCGCGATGACCCGCAGCCCCGGGACGTTCGCGAGGACATTCAGCAATTCCTCCGTGAGTCCGTCGGAGAAGTACTCGTTCGCCTTGTCGTCGCTCATGTTCACGAAGGGCAGCACGGCGATCGATGCGACTGCACCGCCGGGCGCCGCGCCCGCCGCGGAGTACGACGTGGGGGCCGTCCCGGCGCTGCCCGCTCCCTTCGCGATGGCCTGCGACGATGCTGCGGTCGCGCCCTGCCGGTGATTGACGAACCGGTCGGCGACGAGCAAGCCGATCGCGACGACCAGCAGCACGGCGACCAGCGCGTTGAGTCTCGCGGCCGTCTGCTGTGTGATCGAATCGGAGCGGTCGACCTCGTGTTCCCGCTTCAACCCCTCGGGCGTCAATTCGTAAACCCACGCGAACACGAGGGCCATCGGGAAGCCGAGCAGCAGCAGCCCGAGCAGGAGCTTCAGGCCCCACGCAGGAACGCCGAGCGCACCGAAGAGGAGGTCGCCGACCTGGAGCAGCACCCAGGCGGCCACCGCGTAGAACATCGCCACGCGGATGACGTTGCGTCGCTTGAGCTCCCCCAGCAGGGACATCGTCCACCCGTGCCGCAGTGACAGTCCGCAAGGATGACCGGACAGGCGGGATTGTCAACGCATGTCGGTCGACCGCGTGGTCCGCCTATTCGCCGCGGCGATACTTCGCGCCGACCCGGCGGTAAGCCTCGCGGAACGGAATGCCTTCCTTCGCCACGAGCTCGTTGGCCTCCGCGGCCGCGTGGATGTCGGGGTCCAGGCGTATGCGGTCGGGCCGGAAGCGCAACTGCGGGATCGCCGCGGCCATGATGTCGAGCGACTCGTGGCAGATGTCCAGCGAACGGAACAGTGGCGCCTTGATGAGCTGCAGGTCGCGCTGGTAGCCGGACGGCAGCTTTGCCGTGATGCCGAGCACCTCGGCGAGGCAGGCCTGCGCCGTGGCCGTGCGGCCGCGCACGAGCTCGAAGACGTCCGGGTTGCGCTTCTGCGGCATGATGGACGAGCCGGTCGTGAAGGCCTCGGGCAGCTCCACGAACCCGAACTCGCGCGTATAGAAGAGGAGCAGGTCGGACGCGAGGCGCCCGAGATCCTGCATCAGGACCGCCACCTGGAACAGCACTTCGGCTTCCGCCTTGCCGCGCGAGAGCTGCACGGCGGTCACCGGCTCGTGATTGACCGGCAGGTCCAGGCGCACCCGCGTCCCGTCCCGGTCCACCGGCAGGTTCGGCGTGCCGTAGCCCGCCGCCGAGCCGAGCGGGTTCTTCAGGATCCGACGATGCGCATGTCGCAGTCCGTCCACGTCGTCGTGGATTTCTGCCGCGAATCCGAGCGCCCACAGTCCCACGGAACTCGGCATCGCCTGCTGCATGTGGGTGTAGCCGGGCAGGGCGACGTCGCCTTGCGCGGCCGCCAGCGCCTCGAGGGCCGTCGCGACCTTGCGCGCGTCCTCGGCGAGGGACTCGACCGCATCGCGCAGGTAGAGCCTGAGTGCCGTGAGCACCTGGTCGTTGCGCGAGCGGCCCGCGTGCAGGCGCGCGCCCGCATCGCCGATCTTCTTCGTCAGCAGCGTCTCGAGCGCCGTCTGGCCGTCCTCGAGCTCGAGGGTCACGGACCACTCGCCGCGTGCATGCGCCTCCCCGATCTCGCGCAGCCCGCCCACGATCGCCCGCAACGCCGCGTCGTCCAGCAGGCCGACATCGTGCAGCATCTCGGCGTGCGCGATCGACGCCCGCACGTCGTAGGTCACGAGCCGGTTGTCGAGCGCGTGGTCCTCGCCGGCGGTGAATTGCAGCACCCTTGCGTCGAGCGGCGAGCCTTTGTCCCAGAGTCTCGTCATCGGGGGTCTCCGCCGTCAGCCGGTGCCCTGTTCCGCGGGACTCAGCGCCTTCGTGTCCGCGACCACCAGCGTGCCGGTGCCCTCGTTCGTGAATACCTCGGCGAGCAGCGCGTCGGGCGCCGCATAGGAGATGACGTGCACGCGCCGCACGCCGCCGCGGATCGCGGATTCGATGGCGCTCGATTTCGGCAGCATGCCGTCGGACAGGGCGCCTTCCTCGCGCAACCGCCGCAGTCCGGCGACGTCGGTGTAGGAGATGAGCGAGTGGGGATCGTCGAGACGCTCGAGGATGCCCGGTGCGCCGGTGCAGAGGATCAGCTTCTCGGCGTCCATCGCTCCGCCGATGGCAGCCGCGACGGTGTCGGCGTTGATGTTGAGCAGGTGCCCCGCCGCATCGCACGACAGCGGGCTCACGACCGGCAGGAACCCGGAATCGAGCAGGCGAGTGATCACCGACGCGTCCACCTCGTCGATGTCGCCGACCAGGCCGTAGTCCACGACCTCGCCGCTCGCGAGCGTGACGGGCGCCCGCTTGTGCGCCTTTATCAGCCCGCCGTCCACGCCCGACACGCCGATGGCCGCGATGCCGAACTCGCGGCACAGGCCGAGCAGGCGCGTGTTGATGAGGCCGTTCAACACCATGCAGGCGACGTCGATCGCGCCGGCGTCGGTCACGCGGCGTCCCTGCACCATGCGGGTCTGCACGCCGAGCTTCGTCGTGACCTGGTCGAGCTGCGGGCCGCCGCCGTGCACCAGCACGACGCGGATGCCGAGGTGGTGCAGGATGGCGACCTGCTCCATGAAGCTGCGCATCGTCGCGCCGTCGCGGAACGCGCCGCCGCCGGTCTTGATGACGAAGACCTTGCCCTTG
>VEPJ01000195.1 GCA_012026925.1 Gammaproteobacteria bacterium | reverse complement strand
CCATCGAGCAGGCCATCGAGCGGGCCGGCACCAAGGCCGGCAACAAGGGCGCCGACGCGGCGCTCTGCGCACTCGAACTCGCCAACCTGCTCAGGCGGCTGGACGTCTGACGATGGCCCGACGGACCGATCGCGCCGGGCGGGAGCGGAGCGTCGCCCGCAAGTTCGCGCTGCAGGCGCTCTACCAGTGGCAGCTCACCGGGCAGACGGTAGCCGAGTTGCGCAACCAGTACGCGCAGGACGACGGGTTCGCAGACGCGGACGCGGGGTACTTCGCCGCGATCCTGCAGGGGGTCACCGGGTCGGCGGCGTCGCTCGATGCCGAGCTCGGTACGCTGCTCGACCGGCCGGTCGCCCAGCTCGACCCGATCGAGCACGCCATACTTCTCATCGGGCTGCACGAGCTCCGCGCCGAGATCGAGGTGCCGTACCGCGTCGTGATCAACGAGGGCGTCGAGCTCGCGAAGCGGTTCGGCGCGACCGACGGCCACAAGTTCGTGAACGCCGTGCTGGACCGCGCGGCGAGGACGCTGCGTGCGGCCGAGCAGGCCGCGGCGGCTCGCGAGCGCGCCTGAGCCTGCAGCGCCGCCGTGACGCTCGGCGAATTCGACCTGATCGCCCGTTATTTCTCGCGCCCGTGCCGGCGCCGTGACGTGCTGCTCGGCGTCGGCGACGACGCGGCGCTGCTCGAAGTCCCGGCGGGCCAGGCGCTGGTCGCGGCGACCGATACGCTCGTCGAGGGTCGGCACTTCCTGCCCGGAGCGCCGGCGCGCTCGGTCGGGCACCAGGCGCTGGCGGTGAACTTGAGCGATCTTGCGGCGATGGGAGCGGAGCCGGCGTGGGCGCTGCTGTCGCTGTCGCTGCCGGAGGCGAGCGAGACCTGGCTGCAGGAGTTCGCGGACGGACTCTACTCGCTGGCGGGGATGCACGGCGTGGACCTCGTCGGGGGCGACACGGTGCGCGGTCCGCTCGTCGTCACCATCGAAGTGCTCGGTTTCGTCGAGGTGGGCAGCGCGCTCAAGCGCAGTGGAGCGAGACCGGGCGACCTGGTCTTCGTCTCGGGATGGCCGGGCGAGTCCGCGGCCGGGCTCGAACTGCTGAGCAGCGGCGCGGCGACGTTCGCATCCGACGATCCGCTGGTGCGGCGCCACCTGTTCGCGACGCCGCGTCTCGAGTTGGGTCGAGCGCTGCGCGGTCGCGCGAGCGCCGCGATGGACGTCTCGGACGGATTGCTCGGGGACCTGCGCAAGCTCTGTGCCGCCAGCGGAGGCGGCGCCGGCATCGATCTCGATGCGCTGCCCGTCTCGTCGCGGCTTGCATCGCGCTTCCCGCGCGCCCGGTGCGAGTCGTTCGTGCTCGACGGCGGCGACGACTACGAGTTGCTCTTCACGATTGCGCCCGACGAGGCCCCGCAACTCGTGTCCGCGCTCGGCGCGTCGGTCGAACTGGCGCGGATCGGGGAAATCCGGGGCGGCCGTGGCGTGCAGTGCCTGCGCGCCGGCGTGGAGGTGGTCGTCGACGGCGGGGGATTCGATCACTTCGCCTGAGGCTCCCGGGGTCCGGTTGACCGGTGGAGCCGGGGATCCGCGAGGTCGGTCACGGAACGGCTGGACGCCGGGGCCCTATGCTCCGCCGGGCAACAAGCCGAATTCCGGCCGGAGTCCGACCCTTGCCCGTCCGCCACGCACCGTGACCCAGCAGAACGCGCTCGCAGAGACCCAGACCGAACCGATGCTCGCTCCGCCCGCACTGGCGCCGGAGCGTATCGGCAAGTACTACGTCATCCACGAAGTGGGGCGGGGCAGCACCGGTACCGTGTACCTGTCGCACGATCCCTTCTACGGGCGCGACGTCGCCATCAAGTTCTATCACGCGACCAACACCGACGACGCCGAGTCGCGCAACGCGCGGCGCATGTTCCTCGGCGAGGCCCACATGGTGGGCAAGCTGCAGCACCCGAACATCGTCCCGATCTACGACGCGGGCGAAGAGGACGGGCGGCGCTACGTCGTCACGGAGCACGTTCACGGCGCGCGCACGCTGTCGGCCTACACCCGGCCGGGCAGCCTGCTGCCCATCGACCAGGTCGTGAACATCGTCTACAAGTGCGCGAAGGCGCTGCACTACGCGCACTCCCGCGGCGTGGTGCACCGGGACATCAAGCCGTCGAACATCCTGCTCACGCAGGACGGCGACGTGCGCATCGTCGACTTCGGCATCGCTCTCGTATCCGATTCGGACATCTCGCGCCTCGAGGGCGTCGCCGGCAGTCCCGCCTACATGTCGCCCGAGCAGGTGCAGGGCCACGATCTCGACTCCCGCTCCGACATCTATTCGCTCGGCGCGGTCATGTACGAGATGCTCTGCGGCCACCGGCCGTTCCGCGCCGGCGCGCTCGGCAAGCTGCTGCGCCAGGTCGTGCAGGCCACGCCGGAGCCGCTGCGGCAGGTGCGCCCCGAAATCCCGGAGGAACTCGAGGCGGTCGTGCACCGCGCGCTCGAGAAGGAGCCCGGCAAGCGCTACCGCAATGGCGCCGAGTTTGCCGCCGACCTGACGCGCGTGCACCAGCAGCTGCGGTCCTCGCAGTCCGACATGGACGACGAGGAGCGCTTCGCGGTGCTGCGTCGGCTCAGGTTCTTCCACGACTTCTCGCACGCCGAGATACGCGAGGTCATGAAGGCGGGCTGCTGGATGGAGTGCCAGCCCGGCGAGGCCGTGCTGCGTCCCGGCGACACGGACGACCGCTTCTACGTGGTCGTCTCGGGGCGCGTCCGCGTCGGTCGTGGGGGCGAGGTCGTCGGCCGGATCGAGAACGGCGGCTGCTTCGGTGAAGCGGCCTTCGCGGAGGGTTCACGGCGCGACACGGTCATCGAAGCCGAAGGTCCCCTGACGCTGCTGAAGGTCACGGCGACGCTGCTCGAGCAGGCTTCGATCTCCTGCCAGTTGCGCTTCCACAAGGTGTTCCTGCGCGAGCTGATCGGACGGCTGCAGCGTGGGAAGAAGAAGGTGGATAGCGGATAGCGGATAGCGGTTAGCGGTTAGTAAGAAGGCCAGCGGTGCTGGCCTTTCTTGTTCCTGCTATCCGCTATCCGCTGGTCACTATCCGCTTCCCTTGTCCTTCTCGATCAGCGCGTAAGCCGAGTGGTTGTGGATGGACTCGAAGTTCTCGGCCTCCACGACGTAGGCCAGCACGCGCGGCTCGGCGTTCAGGCGCACCGCCACGTCCCGGACGATGTCCTCGACGAACTTCGGGTTGTCGTAGGCGCGCTCGGTGACGTGCTTCTCGTCCGGACGCTTGAGGATGCCGTAGAGCTCGCTCGAGGCTTCCCGCTCGGCGATGTCGATCAGTTCCTCGAGCCAGACGTGGTCGCGCACCCGCGCCTTGATCGTGATGTGCGAGCGCTGGTTGTGCGCCCCGCGCTCGGCGATGCGCTTCGAGCAGGGGCAGAGGCTCGTGACCGGCACCACGACCTGCATCCACATCTCTTCGCGGCCGGCGTGGATCTCGCCGATCAGGCTGGCCTCGTAGTTCATCAGGCTCTGCACGCCCGAGACCGGCGCCGTCTTCATCACGAAGTACGGGAACCGCATCTCGATGTGGCCGGAGGTCGCGTCGAGGCGCCGGGTCATCTCCGCGAGCATCTGGCGGAACGACTCCACCGAGATCTCGCGCTCGTGCTGGTGCAGCACCTCGACGAAGCGCGACATGTGCGTGCCCTTGAAGTTGTGCGGCAGCGCGACGTACATGTTGAAGTTGGCGACCGTGTGCTGCTCGCCCGCGCTGCGGTCGCGCACGCGGACCGGGTGGTAGATGTCCTTGATGCCCACCTTGTTGATCGGGATCTGGCGGGAGTCGGAACGCCCCTGCACGTCGTCCATCGAGGTCGGTTTCTTCACGGGACAATCCATGGTCAGGCGGCCCCCGGTCGGCCGCCCGCGGCCGCGAGGACGGTGGGCCGCGCGGGCCAGATGCGCGCGATGGCGCGCTCGATGCCCGGGGCGTCGAGTCCGGCCATCGCGAGGCAATCCTCGCGCGAGCCGTGCTCGATGAAGCGATCGGGGATGCCGATGCGGTGCACCTCGCGCTCGACGCCGCGCGCCGCGAGGCACTCGCTCACCGCGCTGCCGGCGCCGCCGGCAATCGCGTTCTCCTCCAGGGTGACGATGCACTCGTGCGTCGCGGCCAGGCGGCAGACCAGCTCCTCGTCCAGCGGCTTGACGAAGCGCATGTTGACGAGCGTGGCATCGAGCCGCCCGGCGAGCGCCGCGCAGGGCGCGACCATCGTGCCGAAGGCGAGGAGCAGCAGTCCGGAGCCGCCGTCGCGGCGGACTTCGGCGCGCCCGACCGGAAGGGCGTGCATGTCCTGCTCGATGAACGCGCCGGGTCCGGGTCCGCGCGGGTAACGCACCGCCGCCGGCCCGTCCAGCGTCACGGCGGTGTAGAGCATCTGCCGGCATTCGTTCTCGTCGGCCGGCGCCATCACCACCAGGTTCGGGATGCAGCGCAGGTAGCTCAGGTCGAAGGCGCCCTGGTGCGTCGCGCCGTCGCCGCCGACGACGCCGCCGCGGTCGATCGCGAACGTCACGGGCAGGTTCTGCAATGCGACGTCGTGTATCAGCTGGTCGTAGCCCCGCTGCAGGAAGGTCGAGTAGATCGCCACCACCGGCCGGACGCCTTCGCAGGCCATGCCGGCGGCGACGGTCACCGCGTGCTGCTCGGCGATCGCCACGTCGAAGTAGCGGTCCGGGAAGCGCCTGGAGAACTCGACGAGGCCCGAGCCCTCGCGCATGGCGGGCGTGATGCCGACGCCGCGCGGATCGCGCTCGGCCATGTCGCAGAGCCACTGGCCGAACACCTGCGAGTAGGCCGGGCCGGTGCTCTTCTCCTTGAAGATCGTGCCGCTCGACGGGTCGAACGGTCCCGGGCCGTGCCACTTGATCGGGTCGGCCTCGGCGGGCGCGTAGCCCTTGCCCTTCTGCGTCACCACGTGCAGGAACTGCAGGCCTTTCGCGTCGCGGAGCCGCGTGAGCTGCGCCACCAGCTCGCCCACGTCGTGCCCGTCCACGGGGCCCGTGTAATTGAACCCGAGTTCCTCGAAGAGCGTGCCCGGCAGGACCATGCCCTTCATGTGCTCCTCGGAACGCCGCGCGAACTCCCACATCGCGGGGAGGCGGCGGAGGATCTTCTTGCTGCCCTCGCGGAGTGCCGTGTAGGCGCGGCCCGACAGGACCCGCGCGAAATACAGCGACAGCGCCCCGACGTTCTCGGAGATCGACATCTTGTTGTCGTTCAGGATCACGAGCAGGTCCGGCTTGAGCGGGCCCGCGTGGTTCATCGCCTCGAATGCCTGGCCGGCGCTCATCGCACCGTCGCCGATGACGGCCACGACGCGGCGCTTCTGGCCGGTCTGCGCCGCCGCGAGCGCCATGCCTAGGGCCGCGCTGATGGAGGTGCTCGAGTGGCCGACGCCGAACGTGTCGTATTCGCTCTCGGCCCGGCTCGGGAACGGCGCGAGGCCATCCTTGAGCTTGATGGTCTGCAGCCGGTCACGGCGGCCGGTCAGGACCTTGTGCGGGTAGGCCTGGTGCCCGACGTCCCAGACGAGCCGGTCCGCGGGCGTGTCGTACACGTAATGCAGCGCGACGGTGAGTTCCACCGTGCCGAGGCCGGCCGCAAAGTGCCCGCCCATCTGGCTCACGGTGTGCACGAGGAAGTCGCGCAGCTCGCGCGACAGGGGCTCGAGCTCGGACTCCGGCAGACGGCGCAGGTCCGCGGGCGAGTCGATCGTCGCGAGCAGCGGGTATCGGTCGGCGAGCGGCATAAACAATAAGTTTACCGCACTGCGGCACATCCCATGGGCTTAGTGCCGCCGCGTCAGCAGCCAGTGCGCGAGGTCCGCGAGCGGTCCATCGGCCCAGCCGTGGCGGGCCAGGATCTCGGCCGCGCCGGCGTGCAGCTCGCGGACGCGCTCGTGCGCCGCCGCGAGGCCCGCCACCGCAGGGGAGGTCGGCATCGCGCGCGCCGCGGCGCTGCCGACCGGCTTGCCGATCAGGGCCGCGTCGCCCTCGATGTCGAGGATGTCGTCCTGGACCTGGAACGCGAGGCCCACCTTCGCGCCGACTTCGCCGAGCGACGCCCGACCCGCGGCGTCGAGTCCGGGGGCGCAGTGGGCGGCCATCAGGATCGAGGCCCGGATCAGCGCGCCGGTCTTGAGCGAGTGGACCTGCTCGATCTCCTCGAGCGTCAGGGACCGGCCTTCGGCCGCGAGATCGAGCGCCTGCCCGCCGGCCATGCCCGCCGTGCCGCTCGCATCCGCCAGGATCTCGATGAGCCGCACGCGTACCTGTGGGTCGGGCGGCAGGCCCGGGTGACTGGCGAGCAGCTTGAATGCGAGCACCTGCAGCGAGTCGCCCGCGAGGATCGCCGTGGCCTCGTCGAACGCCTTGTGGCAGGTCGGGCGCCCGCGGCGCAGGTCGTCGTCGTCCATCGCCGGCAGGTCGTCGTGCACCAGCGAATAGGCGTGGATCAGTTCGACGGCGCTCGCGGCGGCGTCCACGTGATCGAGCGGAACACCGAGCGTTTCGGCTGTCGCGTACGCCAGTGCGGGACGGATGCGCTTGCCGGGACCGAGCACGCTGTAGCGCTGGGCCGCGTGGAGGCGGCCCGGCACCACGGTCTCGGCCGGCAGCCAGCGATCGAGTTCCTGCTCGACGCGGTGCCGCCATTCGTCGAGGCGTGCGGTCAGTGTGGCGTTCATCGGCGGGCCCCGCAGTCGCGCGGGCGGATCACTCGTCCGTTTCGAAGGGTTCAGGCTCGGCTTCCGCGGTCTTCTGCAGCAGGATCTCCACCTTCTGTTCCGCCTGCTGCAGGGAGACCTGGCAGCTCCGGGCGAGTTCGATGCCGCGTTCGAACTGCTTCAGCGCGTCCTCGAGGGGGAGTTCCCCGTGTTCGAGCCGCTCGACGACGGCCTCGAGTTCGGCGAGGGCCTGTTCGAAATCGAGGGTCCTGGCTTTCTTGCTGGTCACGGCGGCCTCCGGGGCGGGCAAGCCTTGCACAGGGGTCGCCGGGGGTCAACGCGGTCGAAACCGCAATACTGGAGTCTGCGAATCGTCGGCGCCGTTCCACGGGTGCTAGTGTTTGACTTCGCACCCGCTGCGTCCTAGATTGGAGTCACGTTAGACTTAGTCTAAACAGCTCTCGTCCTGGCGGCGAGTACAGACACTCCGGAGGTACCCATGAAGAGCTTGAAGGGCACGAAGACCGAGAAGAACCTGAAGGACGCGTTCGCGGGCGAGTCCCAGGCGAACCGCCGCTACCTGTATTTCGCGCAGAAGGCGGACGTCGAAGGTTTCAACGACGTCGCCGCGGTGTTCCGCTCGACGGCGGAAGGCGAGACCGGACACGCGCACGGCCACCTCGAGTACCTCGAGCAGGTTGGCGACCCGGCGACGGGCCTGCCGATCGGCAGCACGTCGAACAACCTGAAGGCTTCCATCGCGGGCGAGACCCACGAATACACCGACATGTACCCGGGCATGGCCAAGTCGGCCCGTGAAGAAGGCTTCGACGAGATCGCGGACTGGTTCGAGACGCTGGCGAAGGCCGAGCGTTCGCACGCGAACCGCTTCCAGAAGGCGCTCGACGCCCTCTGATCGACCGTCCACAGCCGGTTGCAGGAGAGGGCGGGCCCCCGCGGGTCCGCCCTTTTTGCTGGTGGCCCCGTGCCGCCGGGATCGCAGGAGACGACGATGGCCGAAGGAACAAGCACACCTGGCGGGCGTGAAGGCAGTCTCGCGGCGCCGACGCGACACCCGATCGATTGGCGCAATCCGGACTTCTTCAACGAGGAGTCGCTCTTCAAGGAACTCGAGCGGGTGTACGACCTGTGCCACGGCTGCCGCCGCTGCTTCAGCCTGTGCAACTCGTTCCCGCTGCTGTTCGACGCGATCGATGCGTCGCCGACGGGCGAGCTCGACAAGGTCGAGAAGAAGGTCTACTGGGAAGTCGTGGACCACTGCTACCTGTGCGACATGTGCTACATGACCAAGTGTCCGTACGTGCCGCCTCACCCGTGGAACATCGATTTCCCGCACCTGATGCTGCGTGCGAAGGCCGTGCGCTTCCGCAAGGAAGGGGCGCCGCTTCGCAACAAGGTGCTCACGGCGACCGACCTGGTTGGCTCCATCGCGGGCGTCCCCGTCGTCTCCCAGGTCGTCAATGCGGTCAACGGCAGCAGGCTCGGTCGCGCGGTGCTCGACAGGACGCTCGGCGTGCACCCCGAGGCGCCGATCCCGGGGTACTACAGCGACTCCGGGCGCAAGCGCGTCGCGCGAGGCGACCGACCCGGGCTCGAGGTCAAGCCGACTGCCGAGACCAGGGGCCGCGTCGCGATCTTCACGACGTGCTACTGCAACCGCAGCGAGCCCGACATCGACGCGGACCTCGCGGCCGTGTTCCGCCACAACGGCATCCCGGTGAGCGTGATCCCGCAGGAGCGGTGCTGCGGCATGCCGAAGCTCGAACTCGGTGACCTCGACTCCATCGAGGAGGCGAGGCGCGTGAACATCCCCGCGATGGCCGCGCTCGTGGACGCCGGCCACGACCTCGTGGCGCCGATCCCGTCGTGCGTGCTCATGTTCAAGCAGGAACTGCCGCTGCTGTACCCGGACGATCCGCAGGTGCAGAAGGTCAAGGCGGCGATGTTCGACCCGTTCGAGTACCTCATGCTCCGGCACAAGGCCGGCCTGCTGCGCACGGACTTCGTCCGGCAGCTCGGCAAGGTGAGCTATCACGTGCCCTGCCACCTGCGCGTGCAGAACCTCGGGTTGAAGACGCGGGACGTGCTGAAGCTGGTCCCCGGCACCGAGGTGGACGTCATCGAGCGCTGCTCCGGCCACAACGGCACGTACGGCGTGAAGCGCGAGTACCGCGACATCTCCATGAAGATCGGCAAGCCCGTCTTCTCGAAGGTGCAGGGCGCCTCGCCGGACTTCTACGGCAGCGACTGTCCCATGGCCGGCCACCAGATCGAGTCCGGCCTCGAGGGCGGCAAGGGACCGACGCACCCGCTCACGATGCTGCGCATGGCCTATGGACTCTGAACGGCGTCGGCGCACGAACAGCAGGGCGGTGAAGCCCCGGACCGGAGCAATGGCATGATCTCGACGACCCCGGCGGTGGCCCTGGGCAAGCTGCGCCCGGATGACCTCTTCAGCCTCGAGCAGTACGCGAAGCAGCGCGCCGAGTTTCGCCCGAAGGTGCTCGCGCACAAGCGGGCGCGCACCCTGCAGTGCGGCCCCCACGCGACGTGGTGCTTCGAGGATCGCCTGACCGTGCAGTACCAGGTGCAGGAGATGCTGCGCATCGAGCGCATCTTCGAGCCGGAGGGCATCGCCGACGAACTCGCGGCATACAACCCGCTCATCCCGGACGGCTCCAACTGGAAAGCGACGCTCCTGATCGAATACCCGGACGCGGAGCAGCGTCGCGTTGCGCTCGCGGAGCTGAAGGGCATCGAGGGCCGCTGCTGGGTGCGGGTCGCAGGGCACGAGCGCGTGTTCGCGATCGCCGACGAGGACCTCGAGCGCGAGAACGAGGAGAAGACCTCGTCGGTGC
>VEPJ01000185.1 GCA_012026925.1 Gammaproteobacteria bacterium | reverse complement strand
CGGCGATCTTGCGCTCGGTGTCGAGCACGCTCTTGCGCTGCACCTCGGTCGGATGGGCGGTCAGCACCGGCACGATGAGCGCCTCACCGAAGAAGCGCGCGAGTGCCCCTGGTGCGATCCCCGCCCCGCTGGCGCGATCGAGGGCGAACGGCAGGCTGCCCTCGCGCGGTGCCGAACCCGCGATGCTGTGCGCGCGCGAGCGGCGGATGTGGTGCAGGTCCTCGGCGATGTTGGCGAGGTGCGAGAAATAGCTGTACGCCCGCACCACCATCATCGTTTCATCGGTGCTCAGCGCATCGAGCATGCCCTCGAGCTCGGCCCGGGCCGCAGCGTCGTTGTCGCGGTGGAAAGCGACCGAGCTGCGGCGGATGCGCTCGACGATCTCGAACGCCCCGGCGCCTTCCTGCTCCCGCACGGTGTCGCCGAGCAGGCGCCCGAGCAGGCGGATGTCCTCCTTGAGCGGGAGGTCCTTGTCGTTTTCGTTGGTCAAGCGCCGATCCTCGCTGCGGGGCGCAGCCGTTGCCGCGTCCTCCGAGCGGTGAAGGTTACGCGATCCTGAGCGGACAGGCGGACAGTCCGCGGACACTCGGACACCGGACGCAACGTCACGAATTCCCGCCTGATCAGGCACTTAGTGGTTGGCACACCACTTGCAAAGCTCTGCGCAGATCCTCGGAGCGAACGCCATGATCCGCGACACCTCGGCACAAGACGTGGTCCTGGACCCGGCCCCGGCACAGAAGCGGCGCCGGCGCCTCGTCCTGGGCGGCATTGCGGCCGCCGCGCTCTGCGTCGCCGCGGTCAGCCCTGCGCTCACCCGCTGGTCGTCGGCCGACCTGTCGGTGGACGGCCGCCAGCTGCGCTTTGCGACCGTGACGCGCGGCCGCTTCGTGTCGGACGTTTCGGTGCAGGGCCAGGTCGTCGCCGCCGTGTCGCCGACGCTGTACGCCCCGACCAGCGGCACCGTGACGACGCAAGTCAACGCTGGCGACACCGTGAGCCGGGACCAGCCGCTTGCCGTGGTCGACGCACCCGACTTGCTGAGCGAACTCGAGCGCGAGCGCGCGACGCTTGCGTCGCTGCAGTCGGTGCACGAGCGCCGACGCATCGAGGCCAAGGCCGCCAACGCGAGCAACCAGCAGACCGTCGACCTCGCGCTCGTCACGCTCAACGCCGCGCGCCGCGAGCTCGACCGCTACCGGGATGCCTTCCAGCGCGGCCTGGTGAGCCAGCAGGACCGCGACCGGCGCGAGGACCAGTTGGCCGAGGCCGAGGTGCGCCACGCTCACGCCGTACAGGACGCGCGCATGCAGGCCGAGAAGCTGTCGTTCGAGGTGCGCACCAGCGAACTCGACGTCGAGCGCCAGCGCGGCGTGGTCGCCAACGTGCAGCGCCGCGTCGACGAGCTGACGGTGCGCTCGCCGGTCAACGGCATCGTAGGCAGCGTGGCGGTGCAGCAGCGAGCTGCCGTCGACGCCAGTGCGCCGCTGCTCACCGTAGTCGACCTCTCGGTATTCGAGATCGAACTCGCGGTCCCGGAGAGCTACGCGGATGACCTGGCGATCGGCATGCCGGCCGAGATCTCCTACGGCAGCGCCAAGTACGCGGGTTCGGTCACGTCGATCTCGCCCGAGGTGCGTAACGGCCAGGTGGTCGGCCGCGTGCGCTTCGCGCAGGATGCCCCCGCCGACCTGCGCCAGAACCAGCGCGTCAGCGTGCGCATCGTGCTCGACGAGAAGGCCGATGCGCTGCTCGTCGACCGCGGCGCCTTCTACGAAAGCGGCGGCGGCCGCATCGCCTACAGGATCGAGGGCGGCGTCGCCCGTCGCACACCGATCGCCACCGGCGCCACCAGCATCGCCAGCGTCGAGATCGCGCAGGGCCTGCGCGAGGGCGACCGTATCGTGATCTCGAGCCTCGAGCCGTTCGGCCGGGCCGAGACCGTCCTGATCAGGAACTGACCGGATTCAACGAGGAGCCGATCCATGTTGCAGATGAAGGGCATCAGCAAGGTCTACCGCGCCGACGTCGTGCAGACGAGCGCGCTGCGCGACTTCAACCTCACGGTGGACGAAGGTGAGTTCGTCGCCGTGACCGGTCCCTCGGGCTCCGGCAAGACCACGTTCCTCAACATTGCGGGCCTGCTCGAGGCCTTCGATGCGGGCAGCTACCTGCTCGACGGGCAGGACGTGAGCCGCCTCGGCGACGATGCGCGCTCGCGCATCCGCAACGAGAAGATCGGCTTCATCTTCCAGGGCTTCAACCTGATCGCCGACCTGAACGTGTTCGACAACGTGGACGTGCCGCTGCGCTACCGCGGCTTCCGGGCGGCCGAGCGGGCGCAGCGCATCCAGCGCGCCCTCGAACTGGTGGGCCTGGCATCGCGCGGCAAGCACCTGCCGTCGCAGCTGTCCGGCGGCCAGCAGCAGCGCGTGGCGATCGCGCGGGCGCTGGCCGGCGAGCCGCGCTTCCTGCTCGCCGACGAGCCCACCGGCAACCTCGACTCCGTGATGGCGCGGCAGGTGATGGAACTGCTCGAGGAGATCAACGGCCGCGGCACCACCATCATCATGGTCACGCACGACCCCGAACTCGCGCGCCGCGCCCGCCGCAACGTGCACATGCTCGACGGGCAGGTCACGGATTTCACCGAGTTCGAGGCTGCCATTCGGGTGCGCGAGACCCGCGCGGCCGCGGGCGCCTGAGGGCCACGCCGTGTTCGCCTATCACCTGCGACTGGCGCTGCTCTCGCTGCGGCGCACGCCCGTGGTCTCGCTGCTGATGATCGTCGCCGTCGGGCTCGGCATCGGGGTGTGCATGACCATGTTGTCCGTGTACGCCCTCATGGCCGGTGACCCGATCCCGGAGAAGAGCGACGTGCTTTACGCAGTGCAGCTCGACAATTGGAGTCCGGACCGGCCGTTCGGCGAACCGAACGAACCGCCCCGCTCGCTCACGTGGCGGGATTCGCTCGCGCTCCTCGAGCGCACCCCCGCCGGCATCCCGCGCACCGTGACGGTCGGCACCGGCTTCGTCGTCGAGGTGCCGGGCGCGCAGGACGTGCGCCCGGAGATCGTCACCGCGCGTGCCGCCTCCGTCGACTTCTTCAGCATGTTCCAGGTGCCGTTCATCCACGGCTCTGCGTGGAGCGCGAGCCACGACGCCGACGGTGCGCCGGTGATCGTGCTTTCGCGTGCGCTCAACGAGCGCCTGTTCGGCGGGGAGGACAGCGTCGGACGCGAACTGCGCATCGGCAATGACCTGCTGCGCGTGGTCGGCGTCATCGACCACTGGCAGCCGACTCCGCGCTTCTACGACCTGAGCGTCGGTGCATTCGCCGACACGGACGAAGCGTTCGTGCCGATCGCGCTGTTCGACCGCCACCAGCAGGACTGGGGCGGCGTGAGCGGCAGCATCAATTGCTGGCAGGCGCCCCCTGCGGAAGGGGTGTTCCACTCGGAGTGCGTGTTCGCGCAATTCTGGGTCGAACTGCCGGACGAGACCGCGGTGGCCGACTACCGCGCGTTCCTCGACGCGTACGTGAACGAGCAGAAGAAGCTCGGCCGCTTCGCGCGCCCACTCAACAACCGGCTCTCGGACGTGAACACCTGGCTCGACGTCAACGAGGTGGTGCAGGACGACAACTCCGTGCTGCTCGGCCTGTCGTTCATGTTCCTCGCGGTGTGCCTGCTCAACACCGTCGGCCTGCTGCTCGCCAAGTTCCTCGGCCGTGCCGGCGACGTGGGCGTGCGCCGCGCGCTCGGGGCAAGCCGCACGCGTGTCTTCGGGCAGCACCTGGTCGAAGTGGGCCTGCTCGGCGCACTCGGCGGCCTGCTCGGGCTGGCACTGGCGTGGGCGGGGCTGCTCGGCGTGCGCCGCCTGTACGTGGACTACGAACGCGTCGCCCACCTCAACGCAGAACTGGTGGCCATCGCCGTCGGGCTCGCCATCGCCGCCGGGCTCGCCGCCGGCTTGTACCCGGCATGGCGCATCTGCCGCATCCAGCCGGCCACGTCGCTGAAGACCCAGTGACCGCGGCCGCCACCGAACGAGGAATCCGACCATGGAAATCCGCCCGATCCTCTCTGCACTGCTCCGCAACCGCACCGGCCCGCTGCTGGTCGCGCTGCAGGTCGCGATCACGCTCGCCGTGCTCTGCAACGCGGCGTTCATCGTGCAACAGCGCCTCGCCAAGATGGACCGCCCGAGCGGATACGACGAGGACAACCTCGTCACGCTGCAGGTGATCAACTTCGGGCGGTTGCCCAAGGAAGCCGGGCTGGCAGCCATTGCCGCCGACCTGGGCGCACTGCGGGCCATGCCGGGAGTCGTCGCGGCTTCGGCGACGGCCTCGCTGCCGATGTCGAACGCCGGCTTCGGCTGGGGGTTCCAGCGCACGGCAGATGCGAATGATCCCACCAACACCTCCGCATCGCTGATGCTCGCGGATCAGTACGGCCTTGAAGCGTTCGGCCTGCAACTCGAGTCCGGGCGCTGGTTCACGCCGGAGGAGATCGGGACGGCCGCCGACTTCGCCGAGTTCGGCGCCACGCTGCCGGCCACGGTGGTGATCTCGCGCGCACTCGCCGACCAGCTGTTCCCCGATGGCAAGGCGCTGGGAGCCACCGTCTACGACTCGTCGACCCGGGCCCCGGCCACCGTCATCGGCATCGTCGAGCGTGCCCAGGGCTATTTCGTCAACAACCCCGGCGTCGAACGCTCGGCGTTCTACCCGGTCGTCATCGCGAGCGGCGAGTCGCTCTACTACGTGATCCGCACCCGGCCGGGCGAGCGGGCCGCGGTGCAGCGCGAGGTGGAGTCGGCGCTGCTCGCGGTGGATCCGCGCCGCATCCTGCGCGACGTACGCTCGTTCGGCGAGATCCGTGCAACCGCCTACCAGAACGACCGCGCCATGACGATCACGCTGCTCACCGTCATCGCGCTGCTGGTCGCGGTGACGGTGCTCGGCGTGTTCGGCCTGATGTCGTTCAACGTCAACCGCCGCCGCAAACAGATCGGCACGCGGCGCGCGCTCGGAGCCCGGCGCAGCGATGTCGTGCGCCACTTCCTTCTCGAGGGCTGGATCGTCACGACCGCGGGCGCCGTGATCGGCGTCGCGCTCGCGGTCGGGCTGTCGGTGTGGCTGGTGAGCACGTTCGACCTGCCGAAGCTCGACTGGCGCTACCTGCCGGTCGGCGTGCTCGCACTGTGGATCGTCGGCCAACTCGCCGCCTACGGGCCCGCGCGGCGCGCGGCGGGCATCGAGCCCGCCACCGCAACGCGCAGTGTATAAAGGCACCATGACCCGGATCCTCGTCGTCGACGACAATGCCGCCGTCTGCACCGCCCTGCGCATCCTCTTCGAGCTGGAAGGCATCGAGGTGGAGTGCGTGGACGGGCCGCGCCCGGCACAGGCGCGCGTGGCGCAGGGCGGCATCGACCTCGTGATCCAGGACATGAACTTCTCGCGGGACACGACCTCCGGCGAGGAAGGCGTGGCGCTGTTCGGTGAGCTGCGCCGCCTCGCGCCCGGACTGCCGATCATCCTGCTCACGGCATGGACTCACCTGGAGACTGCCGTCGAACTCGTGCGGCAGGGCGCGGCCGATTACCTCGCCAAGCCCTGGGACGACGCCAAGCTGGTGGTCACGGTGCGCAACCTGCTCGCCCTCGGCGAAGCCACGCGCACCGCACGACGCCTCACCGACGCGCGCCGCGAGTCCCGGGCACGACTCGCTCGCGAGTTCGACCTGTGCGGCATCGTGTACGCGAGCGACGCCATGCACGAGGTGGTGACGCTCGCCACGCGCGTCGCGCACGCGGACGTGCCGGTGCTGATCACCGGCCCTAACGGGGCGGGCAAGGAAAAGGTCGCCGACATCATCCAGGCCAACTCGGCCGTGCGAGACGGACCCTACGTCAAGGTGAACGTCGGCGCGCTCCCGGCCGACCTGCTCGAGGCCGAGTTGTTCGGCGCCGAGCCCGGCGCCTACACCGGCGCGCAGCGGACGCGCATCGGGCGCTTCGAGGCGGCCGACGGCGGCACGCTGTTCATGGACGAGCTCGGCACGCTGTCGGCGGAAGGCCAGGTCAAGCTGCTGCGCGTCCTGCAGACGGGCGAGTTCCAGCGCCTGGGTTCGAGCGAGACGCGGCGCGTGAAGGTTCGCGTGATCAGCGCGACCAATGCCGACCCGCAGCAACTGATCCGCTCCGGCCGCTTCCGCGAGGACCTCTATTACCGGCTCAACGTGATCGAGCTGCACGTGCCCGCGCTGGCCGAGCGTCCCGACGACATCCTGCCGCTGGCCCGGGCGTTCCTCGGGGCCGGTCACTCCCTGGCCGCGGCTGCCGAAGCCGCCTTGCTCGGGCACGACTGGCCCGGCAACGTGCGCGAACTCGCCAACTGCATCCAGCGCGCCAAGTTGCTCGCGCGCTCGGAGCGGGTCGAGGCCGGCGACCTCGCGCTGCCCGAGCGGCGCGTCATGCCCGACGCCGCAACGAGCGACGACGGCGAGCTGCCCGACCGTGCGGCCATCGAAGCCGCACTCGCGGGTGCTGGCGGCGTGATCTCACGGGCGGCCGCGGAGCTGCGGCTCTCCCGCCAGGCGCTCTACCGGCGCATGGAGAAACTCGGGATCAAGGCCTGATGGGGACCCCATCGGCACGCGTGCCGCGCTAGCATCGGGGCATGCGGCTCCGGATTTCCATCGAAGGCCAGGTGGCGCTGCTCGCGGTGACGACGGTCGCGGCGACACTGGCACTCGCGATCGCTGCGCACGAGTACACCGGCGACTGGTGGTCGTCCGTCACGTTCACGCTGGCCGTGGCCGTGCCGCTCGCGCTGTGGGCGTCACGCCGCTGGAGCCGCGGTGTCGCGCGCATGCTGCAGGCGCTCGGCGACGGCTTCTCGAGCCTGCGCGACGGCGACTTCTCGGTGTCGCTCGCCGCGGACCGCAGCGACGAGCTCGGCGAACTGGTCCGGCAGTACAACGCCGTGGGCGACGTGCTGCGACGCGAACGCCAGGACCTGTTCCAGCGGGAACTGCTGCTCGACACGGTCATCCAGAGCACGCCGCTCGCGCTCGTGCTAACGAACGCGAACGGCCACGTCATCTACTCGAACACGGTCGCGCGGCAGATGTTCCGCGACGGCGCGCGGCTCGAGGGCCACCGCTTCGAGGAGCTCGTCGCGGAGACCCCCGCCTCACTGCAGGAAGCGGTGCGCGCCGGCAACGACACGCTGTTCTCGCTCGCCGGCCCCGACGGCGAACAGGAGGTGCTGCACCTCGCGCAGCGTCGCTTCGTCCTCAACGGCCGCGACCACCGGCTCTACCTGTTCAAGCGACTGACGCGCGAACTCACGCGCCAGGAGGTAGCGACCTGGAAGAAAGTGATCCGTGTCATCAGCCACGAGCTCAACAATTCGCTGGCCCCGATCTCGTCGCTCGCGCACTCCGGCCGCTTGATCGCGCAGGCGCCCGATCCAGCGAAGCTCGACAGCATCTTCGCGACCATCGAGGAGCGCGCGCGGCACCTCAAGGACTTCCTCGACGGCTACGCGCGATTCGCCAAGCTCCCGGCACCCTGCCTGCAGGACGTCGCCTGGGAGCCGTTCGTCGCCTCGCTGCGCCAGATGGCCGACTTCCGCGGGCCCGCCGTCCTGCCCGAGCGGCCGGGCTACTTCGATCCGGCGCAGATCCAGCAGGTACTGATCAATTTCCTCAAGAACGCGCACGAGTCCGGCTCGCCGCCCGGGGCCGTCGAACTGACGATCGCAGACGACGGGCGTTACACGCGGCTGCAGGTGCTCGATCGCGGCAGCGGCATGTCGGAGCAGGTGCTCGCCAACGCGCTGCTGCCGTTCTATTCCACCAAGCGGAGCGGCACCGGCCTCGGCCTGAGCCTGTGCCGCGAGATTGCCGAGGCGCATGGAGGCCGACTGAGCCTCGCCAACCGACCGGACGGCGGCGTCGCGGTGTCGGTGTGGCTGCCGGCACGCGCCGGCTGACCGGGCATCACGCGTCGAACGAACGCTGCCCGCGCTCGAGGTCGAGCAGGAACTGCTTGCGCCACACGCCGCCACCGTAGCCGCCCATCCGTCCGTCGGCGTTCACGACGCGGTGGCACGGGATCACGATGGCGATGCGGTTCATGCCGTTCGCCGTGCCGACGGCCCGCGTCGCGCCGGCCTGGCCGATGCGGGTCGCCACGTCGCGGTATGACCACGTTTCGCCGTATGGAATGGTGAGCAGCGTGCGCCAGACCTGTTCCTGGAAGGCCGTGCCGCGGATCACCAGCGGCAGGTCGAAGTCCTTGCGCCGTCCGGCGAAATACTCGTCGAGCTGCTTGCGCAGCCGCTCGAGCCAGCGGTTGCGCCCGGGCACGAGCGGGGCACCGAAGCGCTTGCGCAGCGTCTTCAGCTGCGCCTCGAGCATGCGCCGGTCACTGAACTCGAGCAGGCAGATCCCCTCGCTCGTCGCGCCCGCGACGAGCGGACCCACCGGCGAAGCGATCCAGTCGAGCAGAACGGTGTCGCCCGCGGCGGCCTCGCTGGGCGCTGCGCCGAACGCACGCCCGAACGCGGCGCGGAAGCCGCTCTCCGACTCGAATCCCGATGCGGTGGCTACGTCACTCACTGTCGATCCCCCCTTGATCCGGCGGAACGCGTCGCCGAGGCGCCGCGCACGGCAGTACGCCTGGAACGTCATGCCGTAGTGTTTCTGGAAATAGCGCCGGGCCCGGGCCGGGTCGACGCCGGCCGCACGCAGGTCGGCGGCGCGGATGCGTTCGCCTGGATCCTGCTCGAGCCGCTCGAGCAGCCGCGCGACCCAGGCCGGTGGGCGGCCGTCGGCGTCGAGCGGCCGGCAGCGTTTGCAGGCCCGGTAGCCCGAAAACAGCGCCTCGCGCGGCGTCGCGAAGAACTCGACGTTCTCGGGCCGCGGCTTGCGCGCGGTGCACGACGGGCGGCAGAAGATGCCGGTGGTCTTCACGCCGGTGAAGAACACGCCGTCGTAGCTCCCGTCGCCCGCAAGGAACGCGCGGCGCATGACCCGTTCGGAAGGCAGGCTCGTCATGGGCGCAACGGTAGCACCGCACGCGGCGGCGGCCCACCGAGAACGCGACAAGTAATTCGAATTTGGTTACGGTGCGACGCAGAGGAGACCCCCCATGAGCGAACCGATCACCCACGAGTGGCGCAGCCTGGTCGCCGAACTCAACGCGCTGCTCAAGCTCAAGACCACCATCATCGGCATGAAGCTGTTCGAGCGCGTCGAGGACATGGAGGCGATCCCGCGCATCCGCCGGCCCACGGCCGTGCACACCACCGACCAGGTCGTCGGGATGGCCGCGCGCCTCGGCTGGACCGTCGGCATCACCGGCGACGATCTCGTGGCGAACCAGTGCCGTGCCGTCGTGGGCCTCGGACCGCAGGACGAGGCGTTCCGCGCCGGCCGCGAGTTCGTGGGCGTCTGGCACGCCACGCCCGAGGACGCACGCCTGCGCCAGGAAGCCCTGAGCGTCGTGCCGCACGGCCGCTACCGGGCGCTCGCCGTGAGCCCGCTCGAGGCGGGCCGCCTCAATCCGCCCGACATCTGCCTCATCTACGCCACGCCGGGCCAGATGATCCTGTTCATCAACGGCCTGCAGTGGAAGGGTTACCGCAAGT
>VEPJ01000071.1 GCA_012026925.1 Gammaproteobacteria bacterium | reverse complement strand
CGGTGTTCGAGGCGTTCCACGAGCTCGGCGGCGTGCTGCGCTACGGCATCCCGGAATTCCGCCTGCCGAACGACCTGATCGACGACGTGGTCGAGAAGATCACGCTGCTTGGCGGGCGCTTCGTGCGCAATTTCGTGGTCGGCAAGACCGCCACCCTCGACGACCTCAAGGCGGCGGGCTTCTGGAAGATCTTCGTCGGCACCGGCGCCGGCCTGCCGACGTTCATGAACGTGCCGGGCGAGCACCTGCTCGGCGTGATGTCCGCGAACGAGTTCCTGACGCGCGTCAACCTGATGCGGGCGATCGACGCGAAGTACGAGACGCCGCTGCCGGACACCCGCGGCAAGGAAGTCTTCGTCATCGGCGGTGGCAACACGGCGATGGACGCGGCGCGCACGGCGCGTCGACTCGGCGCCAACGTCACGATCGTCTATCGCCGCACGATCTCCGAGATGCCGGCGCGCGTCGAGGAACTGCACCACGCGCTCGAGGAGGGCATCACGGTCAAGGAGCTGCGCGCGCCCTGCGAGTTCCTGGGCGACGGCAAGACGAACTTCGTCACGCACGCGGTGCTCGACGTCAACGAGCTCGGGCCCGCCGATCCTTCCGGCCGGCGCGCGCCCGTCAGGACGGGCAGGACCGAGCGCGTCCCGGTGGATCTCGTGATCATGGCGCTCGGCAACACGGCGAACCCGATCATGAAGGAAGCCGAGCCGGGGCTGAAGACGACGAAGTGGGGCACGATCTCGCTCGACCACGAAGGCTCGCAGGCCACCTCGATTCCGGACGTCTACACCGGCGGCGACGCCGCGCGCGGCGGCTCGACCGCGATCCGCGCGGCCGGCGACGGGCAGGCCGCGGCGCGCGAGATCGTGGGCGACATCCCGTTCACTCCGGACGAGATCCGCGAGAAGGTCGAGAGTGCAGCCCGCTACACGGCGCTCGGCCAGGAGAGCCCGGCGATCCTGAACAAGGTCGAGCTCGCGGGTGGCATCGTGGAATTCACGGTGCGCGCGCCGCTCGTCGCGCGGTCGGCGCGGGCGGGGCAGTTCGTGCGCGTGCTGGCCTGGGGCGACGGCGAGCTCATCCCGCTCACGCTCGCCGACTGGGACACGGAGCAGGGAACGATCGACCTCGTCATCCAGGGCGTGGGCACGAGCTCGATGCTGATGAACCGCATGGCCGTGGGCGACTCGTTCGCGGGCATCGCGGGGCCGCTCGGACGCCCGAGCGACCTGCACCGGTATGCGGCGGACGAAACGGTCGTATTTACCGCGGGCGGCGTGGGCCTGCCGCCGGTGTACCCGATCATGCGCGAGCACCTGCGCATGGGAAACCACGTGACGCTGATCGCGGGGTTCCGGACGAAGGAACTCCTGTTCTGGACCGGCGAGCAGGAACGCGTCGGCCGGCTGCAGGCGGAGTTCGGCGATCGGCTCGACGTGATCTACACGTCGAACGACGGCACGTTCGGCATCAAGGGCTTCGTCACCGCGCCGCTCGAGGAGATGCTGAAGAACGGCGGGACGAGCAAGGGCCGCCGCATCGCCGAGGTCGTCACGATCGGGCCGCCGATGATGATGCGTGCGGTAAGCGACCTCACGCGGCCCTACGGCGTGAAGACCGTCTCGAGCCTGAACTCCATCATGGTGGACGCGACCGGCATGTGCGGCGCCTGCATGGTTCCCGTGACGATCGACGGCAGGATGGTCCGCAAGCACGCCTGCATCGACGGGCCGGAGATCGACGCGCACATCATCGACTGGGACAAGTTCCTGCCGCGGTTCAACGCGTTCAGGACCCAGGAGGAGCGCAGCCGGGTTGCCCACGGGCTGACCTGACGTAAACTGCCCGCTTTTCCGGCGACCGGCTTCCGGGCCGGGGGTGGAGCATGCAGGGCAGGCGCCTCGCGTTCGTATTCGGCCTGGTGTTCGCATCGGGCCTGTCTTCGCTTTCCTTCGCCGCGGATGCCCCTCCGGCCGGTGCCTCGAAGCCGATGTACGGCGCGTGGGGCTTCGACGTCGCGGGCGCGGACCTCGACGTTCGCCCCGGAGACGATTTCTTCCGCTACGCCAACGGCACCTGGCTCGCCACTGCGAAGATCCCGCCCGACAAGCCCGCCTGGACGCTGCGCCTCGAGATGACGGACCGTACCGAGGCACGGCTGCGCCAGATCCTCGAAGAGTCGGCCGCGGTCGTGTCGCGCGAGCCGGGCACGCTGCAGGGCAAGGCCGGAGCGTTCTACAAGTCCTTCATGGACGAGGCGCGCATCGAGCAGCAGGGCATCGAACCGCTGGCCGCGGACCTCCAACTCGTGCGCCGGGCCCGTACCCGCGAAGAGCTCGCGGCGCTGATGGGTCGTGCGAATTTCGACTTCCAGCCGACGCTCTTCGCCACCTACGTCATGGTGGACCTGAAGGACCCGAACCGGTACGCCGTCTATCTCACGCAGTCCGGGCTCGGGCTGCCCGACCGCGATTACTACCTGAAGCCCGAGTTCGCGGCGACTCGCACGGCGTACCAGGCTTACGTGGCGAAGCTGCTGGGGCTCGTCGGCTGGCCGGATCCCGATGCGCGGGCGAAGGACGTCGTGGAGTTCGAGGCGGGCGTCGCCCGCGAGAGCTGGTCCAGGGTCCAGCAGCGCGACGTCGTGGCGGCCTACAACCCGATGACGGTCACGGACCTGCAGAAGCTCGCGCCGACCTTCGCGTGGCACGAGTACTTCGCGGCGGCCGGCCTGGGCGACGTCGAGCGCGTGATCGTCAACGAGAAGGGTGCGTTCGCGAAGATCGCCGCCGTTTACGGCAGGACGCCTGCGGCGACCATCCGTGCCTGGCAGGCGTTCCATATCGCGGACAATGCGGCGCCTTATCTCTCGAAGTCGTTCACGGACGCGCACTTCGAGCTGCACGACCGCTTGCTGTCCGGGCAGCAGCAGCAGAGGGCGCGCTGGAAGCGCGGTGTCACCGCCGTCGCGGGCGGCGACTTCCTGGTCGGCGACCGCTTCGGCACGTTCGGCACGCTCGGCTTCGGCGTCGGGCAGCTGTACACCGCGCGCTACTTCGGTCCCGATGCCAAGGCGAAGATCGAGGAGCTCGTCGGGAACCTCAAGGCGGCGTGTCGCGTCCGGATCGAGAAGCTCGACTGGATGAGCCCGGCCACGAAGAAGGAAGCGCTGCGCAAGCTCGACACCTACACGATCAAGGTCGGCTATCCGGACAATCCTCGCGACTATTCGAAGGTCGTGATCCTGAGCGACGACCTGCTCGGCAACGTGCGCCGTGCCGCCGAGGCCGACTGGGCATTCGACACGGGACGTCTCCCCGGGCCGGTGGACCGGAGCAGCTGGCAGATGACTCCGCAGACGAACGACGCCTACAACGGGGAACTCCGCGACATCGTCTTCCCGGCCGGCATACTGCAGGCGCCGATGTTCGACGTGAACGCCGACCCGGCCGTGAACTACGGCGCCATCGGGGCCGTGATCGGCCACGAACTGATCCACGGCTTCGATGACGAGGGGCGCAAGATCGACGCCGACGGGGCGCTGCGTGACTGGTGGACGAAGCAGGACGCGCAGAAGTTCCAGGCGCGCGCCAAGGCCCTGGGGGCGCAGTACTCGGCGTTCGAGCCCATCCCGGGCGTGCACGTGAACGGCCAGCTGACCATGGGCGAGAACATCGCCGACCTGGGCGGGCTCGCGGTGGCGCTCGATGCGTATCGCGCGTCGCTGAAGGGCGCGCCGGCGCCGGTGCTGGACGGCTACACCGGCGACCAGCGCGTGCTGCTCGGCTGGGCGCAGGCCTGGCGCGGCAAGGTCACCGACGATTTCGTGCGCAAGCAGGTCGTCACCGACCCGCACAGTCCACGCCAGTTCCGCGTCATCGGGCCGACGCGCAACATCGACGCATGGTACGAGTCCTTCGGAGTGAAGGCGGGCGACGCGATGTTCCTCCCGCCGGACAAGCGGGTGCGGATCTGGTGATCGGGTAGCGGTCGCCGCTCAGGCCGTCGACCGCCGTTCGACGGCCTCGAGTGCGTCGATGATCTCGCGTGCGTGCTTCTGCGCGAGCACGGCCGCGCCACCATCTTCGAGCCACGCCTCGAAGAAGCGTGGACCGAGCGGCTGCGATACGTAGGGGCCCTGGATCTCGTCGCAGCCGAGCGCGCTCAGCATCTGCAGGGTTGCCGAGTCCTCGATGCCGTCGGCGACCGCGCGGACGTTCAGGCCGCGGGCCATCGCGATCACCGCCGCCACCACCCCCTGGGCGCCGACGTCGGTATAGAGATCGGCCACCAGCGAACGATTGAGGGTCATGCTGTCGAAGGGCAGCCGGCGGATGTGGCTGAAAGAGGCGTAACCGGCGCCGAAGTCCTCGATCGCCACGCGCACGCCCGCGGCCCGCAGCGCCTCGAACACCTTGCCTGCTTCCCTCGGCGCTGCGACTACGCTGGCCTCGCTGAGCGCAACTTCGAGGGCGCTGCCCGGCAGGTTGTTGCGCCAGAGCGCATCCTGGATCGTCGTGACGATCCCGGGGTCGCGCAGCTGTCGCGCCGACAGCTTCAGCGAGACGAAGAAGCTGCGATCGAACTGCTTGCGCCAGGCCGCGAGCTGGCGGCACGACTCGCCGAGCACCCAGCGGCCGATCGGGTCCACGAGCCCCGTTTCATCGGCGACGAGCGCGAACTCTTCCGGAGAGACCGCTCCGACCTGCGCGTTCTCCCAGTTCACGACACCCTCGATCGCCGTCAACTCGTAGGTGTCGACCGACACCCGTGGCCGATACGTCAGGCCGACCTCGCCACGATCCACGGCGCCGCGCAGCGCGGACTCGATCTGCAGCCGGCGCCGCGTCCGTGCGAGCGGCACCGGCGAATATGTCTCGCAGGTGCGCGGCTCCGACGCCTGCTCGGCGGCGGCGTGGGCGTTCTGGATGAGTTGCTCGGCTTCGACCGGGCCGGACTCGGCGAAGGCCACGCCCGCACTGATCGCGGGCAGGTAGTCGGAATCGGTGCCGGCTGCCTGCGAGGTGATCGCCTCGAGGATCGCGCGCGCGACGCTCGTCAGGTGGTCCGCGGAGACGCGGCTGCGCAGGACCGTCGCCACTTCGCATTCCGCGGTGCGGCACACCGCGGCCGGCCCGGAGCGCCACGGGATGGCGCCACCCTGGCTCAGGTTCCCGATTTCGTGCTCCACGCGCTTGGCGAGCTTCGCGATCAGCCGGTTGGCGAACTCGAGTCCCTGCGCCTGCACGATGCGATCGAAGCCGTGCATGCGGAAGGCGACGACCCCGGATGCGACGACGCCGGAACCGTCCTGCAGTGCCGTGACGACCTGCTCGGAGAGATGGCGGCGGTTCGGCAGGCCGGTCGCGGAGTCGAAGTACGAGAGCTGGCGCACGGCCTCCTCGGCGCGATGCAGTCGCGTCAGGTCCTGCAGCGTGACGATCACGGTACCCTCGCCCGACGCGCCGGCCGTGTGCACGAGATCGGCCTCCTGGTGCACGCAGACCGTGTTGCCACGGGCCGTCCTGAACGTGTGGTCGAAGCTGAAGCGGCCCGCGCCCGTGGCGCACGCGATGAACGCCTGTCGCACGGCGAGCTGCTCCGAGCGGTCGAGCAGTCGGACGAAGTCCTCGAACCGGGCGAGCGACTGGGGATCCACCTCCAGGATCTCGCCGAGCATCGGCGAGGCGTGGAGCGTCCGGCCCTCGACGCCGAGCTCCCAGTGCCCGACACGAGCGATGCGCTGCGCCTGCAGGAGCTTGGAGCGGCTCGAGAGCAGCTGCTGCTGGAGCTCGCGGTCGCGCAACAGGAACCGCACGCGCTCGACGAGCAGGCGCGGATTGATGCCTTTCTGCGCAAAGTCGCTGGCGCCCGCGGCGAACGCGTCGCTGATCGCGGGCAGGTCGTTGCGGCCGGTGAGCATCAGGATCGGCAGCGCGCGCCCGTCGGCCTGCTTGCGGATCTCGCGGCACGCGTCGATGCCGGACATGCGCGGCATGTTCACGTCGAGGATCACCACGTCGGGCCTGACGTCGCCGAACTGCGCGACTGCGTCGGCGCCGTCCCCGACCGTGTGGACCATGAACCCGGCGCCCGCCAGCGCGGCTTCCGCCAGCAACAGGTGCGACGGGTCGTCGTCGGCCATCAGGATCGTCGTGCTGCCGCTGTCGTTCATTACGGGGACCTCAGGTTCCGGTGCTGCGCAGGGTTTCGGCGCGGAGCGCCTCGTCGAGTTCGGCGTAGCTCTGCTTGAGGCCACGCGCGGCCTTGCGGGCGGCCTTGACGTCGCCCTGGTCGCGGGCCGCCGCCTCGCAGCGCTCGAGCTGGTCCGCCATGCGGCGGCCGCCAAGGTTGCTGACGGGCGACTTGAGCGCGTGGGCCGCCGTGGCGATCGCCTGGAGGTCGCCCTGCTCCAGGGCGGCGCCGAGCTTCTCGAGCGACTCCGGAGCCGATGCGAAAAGCATGTCGCACAGGCGTTCGAAGACCTGCGGCTTGCCGAGGCCGCGGATCGCGGCGACCTGCTCTCCGTCGAGCACGGGAAGATGGGCCGCGGGGTCCGAGTCGAACAGCGGGACCTCGAGCATGTCGAGCACGACCGTGTCGGACAGGTCGACTTCCGCCTCTGCGGCCGGGGCATCCTCGGACAGGGTGACGGTGTCCGCTTCGGGATCGGTTTCCTCGACCACTGCTTCGACCGGCGCTGCCTCGACGAGCGTGCCGCGCTGCTCGGCGATCGGCCTGAGGATCGCCAGCAGCTGCTGGTGCGTGAAGGGCTTCGCCAGGAAGAGATTCATCCCGGCCTCGAGGCAGCGGCTGCGGTCGCGTGCCAGCACGTTGGCCGTGAGCGCGACGATCGGGGTCTCCGCCATGCCGCGCTCGCTCTCGTGGCGCCGGATCGCGGCCGTTGCCGTGTAGCCGTCCATGCCCGGCATCTGGCAGTCCATCAGGATCACGTCGAACCGCTGGTCCTCGGCCTGGCGGACCGCGCCGCCGCCGTCCTCCGCCACCGTGACGCGGCAGGCGATGCGCTCGAGCATCGCGACGGCGACCTCGCGGTTGATCGCGTTGTCGTCAACCACCAGTACCTTGAGGCCCAGCGCCGGCAGTCCGGCGCGCTCGACCGTCGCAGGACGCGGTTTCGCGTTGGCGGACAGGGTGTCGGCGTTGCGCGGTGCCCGCGCGGCGTGCAGGGCCTCCCGGAGCAGGGACTGGCGCACCGGCTTCGCGATGCAGATGTCCGGCTTGATCGCCCGCGAACCCTCGAACGACGGGTCGAAGTCGAAGGCGCTCATCAGCACGACATAGGTGCCGGCGACGGCGGGCTCGAGGCGGATCGCGCGGAGCAGTTCGCCGGTCGTCGCATCGGGCAATGCATGGTCGAGCAGCACGGCGGCATACGGGCGGCCACGTGCCGCCGCGTCGCGCAGCTTGTCGCCGAGCAACCGCCCGTGGTTGAGCACGGTCACGTCGGCCGACCAGTTCGACAGGGTTTCCTCGAGGTACATGTAGCTCGTTGCGCTGTCGTCGACGACGAGGACGCGCAGCCCGGCAAACTCGTCCGTCGTCTTGTTCGGGGCAGGGGCGGCTTCCCGCACCTCGAACGGCAACACGAACGAGAACGAGCTGCCGTGACCCGGCTGGCTGCGCAGGTCGATCTTCTCGCCGCCCATCAGCTGCACGAGGCGGGTTGCGATCGACAGGCCGAGGCCGGTCCCGCCGACCCGTTGCGCGTTGTTGAGCTGCGTGAAGGCCTCGAACACGGCGGCGTGCTCGGATTCCGGGATGCCCGGGCCGGTGTCGGATACGCTGAAGTGCAGGCGGCACTGCTCGCCTTCGAGGGCGTCGAGGCCGATGCGGATCTGGACCTCACCCTGCTCGGTGTACTTCACCGCGTTCGACATGAGGTTGCCGAGTACCTGGCGCAGGCGCAGCACGTCGCCCACGACGGCCGTCGGCACGGTCGGCTCCACGCGGCAGATGAGTTCGAGCTTCTTGGTCTCGGCGCGGCCGGCAAACAGCTGCCCGACCTGCTCCGCGAACTCGCGGACGTCGAACGGCTCCTTGATGAGGTCCATCTTGCCGGCCTCGATCTTCGAGTCGTCGAGGATGTCGTTGATGATCTGCATCATCGTCTCGGCCGCCGTGCGCATCGAGTCCACGTAGCGCCGCTGCCGCTTGTCGAGGTCCGTGCCGGCGAGGAGCTCGGCCATGCCGAGCACGCCGTTCATCGGCGTGCGGATCTCGTGGCTCATGTTCGCGAGGAAGTCGTCCTTCGACCGCGTCAGTGCCTCCGCCCGACGCAGCTTCAGCTCGAGATCCCTGGTGCGCTCGAGGATCTGCTGCCGCGACGAATCGCGGACCGTGCGCAGGGTCCGCTCGTATTCGGCCAGCCGGTCGGCGAGTGCGTCGAAGTTGCTCGCGAGTTCGGTGAGCTCGTTCTTGCGCCGTGCCGGTGCAGGCGACGGCTGCGCGTCGAAGCCGCTGCGGACGCGGGTCGCATCCGCGAGCTGCGCCAGCGGCTCGACGACCTGCCGCTTGAGCGAGTTGGCGGCGAGCAGCGCGAGCAGGCAGCCAATGAGCAGCACGATGGGCGCCTGCTCGAGTCGCCGCGTCGCGGCGCTCCACACGAGCGTGTTGTCGAGCGAGAGGGCGAGCGTCCCCGTCAGTGTGGAAGTGACCTTGACGGGGTACTCCACGTAGATGGGCTCGAGCGACAGGAGTCGTAGCGCCCGATGCAGCCCGCCCGGTGTCGGGGCGCTTTGGGACTGGGCGGTGCCGGGGCCCGGTGCAGCTTCCACGCCGCGTTCGAAGCGCTCCAGCACGACGCCCGACGGCGAGCGCAGCTCCGCAGCGATGAATTCAGGGTGTTCGGCGATGCCGTTCAGGGAGCCGTGTATGCCTGATTCGCCGATCCGCGCGGCAACGGACGCGGGCACGCGCTCCGCGGCCCGCACGAGGTTGCGATGAGCCAGCCAGGCGTCTGCGAGACCGACGACGACCTGTACCGCGATCAGTGCGACGGTCACCGCCGCGATGGCCGTGATGCGGAACTGCGTCGCGAGGGACAGGGTCTCGAAGAACTCGCGGAAACTGCGCGGCGCGCGGGCGCGCGCGCGCGCGTCCTGTTCAGGCGCGGTGCCGCCGGCGTGCGCCGTCGGCGCGCCGCGTGCTTGAGCGTTTTTCGAACTCGACTTCCTGCGAGCCACTGGCCTGGGTACCCGTTGCTTCCGGTCGGTGAGCTACCGGCCGGAGCGTACGCGCCCAGGTGACATAAGCGGAATTAACAGATTGCGGAAATGTGAGGCGGCGCAAGATCCTGCGCCCGAAATCCGGTGCCAGGCACCGGATTTCCAGTCAGCGCAAGCCGATGCGCTGCACGAGCTCCTGGAAACGCGGCTCGCCGCGGAGCGGGTCGTAGCCCGGGTCGAGGTGCAGGTAGATCAAGCCCGCGGAACGCGCCTGGTAGGCCCGCTCGAGCGCGTCGAAGGCGCGGTCGAAATCGCCGACGGCCGCGTGCCCCATGGCGAGGTACTCGGCGCGGACGTACTGCTGGCGTGATTCCGCTTCCAGGCGCGCGAGTATCTCCTCCGCTTCCTCGCGCCGGCCGAGTGCGGCGAGGGCGCGGACGATGAAGGCATCGTAGGACCGCACGGCCGTGTCGAGGCTCTGGCCACGTTGGAACCACTCGAGCGCCTGCTCCGGCTCGCCCTTCGCCAGATAGGCCGAACCGAGGAAGACGAACCCGCGACCGTACTTCTCGTCGATTTCGAACGTCTCCATCGCCTGCGCGATCGCCGCGTCGTAGTCCTTGGCGTACAGCAGCAGGCGCGTGGCCCAGCCGAAGTACTCCACGCGCAGCGGATCGAGCTCGAGCGCCCGACGCACCGAGGCAATTCCGTCGCGCAGGCGCGCCACCACCGGCAGCGCGGTCCCGAGGACCCAGTGAGCCTCGGCATCGTTCGGGCTGAGGTTCACGGCGCGCTCGACGTAGCGTACGCCTTCCGCGAACTTCCACTCGTGCCAGCACAGAACCTTGCCGATCGACACCATTGCATCGGAAAGGTCCGGGTCCCGCTGCAGCGCGCGCTCCGCGGCGGCCTTCGCACGCGGGTAGGCATCGTCCGGGGCGACCCAGTCGTCGGCGAGGTCGCACCACACGTCCGCGATGCCGGCATAGGCGCGCGCGAAGCCCGGGTCCTGCAGCAGGGCGTTCTGGAACAGGTCGTACGCCTTGCGCAGGCCCGCTTCGCTGAACTTGTTGAAGTGGAAGCGGCCCTTGAGGTACGTCGTGTAGGCGTCGAGGTTCTTCGTCGGCGGCACGACTGCCGCGGCGTCGCCGACCAGGCGCAGCTTCAGCGCCTCCACGATGGCGCGCGAGATCTCGTCCTGTACGGCGAAGATGTCCTCGAGCTGGCGGTCGTAGGTTTCCGACCAGAGCTGGTACCCGTTCTCGACGTTCACGAGCTGGGCGGCGATCCGGATGCGGTTGCCGACCTTGCGGACGCTGCCTTCGAGCAGCGTCGTCACGCCGAGCTTTTCCCCGATCTGGCGCACGTCCACGTCCTTCCGGCCCTTGAACGCGAAGGACGACGAGCGCGAGGCGACGTGGATTCCGGGGACCTTCGACAGCGCGTTGATGATCTCCTCGGTCATGCCGTCGCTGAAATATTCGTTCTCGGGATCCGCGCTCATGTTCGCGAGCGGCAGTACCGCGATCGCGGTCGCCTTCTTCTGCTTCTTCGGGCTGCCGATCTTGGACTCGAGCGCCTTGCAGAGGGACCGGAAGGCCACGCCCTCGCGGTCCTCGGCCCATCCGTCGAGATCGGTCGTGTGGACCGCACGGAAGTCGAGCGGCAGGCGAGCGCTGTCGAAACGCACGGGGACGAGCACGCCCCGATCGGCGGCGTCACGTGCCTCACCGCGCACCCAGCGCGAATCGACGGACGTCTCGGTCCAGACGACCACGAGTGCACGGGCCTGCTCCAGCTCGCGCGATATCAACGCATCGAATTCCTGACCCGGGGTGATCTCGGGGTCCCACCAGACGGTCCAGCCCTCCGCCTCGAGGGCAGCGACCAGGGGGGCGACGCGCGCCTTATCCTGCCGTGAATATGAGACGAAGATGTCGGCCAAGAACGGCTCCGCGAAGTTCGCGCGACTCTACCACAGCCGACCCGGCTCGCTAGGTGGTCCGCGCCGGGTCGCCGCCGCTCGGCGCGAGGCGCTGCTCCGCCGCGGCGACCATGGCCTGGAAGCGCGGGTCGCCGCGAATCGGGTCGAAGTCCGGGTCGCTCTTGAGCCACTCCAGGCGCTCGCGGCCCATCTTCGCGCAGACCGGCCCGAGCAGGTCGAGGGCCATGTCGAAGTCGCCCGCGTGGATCACCATGTCGCAGGCGAGGTTGTAGCGCATGTTCATGTTGTCGGGGTCGATCAGGACCGCGCGCCGCGTCCACTCCTTGGCGCGTTCGATCTGGCCGAGCGCGACGAGGCACGAGATGACGGCGCCCATGGCCGAGCCGTTGTCGGCTTCGACTGCGACGGCCTTCTCTGCACGCGCCAGCGTGCGCTCGGCCGCGCGACGCATGCCTTCGTCGTCGCCGATCGCCGTGTAGCAGGTGATGAGGAGTGGCCCGGAGGCGTAGTCGGTCTCCGCAAGCGTCGAGACCTTCTCCCAGTGTTCGATCGCCTCGTGGAAACGATGCTGGTGGAAGCGCAGCCGCGCCGCTTCCCGGTGCACGTCCACCGACTCCGGGTCGCGGCGCAGCGCCGCCTCGATCGCCGCCTGCGCCGCCTCGTACTCGCCGCTCGCCGCCAGGATGCCGCCTCGTGCCGCGTGAGCCTCGGCGAGGTTGTCGTCGAGTGCGATCGCGCGCGAAGCTGCCACGGCCCCGTTGTCACCGTCTCCGGTCGAATACAGCCGCATGCGTTGCGCGGTCGCCATCAGCGCCCACGCCCGTGCGTAGTTCGGGTCGATCTCGATCGCGCCGCGGCAGAGCCGGATGACGGTGTCGCTCTTGCGCGCGTCGCTGAGCAACCCCGTCGAGTAGTGCTGGCGGGCCATGAGGTAGAGGTTGTAAGCCTCGAGGTTCGTGGTGCCGCGCTGGCCGAGGGCCTTTTTCTCCTCCGGCATGAGCTTCAGCTTCAACGCGGCGACGATTGCCCGCGAGATCTCGTCCTGCAGCGCGAAGATGTCGTTGAGGTCCCGGTCGTAGCGCTCGGCCCAGACGTGGTTCCCGGTCGAGCAGTCGATCAGCTGGGCGGTGATTCGCACTCGCTGACCCGCCTTGCGCACGCTGCCCTCGAGGATGTGGCTCACCTTCAGCTGCCGCGCGATCTGCGGGATATCCACGGTCTTGCCCTTGAACGAAAAGGCCGTGTTGCGCGCGACGACGCTCAGGGCCGAGACCTTGCTCAGGTCCGTTATCACGTCCTCGCTGATGCCGTCGCTGAAGTACTCCTGCTCCGGGTCGCCGCTCATGTTGGAGAAGGGCAGGACGCAGATCGAGACGCGTGGCGTGCTCGGAGTCGTCGGCGCGGGCACGGACGACGATGTCGACGCGGACTGTGACGAACCGGGGCCGCGCTGGCCATCGATCATGGCGCCCAGCGCGCCGAGCAACTCGCGGCAGGCCGGGTTGTCCGGGTTTCCGGCCCAGCCGTCCAGGTCCGTGGTGTGAATGGCGCGCACGTCGATCGGCAGCCGCGCGCCTTCGAAGCGGACCGGCACCAGCACCCCTCGTTCCGCGGCCTCGCGCGCTTCGCCGCGTACCCAGCGCGAGGTGACCGACGTCGGCGTCCAGACGACCAGCACGGCGGCGGCCGCGTCGAGTTCGGCATCGATCCGGCCGTCGAACTCCTGCCCGGGCGCAATGGCCGGATCCCACCAGACGGACCATCCCTTCGCTTCGATGGCGGCGACGATCGGCGCGACGAGTGCCTTGTCGCTGCGGGCGTAGGAAACGAAGACGTCAGCCATGCCGTAGTGCCCCTGACCCTTGCTGCCGCGCAGCTGCGCGATTCGCTAGCTTAGCGTGGACTTCGGCGGATTTGGGTGGCCGAGCCCGGGCCGTGACGGCCGTGATCTACCGCACGCGCTCCTGCTCCACCCGGGCCCGCATCCTGGTGGCTGCCTTGGCCTGGCTGCCGAACAGCCTGACCACGAGGTCCTGCTGGGACAGCCAATAGGTGAGGTCCTGTCGCATCCCGGGAGACTCCGTTATGCCCTTCAGGATCGCCGCGACGTCCCAGCGGGACAAGTCGACGCGACAGTCGCGTTGCATCCGCAGGATCCCGGTGACGGGGCCCTCCACGATCTGCTCGCAGGCCGCCATGATCGCGTTCTGCGCGTCGGGCGGGATCAGCGACCGGACGTGGCGGCGATAGTCGGGCACGATGTTCCACTGCACGGACATCTCGTCCGTGCTGACGTAGTAGCCGGACAGCTCGACACGCAGCTGCAGCCCGCCGATCAGCGCGAGGTTGCCCGTCGCCTTCAGGTCGTCGAACGTCGCCCGCGGCTGACGGTACTCCCAGACGCTGCTCGCCAGCATGAACGCCGTCACCATCGCGGAGGCATCCGCCGGCAGAATGCCCGTCGGCGGGCGCTCGAAGTATGCGAGCGCCTTGCGCCCGTAGTCGCCGACCGTCGTGAAGTAGGTCGCGCGCTGAAGCGCGCTGTCGCGGTCCGCTTCGAGGTCGGCCAGCAGGCTCTGGCGATAACCGTCCGCGAGCCGCGCCTGCTTGCGCCCCTCGTTCCAGTCCGTGACCTGCAGGCCGATGAAGATGCCGAGTACGACGACCAGGAGTTCGACGACGACTGCAAACCAGTCCTGCTGCCGGACCTTCGTCATCACCCTGCCCGGAATCGTCATGCGCCTAGCGTTCGGCCGCAGCGCTGCCTTCATCGGCCAGCCGGAGGCGCGGCACCATCAGGTGGATCCAACCGAGCGCCAGCAGGTAGGCGCTGCCGCAGATGGCGAACATCGGCCAGTAGCCGTGGCCGTGCTCGAGCGACCAGCCGGCGAGCTCGATGATCGCCGTGCCCGACAGGTTGCCCGCGACCGCGCCGAGCGCGATCACCGTCGCGACGACCTGCTGCGGCACGACGTCCGCCGCGAGCCCGAACAGGTTGGTCATGAAGCCCTGGTGTGCGAATAGCGCGAGCCCGATGACCAGCGCCGCCGTCCACGGCGAGCCCACGGTGACTGCGAGCGGGATGGGGAGGATGAGCAGCGCGTACACGAGCATCGGGATCTTGCGCGCACGATCGACGGCGAAGCCGCGGTCCAGCAGCCGCGGGAAGATCAGCCCGCTCGACAGCGCGCCTATCGCCGCCATCGTGTACACGAGCGCGATCGGCCGGCCGAGCTCCGACTGGCCCATGCCGAACTGGCGATGGAAGAAGTCGGGCGTCCAGAACAGGATGAACCACCAGACCTGGTCCACGAGCAGCTTCGCCCCGACGAACGCCCACGTCCGACGATCGCGGAACAGGCTCGACCAGGCGACGGGCGGGCGTTGGGCGACGGTGGAGGCCGACTCGGGCTGCACGGGCACCAGCTGCCGGACGCTCGGCCACCAGAACAGGATCCACACGAAACCGAGCGCGCCGGTGAAGAGGAACGCGCTCTTCCAGCCGAACGCCAGCGCGATCGGGGGGATCAGCAGTGGCGTGATGATGGCGCCGACGTTCGGCGCCGTGTTCATGAGCCCGATGCCGAGCGAGCGCTCCTTCAGCGGCAGGTAGGTCGCCATGCTCTTCACGGCCGCCGGAGTGTGCACGGACTCCGCGACCGCAAGCACCGCGCGCGCCGTGACGAACTGCTGCATCGATGTCGCGAACGCGTGCGCCATCCCCGCGATGCTCCACAGGCCGACCGCGAGCATGTAGCCCCAGCGCACCCCGATCCGGTCCACGAACCAGCCGACGAACGGCAGCGCGACGGCGGCGGCGAGCTGGAACACCGAGCCAAGGTGCGCGAAGTCCTGGTTGTCCCAGGTGAACGCCTCCTGGAGGATCGGCTTCAGCAGGGCGAGGACCTGACGATCGACGTAGTTGAGCGCCGCCGCGCAGAAGATCAGCGCGACGAGAACGCGCCTGACCGTACGCGCTCGGCGTCCCGCCTCGGAAGTCTCCGTGACCGTGCTCATATCCCCCTGGCCTGATTTCTTCTCGGTCGCCGGCAATTGTAAACGGGTCGCCCGCCGCGCGGGCGCCCGTCATCGCGACGGCTAGGCGCCGCGGCTGCCGCGGAGCTTCTCGAGCGCGATCAGGCGCCGTATGGCGTCGAGCTCGAACTCGTCCTTCGCCAGTTCGCGCAGCTGTGACCACTCACGACGCAGCTCCTGCGACAGGGATTCCGGCAGGCCGCGCAGCCAGCCCTCGATCCTGAGATCGACGAACTCGCGCTTCTCCTCGATCGTGAGTTCGCGCGCGAGCAGGAGTCGCGGCGCGTCCTCGGCGTCGACCATCGCCTGGAGGACGGGCCAGCGGTCGCCCGGCCGCTCTGCGCAGAGCGCGGCGAACGCGACGCTCGAGGTCTCGCGGATGAGTTCCTCCTCGCGCGTCGTCTGGCTCTCGTGCTCCTTGGTCTCGTCCCAGCTCTCGGAGTCCTCGGCCATGTAACGCAGGTATTGCATGGCGAAGAGGCACGTTGGCGCGACGAGGTCGTCGCGTGCGCGGGCATCCACCCACAGGGCCGCCGCGGCGCGCAGGCAACGACGCGCGGTCGTCTCCGCGAGCTTGCGGCCGAAGACCAGCGCGGCCGCGTCCTTCACGAACGACGGCAGCTCGCTCGCGATGATTTCGCGGTAGCCCGGGACGTGGCGCTCGAGCAGCACGGCCGTGCGCCGGTCGAGTACCGACAGGTCGCTCGTGACCGCCGGCAGCCCGAGCGTCGTGCACGCGAGGTTGTAGACGATCGCACGAGGAAGGGTGACGCCCTCGGGCCATGCGTCGCGGAGGTCGCGATCGTCCGGCAGCGCCTGGCCGCCGCCCCATTCCGGCGGGTACGTCGGGATCGAGCGCCCGTAGTTCGCGGCGCCCGTCGCGCGGTTGCGTACGCGTGGCTGCGGCACGAGGCTGCCGATCGGCGCGAGCAGCGGCGCGATGCGCAGCAGGGTCTCGGTGTGCGCCTTGACGCCCGCTTCGAGCACCCTGGCCATGGACTCGGCGTCGGCGCCGGACAGGGCATGCACTCGGTCCCTGCGCTTCGAGCGAGCCGCAACCCTGGCGCGGAACGCTTCGGCCAGGCGCGAGGCTTCCTGCGGCGCGTCGGCCCTGATGCCCTGCATCGTCACGCCATCCGCCTGCGCGAACTGCGTGATCACTCCCGGGTGCGCCGGGTCGAAGCCGCCGCGGAACCCCGCGCGCCCGGCGCCGATGAGGTACGTGACCCGTGGCGCGGGCTCGCCAATGCGACGGGCGTGGACCGCCAGCCTGCGCTCGGCTTCCTCGCGCCCGGCAACGGCCAGCGTACAGGCGGCATCCGTGGCGATCTTGCCGCTCTGCAGCGCCGTGTCCGACATGGCTACGAACACCCGGACCTCGGCCTCGGCCTGGTCGAACGACGTGCGGAACGTCCCCGGCGTCGGCAGGTCTTCCACGCCGATGCCTCGCTCGAGCGCGACGTACAGCTTCTCGAGCAGGTCGGGGAGATGGGCGAGGGCGCCGACGTTCTCGCAGAGTGGCACGAGCCGGACGCGACTGACGCGGGCGATCATCGCCGCGCGCTTCGTCCTCGGCACGCGCGAGGACAGGAACGCATCGACGCGATCGGGCGTTCCCTCGAACAGCCCGGCGACCGCCTGCAGGTACAAGGTGCCTATCTTGATCACGGCGCCGATCTCGGCGCTCGAGTTCACCTGCGGGATCGTGATCTCGTGGATCGCGTTCTGCTTCGGCTCGATGCCGAGGTGCTCGCACGCGAGGTGGAACAGCACGTTGGTCCGCGCGACGGATGCGAGGATCTTGGAGACCTTTTCCTCGTCCTGTTCCAGGAACGGATTCGGCACGCGGAGCAGCAGGTGACGGTCTTCGCCGGGAACGATCCCGCGCCGGAGCAGTGCCAGCGCGACTTTCTCCGGGACGTCCAGCCAGTCCGGGCTGATCTGGCGTCCTTCCATGTCGAGCAGGACTTCGCTGCATGGCCCGAGCAGGTCGGCGATGGACTCCTCGTACTCGAGTCGCGCCTCCATCAGCGGATTCCACTCGAGGTGCTTGAGCGCGAGGTGCGCCGGGTCGGTCGCCTTCCGCGGCACCGACTTCAGTGCACGCTCGAGCTGTTCCGCGCGATGCGCCGTCGAGTCCGGGTGCTTCGTCCCGGTGAGCCGCAGCGTCTCGCGGCGCGGGTCCGCGAGGAAGCGGCGTCGGGCGGCAGCGAACGCTTTCCTGTCGAGACCGTCGAGCGCACCGTAACCGCGGGCCGTGCAGGTGCCCTCCCAGGTCTCGTCCTCGCCGGCACGTCGCTTCGGCGGTGCGACGGCTCCCGCGCCGAGGCGGCCCTGCTGCTCGATGCGCGCCTGCACGCGGTCCATGAAGACCGCGAGTTCCTTCACGTCCTTCGACCCGTACGAGAGACGCTGCCAGGTGCCGTACCGGTCGGTGCTGTCCGGCCCGCCGGCGAAGGCCGCGAACGGGATGCCGCCCACGCCGCCCGACAGCAGGAACTCGAACGCGTCCACCGAGTTCCGGACGATGGCCTTCTCGTGGACGCCGTTGCGCAGGCGGTCGAAGGGCTCGCCGACGAGGCCTGGGAACGCGAGCGGGGCGTAGAAGGTACCGCCGAAGTCGGTCCGCTCGATGCCGAGGTGCGCGAGTTCGTCCGCGGCGCGCAGCATGAAGTCGCGTCGCTCGCGCATGTAGGGCGAGGGCCGCCTGAGCGCGGCGAGCGGGCTCTGGAGCGCCGCCAGTGCCCAGTCCTGGGCGAGCGTGGAGGGCGTCGCGACTAGCCACGCGGAGAGGTTGGCGAGGATCTCCCGGGCCCGGACGCCGTTCGAGCGGACCTGGTCCGAGATGATGAGCCAGCACGCGCGCGCGCCGGTGGATGCGCCGAACATGTCCATCTTCGACAGGCCCGACAGCGACACCACCCAGTCGCGCCACTCGGGCGAGGCGAAGGCCGGGTTGACGAACCAGCCGACGTAGTCGAGCCGCTGGTACACCGAGTCGTAGAGCACGTAGCAGCGGTGCCTGACCGCCACGCGCACGATTTCCTCGACGAGCGAACGCGGATACACGCGACCCGTCGGGTTGTGCGGGTTGTTCAGGATGACCGACGAGATGCCGCCCTTCGCGAGCAGCCGGTCGAGGTCCTTCGGGTCGGGCAGGAACTCGGGCGCCGCCGTCGGCAACTCGACGACCTTCTTGCCGGCGCGCTCGATGAACCAGTCGTACTCCCAGCTCGGACGCGGCACCACGACACCGGAGCCGTCCGCCCCGAGCACTTCGAGCACGATGGCGAGTCCGGCCCGCGTGCCGGGCGTGAAGAGGACTTCGTCCGGCAGGAAGCGGACCTCGGAGTCCGGATAGTCGAGCAGGCCGTCGCGATTGAAGAAGTCCGCGACCTCGCTACGCACGTCCATGCGGCCGACCGCCGGGCCGTAGCTGTGCACGGTGTTGCGAGTGATCCGCTGCGCGGCCCGCACGACCTCGGGATGGGGCGCAAAGTCGGCGTTCTTGTAGTCGCCTTGCGTCAGGTCGAGCGCGCCTTCCTGCTGGACCCTGCGCGCGAAGAGGCGGACGAACGGCTCGGGTGTCGAGAGCGCGCGGGCCGAGAGGCCGGAAACCGCGCGCTGGGCGCGACTGGGAGTGTGCTTGCGTGATGGCTTGCCTGGGCGTTTCATGGTCCTTCGCCCGCCGCTCGCGTGTCGACGCACGAGGTCGTGCGCTCGTGGACCGCTCGATCGACGGGATCGGACGAGCATACCGGTTTCCGTCGCCACGGGGAGCCGGGAAAACCGTCGTCAGATCTCGCCGCGTTTCGCGAACCTCGCGATGTGGTCGCCCGCCCGGAAGGCGAGCGCCTGGATGGTCATGGTCGGCTGTCCACGTCCCGACGTGACCATGCTCGACCCGTCGCAGAGGAACAGGTTCCGCACGTCGTGCGTGCGATGGTAGCGATCGACGACCGAGGTCCTGGGGTCGTCACCCATCCGGCACGTGCCCAGCAGGTGCGGGCTCATGGTGGCCTCCACGACCGGCAGCTTCCAGACCTGCTGCGCGCCTGCGGCTTCCATGACTTCGGCCCCGCGTTCCTGCAGGAAGCGCGAGAAAGCGAGATCGTCCGGGTGATCCTGGTAGGTGACGCGCATCGCGGGTCGGCCCCAGGCGTCCTTGAGCCCGGGATCGAGGTCCACGCGGTTCGCCTCGAGGGGCAGGGAGGTCCCGTGGCTCGCGACCACCATGGCACGCGGCATGGCTTCGAGCAGCGCCTTGAAACCGGCGCCCCACGCCCGGTCAGGCGGCGTCGAGAAGAGCGACCAGCCGATGGGATTGGGCCCCAGCCGCCCGTCGAACCCGCCGCCGCCGTAGAAGCCGCGCTTCGGGTCGGCGTCGTAGAAGTCGTGGACGATGCGCGTCACCTGCACGCTCTTGTACTCGTTCAGCTCGTGCTCGAAGAGCGCGCCGACCTCGGAGTACGTGTTGAACATCAGGTTCCTGCCGACGAGGCCGCTCGAGTTGGCGAGGCCGTCCGGGTGCTTCGCGCTCGCCGACATGAGGAGCAGCCGCGGGGTCTCCGCGCCGTTCGCGCACACGACCACCGCGCGCGCCTTCTGGAAGTGCTCGCGCTTGTCCCGGTCGAAATACGCGACGCCGGTCGCCCGGTTGCGGTCGTCGACGTCGATGCGAACGACGTAGCTCTCGCTGCGCACCTCGCAGCGACCCGCGGCCTCCGCTTCGGGAATCATCGTGTAGAGGGTCGACGACTTGGCGCGCATTTCGCACCCGAAGCCGATGCAGAAGCCGCAGTGCGCGCAGCTCGGGCGACCGCGATAGGGGACCGACGCGATGGCCATCGGCGCCGGGAACGGATGCAGTCCGAGCTTGCGCGCGCCGCGCTCGAGGAGCACGCCGGAGGATTTCACGGGCAGGGGCGGCATGGGATAGGGCTTCGAGCGCGGCGGATCGAACGGGCTCGCGCCGGCGAGGCCCGAGACGCCCACTTCCCACTCCACCTTCGTGTAGTACGGCTCGAGTTCGGCGTAATCGATGGGCCAGTCGCTGAACGACGTGCCCGCAATCGGCCCGAGCAGGCTGCGCTCCTTGAAGTCCACCTCGTGCAGCCGCCAGAAGTTGGCCGTGAAGTGATTGCTGCTGCCGCCCACCATGCGCGCGTACATCGCCGCCGGGACGTCACGGACGCGCTGCGCCTTCTCCTTGTCGGTCCGGCGGAAGGTCTGGGGACTCGTGTCGAGGCTATTTAGCAGCGCGTTGTTGTACCAGTAGTCGAGCTCGTCATGCCGGAAGTCCGCGGCGGTGAAACGCGGCCCCTGCTCGAGCACCAGCACCTCGAAGCCGGCCCGCGACAGCTCGCGCGCCATGACGCCGCCGGCGGCGCCGGATCCCACGACCACGAAGTCCACGGTCTCGTTCGGGCCGAACTTCCGGGCCGTCACGACCGTGGCTCCTTCGCGTACGGCTCGAAGCCGGCGTATCGCTCGTCGTACCAGCCGAAGGGCGGCGTCCAGACGTGGCGGTCCACGAAGCCGACGATTTTCCAGCCAATCTTGTTCTCGTTGCCCCCATAGGAGGGCAGCGCGAGCAGGCCGGCCACCGTGAGGAAACGCATCGTGTTGAAGAACGGCGTGGCGTCGACCGTCTTCAGGTAGGCGAGCTGCTCGGCGTCCGAGGCGTCGGCAAACGATCCCAGTCCCGGGTGGCGCCGAGCGAAGTCCTCCTGGAATGCCGCGAGTCCGGCCAGCAGCTCGGGGGCGCGTTGCGCAAAGATCCCGGCGCTGACGTGATCGACGAAATAGACGACGCCGGCTTCGCGTGCTCCCGGAGTCGCGCCGCTCGGCACGATCTGCGCCGCGATGGCTTCCACGTCGCGCGCCTGGGACGGCGCGAGCACCTTGAATGCGTGATCGGCGTTGCCGGACGCGACTTCGTGAGCGTGTTCGGCTGCGGCGGCCAGTTGCGGCCACTGCGTGCCGAGCCACGCGACTCCCAAGGTGCCACCGGATGCGCGCAGAAAGTCCCTGCGCGACGTGTTGTTCTTGTTCACGGCGCATTCTCCCCGGGGGTGTCCCCCGGGTCCGAGTATGGGCCGGCTCCCGCGACGCTGCCACCGGTATGCGACGAGCGCCTTCTCTGAGACCATGCCGGTCCCGGATCCACCCGAGTCGAGGAACTGGCGATGAAGCGACACACGTTTACGGGGTGCGTGCTCCTGCTGGCCGCGTTGCCGGTGCAGGCGCAGGAGATCGTTCGCCGCCAGTCCGGCAACTTCCCGATCGCGAGTAGCGTGCTGGTGCCGGCCGGGACCGAGTTCGTGTTCCTGAGCGGGACGCTCGCGGACGTGGCGAAGCCCGATGTACCGGCCGGGAGCGTCGAACGGCTCGGCGACACCGAAACGCAGGCCGCAAGCGTCCTCGGCAAGCTCGAGAGGGAGCTTGCGGCGTCGGGGCTCACGCTGGCCGACGTCGTGAAGATGAACGTGTATCTGGTTGGTGACCCTCGAAAGGGCGGGGCGATGGACTTCGAAGGTCTGATGAAGGCGTACACGCGTTCGCTCGGCGCCGCGACACAAGGCAAGCTGCCCGCGCGCACCACGGTACAGATCGTCGCGCTCCCGGTCCCGGGCGCCCTCGTGGAGATCGAGGCGGTCGCGGCCCGCAGGGCGGCGAAGTGACGCCCGCTCGCGAGGCCGACCGGAGTCGGTCCAGTCGATGAACGGCAATCGGCTGCTGCGCCTGTCGGCCGCGACGTTTGCGCGAATCGCGGCGGTCGCGCTGCTCGCATTCCTCGCGGCAACCGCGATCCGCTACGGGCTGATCGAGCGCGACGACCTCGGCCCGGCCTGCGACCTGAAGGATGCTCCGTGGTGGTGCCCGGCACGGATGTTCGTCATCCGCGCGTTCCTGCACCAGGGCTTCAGCATCACGAGCCTGGCGCTCGTTGCCGTCGCGGCATGGCGGCGGGCTGCCTGGGCCGCTTATCTGGCAATCGCGGTCGGTACTGCGGGTGTCGTGCTCTACGATTTCCGGGGCTCAGCCCTGGGCCTGATCGGTGCCGCGCTGGTACTCGCCCGCATGGCGGGCCAGCGGCAACAGGACGCTGAGTCCCAGCACCGCTGACACGAGCCCCCAGGCGATCGCCTGCCGGTTGGCGAGGCCCTCGATCAGCGGGATCATCACGCCCGCGAGCACCAGCCAGAACGCGAGCAGCGTTTCTTCCGTCGCGCGGCGTTCCACGAACCTGGCTGCCATGCGGGCCGGCTGCAGCCAGGAGTGCGCGGCGAGTCCGAGCATGGCCGGAAGGAAGAGCCAGACGGGAAAGTCGCGATGGCGGCCGGCGAAGACGAGGCCGATGCAAGCGTAGGCGCAGCTGGCCAGCAACAGGATCACGATCCAGCGCGGCATCGGGTTGTCCGCTCCGACGGGCGCGATGGCGCGCCGACAGGCGAAAGCGAGCGCCAGCCAGCCGGCAATGGCGATCGCGCACGTTGCCGTCCAGTCCGTCCACGAGATGTTGCTCGCGTGCAGGAACCCGACCTGGTGGGCGCCAATGCCCGCCGCGAGGACCAGCGCCGAGGCGAGCGTGACGGCGTTGCCTGCTCGTCGTTCGCGCGCCAGCAGCAGGCCCGCAATTGCGCCGATGGCACCCAGCATCGCTGCAACGACGACGACAATGCGCCACTGCGGTGCCTCGACGACGGGCCCCGACCAGGAGAACTTCTCGTGCCCGGCGGCATCGCGCAGGCCCCAGTAGCCCCCCACGGTGCCCTCCGGCCCGCGCTTCCATGGCTGGTCGAACGCCTCGATCAGGTTGTAGGGAATGCCGCGGCGCTCGGCGAGCGCCGTGAATTCCCGCAGGTAGCGCGCCTGGTTCACGCGACTGGGCTCGATGCCTCCTCGCGGCCGACCTGCGCTCGGCCAGCCCGTCTCGCCGATCAGCACGCGCTTGCCCGGGAAGAGCCTGCTCATCTCGGCGTAAAGCGCCTCCACGTACGGGATGACCACGTTCCCGGCGACCGGGTGATCGTCCCAGTACGGGAGGACGTGGATCGTCACGAAGGACACGGAATCCGCGAGCGAACGGTGTGCCGCCCAGAAACCCCACACGTCGGCGTAGGTCACAGGCAGGCCCGTGGCCGCGCGGACGCGTTCGATCAGCCGCGCCAGCTGCTCCTGCGTGAGCTCGTGCCGCAGCAGTACCTCGTTGCCGACGACGACGCCCTCGATGACGTCCCGGTTCGCGCGGGCGACGTCGATGGTGCGGCGCAGTTCCTTCTCGTTGTGCAGCTCGTCGCCGCCGATCCACGCGCCGAGCAGCACCTTGATCCCAAGCTCGCGCGCGATCGACGGCACCTGGTCGAGGCCGTCCGAGACCGAGTAGGTCCGGACGCAGCTGAACTGCCGGGCGAGGAGCGCGAGGTCGCGACGCAGGTGTTCGCGGGTGACGGGCTCGGGGCGCACCGACGACGAGGTGGATGGGGCGTACGAGACGCATTGCAGCGGCGGATGGCCAGCTGCAGGCAGATCGACCGGTCGCCCGGCCAGCCACCAGGAAAGGAGTATCACCGCTGCGGCGGACGCGAGAAACCACGGCACGAGCGCAGCGCGGTCTGCCGTCGGCAGGCCTGTCATCACCACCCCATCCAAAAAATTCGCCGTCAGGTCGACGGCGGTTCCTGCGTGTTCGCCACCCTGGCGGTTGCCTCGCCCAGTCCCCCGGTCGGGTCCAGGTACTCGACGACGAGCGTCACAAGGCCATCCCAGCCGTCCGGGTCCTGCGCGGATTTGCGGCCTGGGTCGCCCCGCTCGACCGTGCCGGCGCTGACCGCGAGCTGCAGCACCTGCTCGCCGGGGAGCGGCGTTTCCGCATCCGCCGGGACCGGCGCGACGAGCCAGCCGGGCAGCGCGAGCCCTGCGACGGCCAGTGCAGTCCACACGCGCCGACGCTTCTTCCCGGCCGGTCGTCGATCGGACGACGACCCCGGAGCGCCTGCCTGCTGTATCGGAACCACACTTCCCACGGCGTCACTCGATCCACGTCGACGAAGTACGGCCGCTGTCCCCATCGCGCGACGCCCGACGCGACGTCCCCGCTTCCCTGCGGGGATATTACCGGCAATGCCGCCTGCCGGCACGACTGCCTTGCGGCCGCCCGGCTGCAGGGGCCCGTTACTGCCCCTGTCCGAGTGCGTACCCGGCCACGCCGTCGAAGGTGCAGAGGTTCTCGGTCTTGATCACGTCGAGTCCGGCGTCGGTGATGCGCGTGAGCAGCTCGATGATGTCCCGGTGGTCGATCGTGCCGCCGTCGCTGCGGGCCTGGAAGCGGCACCGCCAGTGGTCGGTGCAGAAGGTCTCCGGGAACCCGTTCGGCCAGACCTTGACGCCGCGGTTGGTGATCATCCGCAGCTTCAGCGCGGGCGTCTCGCGCGAAGACAGCCGGCTGCCGAGGATTTCCGGGGTGGTGGAGCCGTCGTGGATGAACACGTCCACGCCGACGGTGGCCTTGGTCGCCGGCGGCCTGCGCGGATGGCGCGACTCGGCGGCCGCGGCCTGCGCGTCCGGATTGCGATACTCCACGAGCGCGAGCTTTCGCGGCGCGTCGCCGAGCCGCTCGATCACCGCATCCGCGAACGCGCGCGTGCCTACGGTGCGTCGCGTCCGGCCGCCGCGCACGTCCGCCGTGTGGATGCCTTCCTCGAGCGTGCGCAGCCAGGCGTTGTGCACCAGTGTCGCCGTATTCGCCTGGCGCAGGTGGACGAGCATCATCACAGCCGAGAGCAGCAGGCCGCTCGGGTTCGCGATGCCGCGCCCCGCGATGTCGGGCGCGCTGCCGTGGATGGCCTCGAACATCGCGACCCGTTCGCCGATGTTCGCACTGCCGGCGAGTCCGACGCTGCCGGCCAGCTCGGCTGCGACGTCGCTCAGGATGTCGCCGTAGAGGTTCGGCGTGACGATGACGTCGAACTGTTCCGGGCGGGTCGCGAGCCGGGCGGCGCCGATGTCGATGATCTGGCGGTCCTGCTCGATGTCCGGGTACGAGGCGCCGATCTCGCGGAAGACCTCGTAGAACAGCCCGTCCGTCATCTTCATGATGTTGTCCTTCACCATGCAGGTGACGCGCCGGCGGCCGTTGCTCCGCGCGTACTCGAACGCGTACCGCACGATCCTTTCGCAGCCCGGCCGGGTGATGAGCTTCAGGCACTGGAAGACCTCGTCGGTCTGCCGGTGCTCGATGCCGGCGTAGAGGTCTTCCTCGTTCTCCCGGACGATCACGACGTTCATTTCCGGGTGGCGGGTCGCCACGAACGGCGCATAGCCGACGCAAGGGCGGACGTTGGCGTACAGCCCGAGCGTCTTGCGCAGCGTCACGTTGAGGCTCTTGTAGCCACCGCCGGAGGGCGTGGTGACCGGCGCCTTGAGCAGGACCCGCGTGTCGCGCAGGGTGCTCCAGGCGTCGGGGGCGATGCCGGCGCTGTATCCGGAGCGATAGACCTTCTCGCCGATCTCGATCTGGCGGGGAGCGATCCTTGCGCCCGCGGCATCGAGGATCGCGAGCGTCGCCTCCATGATCTCGGGGCCGATGCCGTCGCCGTACGACACGGCGACCGGCACGTCTACGGCAGTGTTCGCCGAGGGCGCGTGCGGGTCGGCGGCACCGTTGCGGATCCGGTCGAGGAGTTCGAGTTCGACTGCGGCCATGACGTGTCCTCGCGGGTTGGATGGCGCGCAGACTAGCGACGCGAACACATTTATGAAAATATTTGTTGTTAATCAGAAGCATTGAGAAAAACCTATGAAACGGCCGGCCCGGTCCCTGCAGCGCATCACCCCGCAGCAGTTGCGCGCGTTCGAGGCGGTGGCCCGGCTCGGCTCCGTCACGCGGGCGGCACAGGAACTGCACGTGACCCAGCCGACGGTGAGCGTCCAGCTCCGCGAGCTGGCGCGGGCGGTCGGCGAGCCACTGTTCGAGGCCGTGGGACGTCGCATCCGGCTGACGCAGGCGGGCGAGGCCCTGCAGCGGACGGTGGGCGAGATCGACGGCTGCTGGCTGCGCTTCGAGTCGAACATGGCGGAGGTCCGCGGCCTCGTGCGCGGGAGATTGCGCATCGCATCGGTAACGACGGCCGAGTACTTCGTCCCGGACCTCGTGGGCCCGTTCGCCGCGGAGCACCCGGGTGTCGAAATCGAGCTCGCGGTCGAGAACCGCGACCGCGTCGTCGAGCGGCTGTATCGGGGCGAGGACGACCTTGCGGTCATGATGCTGCCGCCGGCGGACGTGCCCCTGGAGACCGCGCCGATCATGGACAACCCGCTGGTCGTCATCGCGCCGGCGACGCATCCGCTGGCCGGGCGGAAGGTCCGCCTCGCTCAGCTCGCCGGCGACCGGTGGCTGATGCGCGAGCCCGGCAGCGGCACCCGGCTGGTGGCCGAGGAGCACTTCGCGGAGGCGGGCTTCGAGCCGCGGATCGCGATGAGCCTGGGCAGCAACGAGGCGATCAAGCACGCGGTCGCCGCCGGGCTCGGCATCGCCGTCGTGTCCCGCCTCGTCGTCGAATCGTCGGTCCCGGCGCGGCGTCGCGGTGGGGCCGGGCTCGTCGTCCTCGACGTGGCGCGGTTTCCGATCCGGCGTCGCTGGTCGGTCGTCTGGCGCAGGGACCAGCTCAGGACGCTCGCGGCTCGCCGGTTCGTGGATTACGTCGAGCGCGAGCGCCGGCTGGCCGGGTGAGCCAGGCTTCCACTATTGCGGATTGTCCGGTTGCCGGTACGGACTAGACTGGCTCGCGGGAGCGCGTGTCCGTGATGGCCGCGACCCAGGGGGTCGCCGGCCGGGGTCCGTCTCGATGGAGCAGAGCACTCTCCAGGAGATCCTCGGCGTCGAAAGGGAGATTCGGGAGCAACTCGACGCCGAGCGCGACAAAGCGAGCCTGTGGCTCGAGGCGACGCGGCGGGAGATCGAGGCGTCCCACCAGGCCGAGCTCGCCAGGCTTGCCGGCGTATCCCAGTGCGGCGAGAACGCGGCTCGGGAGGCGGCCGAGGCGGGCGCCGCGCACGTCCTCGAGGCCGCGCGCAAAGCCGTTGGCGCCGTCGAGAACCTGCGGGACGACGAGCTCGTTCCAAGGGTCCGCGAGTGCATCTCCGTGATCATCCCGGAGGCGGTCCGTGCTCGTTAGGATGTCCAAGGTCGAGATCACGGGGCCGCGCCAGGCGCTGCTTCCCGTGCTCGAGACGATCCAGCACGCCGAGGTGCTGCAGATCGACCCGGAGATCAGGGAGCGGATCGACGAGCACGCCGCTCTCGAGGTGCGTCCGCTCGCACTCGACGGCAGGACGCTCGCGGAGAGGCTCTTCCTCGAGGACCTGAGCCTCAAGGTCGAGCGGCTGCTCGCGCTGCTGCCCAAGGTCGGGACCCGCGAGTCGTACCTGAGCGCGTCGCGCGCCGTGAACTCCATCGCGGCGCTGGTGGGCAAGCACCTGGAGGCGGCGGAAGCGCGGGCAAAGCGCAGGGATGCCCTGCATGGCGAACTCGCGCAGCTCGGCCGATACACGATGTTCCTGAGCACGGTCGCGTCGCTGGTCCCCAAGGGGCCCGAGGCGGCGGGCCTCGAATTCATCGGCGTCGAGGTCCGCGACCCGGCCGCCCTCGAGCAACTCACCCGCGTCGCCGGCAAGCTGCTGCTCGGCGCAGAGGTGCGTACCGCGCGTGCCGAGGACGGCACGTACATCGGGCTGCTCACGACGGAGAAGGACCTCGCGTCCAGGCTGAAGGAAGGCCTGCGCGGCAACCACATCCCGGAAATCGCGCTGCCCTCCTACCTCGAAGGCCTGTCGCTCCCGGAGAAGCTCCGCGCCACGCGCGAGCGGCAGGACGAGCTGTCGAGCGAGGTCGCGGCGATCGACAAGGCGGCGCACGACTTCGCCGTGTCGTGGCGCAACCTGTACGAGAACGTCCAGGGTTGGCTGCGTCAGCGCCTCGCGCTCCTCAGGACCAGCGCCTCCGTCTACGAGACGGATCGCTGCTTCGTGCTCTACGGCTGGATGCCCTCCGCCGGCCTGGAGGGTTTGCGCAAGTCGCTCGCGGCGAAGCATGGCGAGACCGTCCTGGTCGAGGAGCGCGAGATCCTGCAGAAGGACCTCGACGAGGTGCCCGTCGCGTTCCGCAACCCGCCTTATTTCCGCCCGTTCGAGTTGTTGGTGAAACTCCTGCCCACGCCGCGCTACACCTCGATCGACCCGACCCCGTTCATCGGCATCTTCTTCCCGCTGTTCTTCGGCATGATCCTGGGCGACATCGGCTACGGCGTCGTCCTGCTCGCAGCGGCGGCCGGCCTCATCCGGTTCGCGAAGGACCGGCGGGTCCTGCGGCAGGCTGGCCAGATCCTGCTGGTCGCATCGACCTACACGATCATCTTCGGGGCGCTCTACGGCGAGTGCTTCGGCGACTGGGGCGCGCGCCTCATCGGGCTCGAGACGCCACTCATCGATCGCCGCACGTCGATCATCCCGATGCTGTATTTCGCGCTGGCGGTGGGGGCCGTCCACGTCCTCGTCGGTCTCGCGCTGGGCTTCGTCTCGGCGCTCAAGGGTCATCGAAAGCGCGAGGCGCTGTTCCGGATGTTCAGCATGCTGGCGCTGCTCTGCATTGCCGGCGTGGCCGCGTCCTATTTCGCGCCCGTCGCGGCACTGCTGCGCCGGCCACTGCTGATGGCGATGATGGTGATCGGCCCGGTGCTGCTGCTGACGGGCGGGCTGCTCGCGCCGTTCGAACTGCTGCGCCACCTCGGCAACATCGTCTCCTACGCGCGCATCATGGCGGTCGGCCTCGCCTCGGTGCTGCTCGCGTACGTCGCCAACCGGCTGGCCGGCGCGGCCGGCAGCGTCTGGGTCGGCGTGACGGTCGCGGTGGTGCTGCACGCCTTCAACCTGCTGCTCGGTGTCTTCGCGCCGGCGATCCACGCGCTGCGCCTGCACTACGTCGAGTTCTTCAGCAAGTTCATCGAGACCGGCGGCCGTCCGTACGAGCCGCTCAGGAAAGTCGAGTGAGGAGATTTCCATGGACGTCGTCGTGAACTGGGACAAAGTCCTGATGGCCTTCGCCGCAGCCCTTGCGCTCGGCATCAGCGCGATCGCCACCGCGTGGGTCCAGTCGCGCATCGGCGCATCGGGTGCCGGCGCGCTGGCCGAGAAGCCCGAGCTGACCGCGACCATCATCATCCTGCTCGCGATCCCGGAGACCATCGTGATCCTGGGTTTCGTGATTGCGGCGATGATCCTGCTGCAGGGCTGAGGCATGGGCCGTGCCGAGCTGATCGAGTCGCTGCGCAGCAAGGCCGCGGAGGACGTGCAGGCCCTCTGGGCCGATGCCCGGGCCCGCGCGGACGCCTATCGCGCGGACCTCGCGCAGGCGCGCTAGCTGCGACCCGCGCTGGAGGCGGAAGCGGCGGCAGCGGCCGCGAGCCGGCTCGCGGACGAGGCGACTGCGGAAGCGCGGCACCAGGCGCGCGAACGCCGCGCGCGCGCGGTCCTGTCGCTCGCGGAACGGCTCGAGCGGCTGGCCTTTGCGGAACTCCCACGATTGCGCGGCGAGGGCGACGAAGCGCTCTTCGCGGCGCTGGCCGAGGAGCTGCCGGCCAGGGCCTGGGATCTCATCCGTGTGAACCCGGCCGACGCGCCGCGAGCGCACGGTCGCTTCCCGAAATCCTCGATCGTTTCCGACGCGAGCGTTTCCGGCGGACTCGAGGCCGAGGCGGAGGGCGGACGCGTTCTGGTCAGCAATACCCTCGACACGCGTCTCGCGACGGCGTGGCCGGACATCCTGCCCGGACTCGTCGCGGGCCTGCTTCCTGAGTCCCATGAGCGCCCAACTCCTGCGTGAGCCTGCCGGCGACGGCTTTCCCACGGACTACGTCCTCGCGCGTGTCCGCGGCCGACGCGCCGTGCTCTCCTCGGAGTGGCGCGCCGCAATGGCCCGTGGCCATCCCGGACCCACATCCGACGCCGCCATCTGGGAAGGGCTGCTCGCGGAGCTCGGCTGGCTGCGCACGCAGCTCAACCCGAAGCTGCGCGAAACGTTGGCCCCGGTCTTCGGGCTGTTCGAGCTCAAGACGCTGGTGCTCGCGCTCAGGGGCGTGATCGCCCGTCGAGGTGCAGAGGTCCTTCGTCTGCTGGCCGAGAGCCAGCTCGCCGAACCACTGCGACGGGCTTTCCTCGGCGAACCGGACGCCCCCGCCGCGGTCGCCGCCGTTGCGCATGCGCTGGGCCCGGTCTCCGGCGACCAGGTCTCGCTCCAGCGCGCCTATGCCGAGGCCGGACTCAAGGGCTTCGAAACGCGCCTGACCCGACAGTATCTCGAGACCGTCGCCGCGTCGCGGCTGCATCCGGCCGTGCGGGCGTTCTTCGAGGCTTTCATCGACGTGCGCAACCTGATGACCCTGTACAAGCACCTGCGCTGGCAGGTCACGGACACGTCGGCATTCCTGCCCGGCGGCACGGTCGAGGTCTCGCGCATCCGCAGGACGTCCGAGGGCAAGGACACGACCGCACTCGATGCACTGGTGCGCGAGATCGTGGGACGCGCTGCACCGCCGCTCGCCATGAGCGAGAGCGCCCTCGAGTCCATCCTCCTCGCGAGACTGTCCGCGCGGTTGCGGCGACTCTCGACCGAGAGCGAGGACGTCGGCCTGCTGCTCGACTATGCATGGCGGGTCTATGTGCACGCGCGCAACCGGGCCTTGCTGCTGCATTCGCAGGGGGTCGACGCCGCCGTCCTCGAGAAGGAGCTGGTGGCGTGAAGAAGGTGGTCGTGATCGCTCCGCCGGACGCTCGCCATGGCTTCGCGCTCACCGGTGTCCGCGAGGTGACCGCGACGCCCGAGGAACTGCCCGCCCGGTTGCGCGAGCTGGCGAGCGACCCGCTCACCGGCGTGGCGATCGTCGACGAGCGACTCGTCGTCGGAGCCGCGCCGGGGCAGATCCGGGAGATGGAGCGCCGCTGGCCCGGGCTGGTGATCGTGCTTCCGGCGCCCGAGCGCGCGCGCGGCGCGCCGGAGGAGGACTACGTCCTGCAACTCATCCGTCGCGCCATCGGTTACCAGGTGAGGCTCAACCTGTGAACGGCCGAATCATCGGCATCTCGGGCCCGACCGTGAGCGTGGACCTCAAGGGTCTCCGGCTCTACGAGCGCGTGGTCGTGGGGCGCGCCGGCCTCATGGGTGAAGTGGTGAGGCTCGAGCAGGAGCGAGCAGTCGTCCAGGTGTACGAGAGCACCCGGGGGCTCGGCGTCGGCGAGCCCGTCACCGGTACCGGCACGCAGCTGACGGTACGGCTCGGGCCCGGCCTGCTCAACCAGATGTTCGACGGTCTGCAGCGGCCGCTCGAGGCAATGCGCGCGGCCCAGGGCCCGTTCATCCGCCCGGGCGAGACCGGCGCGGCGATCGCGGCCCCCCGGCGCTGGCGGCTCGCGCCCGCGAAGAACCCGGGAGACGCGGTGCGGCCCGGCGAGACCGTCGGCTGCGTCGAGGACGGGCCGTTCCGGCATCCAATACTCGCCACCGGCGCCGAGGGCCGACTGGGCGCCGTAGTGGACGGAGACTTCGACGAGGACGAGCCCGTCGCGATGCTCGAGGACGGCCGTCGCATCCATGCGTTCGAGGAATGGCCGGTGCGGCTGCCGCGGCCCTACCGTCGCAAGCTCTCGCGTTTCGAACCGCTCATCACCGGCCAGCGCTGCATCGACTTCCTCTTTCCGCTGGCGCGCGGCGGCAGCGCGATCTTCCCGGGCGGTTTCGGCACGGGCAAGACGCTGCTCGAGCAGTCGATCGCCAAGTTCGCCGACGTGGACATCGTCATCTACGTGGGTTGCGGCGAGCGCGGCAACGAGATGGCGGAGATGCTCGACGACTTCTCGGTGCTGGCCGACCCCTGGAGCAAGCGCCCGCTGATGAACCGGACGATCGTCGTCGTGAATACCTCGAACATGCCGGTCGCGGCGCGCGAGGCGTCGATCTACACGGCGGTCACCATGGCCGAGTACTACCGCGACCTCGGCTACAACGTGCTGCTGCTGGCCGACAGCCTGTCGCGGTGGGCCGAGGCCCTGCGCGAGATCTCCTCGGCGCTCGAGGAGATGCCGGGCGAGGAGGGCTATCCGACGTACCTCGGTTCGAGAATGGCGGAGTTCTTCGCGCGGGCCGGTGTCGTGGAGACGATCGGCGGCCAGGTCGGTTCGCTCACCGTGCTGCTGTCGATCTCGCCGCCGGGCGGCGATTTTACGGAGCCGGTGACGCAGGCGTGCCTGCGCAACACCGGGGCGTTCTTCATGCTCGACACGTCGCTCGCGCACCGGCGCCACTTCCCGGCGATCAACTGGTTCCAGAGCTTCTCGCTGTACGAGTCGGATGTCGCGGCACACCTCGACAGGCTCGTCTCGCCGGAGTGGGGGGCGCTCCGGCAGCGGACGCGGGAATTGCTGCAGCGTGAGGAGAGTCTGCGCGAGGTCGCGGAAATCGTGGGCACGGAGGGCCTGCAGGACACCGATCGCCTGCTCATGCACACCACGGAGGGCATCCGCCGCCGGTTCCTCGCGCAGAACGCCTACACGGACGACGCGTTCTCGACGCCGGAGCAGACCTGCGCGAGGATCCGGCGGTTGCTCGAGACGCACGATGCGGCCGGCGCGCGGCTCGGGAAGGGCGAGAGCCTGTCCGAAGTGCTCGGAGGGCGCGCCTGAGCGCGCATGCATCGACGTCATGCGCCTCAGTCGCCACAGCTACTCGACGCTCCGCAGCATCCAGGGGCCGCTGCTGTTCGTCGAGAAGGTGCTCGACGCGCGCATGGGCGAGGCCGTGCGCATCCTGTTCCCGGACGGTCGCGAGGCCGAGGGCGAGGTGCTGCGCATCGAGCGAGAGACCGTGCTGATCCAGGTCATCGGCGACAGCCGCGGCCTCGACATGGACCACACGCGGGTGGTCCTCACCGACGCCATCAAGCGCGCGCCCCTGTCGCTCGCGATGCTGAACCGCACCTTCGGCGGCTCGTTCCAGCCGCTCGACGACCTGCCGATGTTCGTGCCGGACCGGTGGGCGCCGGTGGCCGGGTTCCCGATGAATCCCGTGGCGCGCGAGCGGCCGCAGCAGATGATCGAGACCGGCCTGTCGTGCATCGACGGCCTCAACACGCTGGTCAAGGGCCAGAAGCTGCCGATCTTCTCCTGCGCGGGCCTCCCCTCGCGCGAGATCGCGGCACGCATCCTCGAGCACGCTCGCGCGGGAGAAGGCGCAGCGGCGCGTCCGGCGGCAGGCTCGGTCGTCGTGTTCGTGGCCCTCGGGCTCGCGTACCACGAGTACGCGTTCTACCGGCAGACGCTCGAGCGCGTCCGCGGCGACTTCGTCGCCTTCATCAACCTCGCGAAGGACCCGGTCGTCGAGCGGCTGCTCGCGCCGCGCTTCGGGCTCACCGTCGCCGAGTACCTGGCGTTCGAGCACGGCCGGGACGTGCTCGTCGTCGTCACGGACATGACGAACTATTGCGACGCGTTGCGCGAGGTGTCCACGGCCCGCGAGGAGTTGCCGGGCCGGCGCGGCTACCCGGGCTACCTGTATTCCGACCTCGCGTCGCTCTACGAGCGGGCCGGTCGCATAAAGCAGCAGGCCGGCTCGGTGACCCTGCTGCCGGTCGTCACGATGCCCGAAGACGACATCACGCATCCGATTCCGGACCTCACCGGCTACATCACCGAGGGGCAGATCGTGCTGAGCCGCGAGCTGCACCAGCGCGGCATCTTTCCGCCCGTGGACGTGCTGCCGAGCCTGTCGCGGCTGATGCAACGCGGAATCGGCAAGGGCCACACCCGAGAGGACCACCGCGAGACCGCCAACGCTCTCTACATGCACTATGCGACGGGGCGGGACCTGCGGCGGCTCGAGGCGATCGTCGGGCGCGACGGCATGAGCGAGGCGGACCGGCGCATGCTCGACTTCGCCGATGCGTTCGAGCGCGAGATCGTGCACCAGGGGGAGGCCCGGCGCAGCATCTTCGAGACCCTCGACCTGAGCCGGGCCCTGCTCGGGAGATTCGGGCTGCTCGCATGATCCACCCGACGCGCACCGACCTGTTGGAGCTCGAGGAGAAGGCGGCCTCGGTCGCGAACAGCGTCGCGATCCTGAAGGCGCGCCGCCAGGCGCTGATCCGCGCGTTCCTCGACTCGGTGCGGCCGTACGTGCGCTCGCGCGACTCGATCCGCATCGACTACGGGCGCGCGCTCGGCGAGCTGCACCTGAGCGAGGGGCACGAAGGCGCCGGCTGGGTCGAGTCGCTGGCCGCGGTCTCCGGGCGCGAGGTCGGGGTGGAGGTCACGGAGCGAAACGCACTCGGCGTTCGCTACCGCGAACTCACCCCGTACGGCCCCTTCGTGCGGCCGCCGGACGAGCGGGGCTACGATTACACCATGACCACTCCGCACCTCGAGGAGTCGATCCATGGGTTCGAGAGCGTCGTCGAGGCGATGCTCGAGGTCGCGGCGTTCGAGAGCAAACTGAAGATGCTCGGCGAGGAGATCCTGCGCGTCACGCGCAGGACGCGCGTGCTCGAGGAACGGGTGCTGCCGCGGCTGCGCGCGCAGATCCGCAGCATCGTGCAGTTCCTGGGCGAGCGCGAACGCGAGGCCCACTATCGGTTGAAGAAATTCAAGTCGGGCCGCGTGTCCGCCTGACGGGGAGACGTTCGATGGCCGTCCCTATTCCCATGCTGGACCTGATGTTCTTCCTCACGGAGACGCAGGACAACCCGCGACACGTCGGCGCGGTGCTGCTTTTCGAGAAGCCTCGGCGCCGCGGCGAGGACGCCGTCCGCAGGATCCTCGACGCCTACCGCCGGACACGACCGGTGGCCCCATTCAACCGCATACCGCTGTTTCGCACTGGCGGGCTGCCGGAGTGGCAGGAGGTCGAGGATCTCGACATGGAATGGCACGTGCAGCACATGGCGCTGCCCGCGCCGGGCACCGATGCGCAGCTCCACCAGCTGGTGGCGGAGCTCCACGCGCCGATGTTCGAGCGCAGCCGTCCGGGCTGGAAGGTGTTCGTCGTCGACGGGCTCGAGCGCGACCGGTTCGCGCTCTTCATCAAGGTCCACCACGCGCTGATCGACGGTGAGTCGGGCATCGAACTCATGCAGCGTGCCCTGTCGCGTTCGCCGGGCGACCGTCGCGTGCGAAGCGTGCTGGCGACGCGGCTGCCGGCGCCGAAGAAGCGGAGGACGGGCCGGAAACCGTCGAGGGCCGAGGACCAGGTCGCGGATCTCACGGGCAAGGCGGTCGCCGTCGGCCTGGGTGCGCTGCGCCTCGCGGAAGAAACCTTCGGCGGCCTGAGCGGAGTCGGCGCCGGCCGTTCGCGGGCGTTCACCGCCCCGCTGACCCCGATGAACGAGCCGATCCACAACGCGCGGACCATCACGCACCTGATGCTCCCGCTCGACTCGATGAGGTCGATCGCCCATGCCTGGGGCGGCACGCTGAACGACGTCGCGCTCTGCGTACTCGACGCCGCCATGCACCGCTACCTGGCGCAGCAGGACCGGGTTCCACCGCGCGCGCTGGTGGCGATCTGCCCGGTGTCGCTGCAGGAGCGGGATGCCAAGCTCGCGTCGACCCAGGTATCGATCTTCTGGACTCCGCTCGGCTCGCCGGGCGCCGGGATCGGCCAGCGCATGCGCGAGGTCATGGCCAACACGAAGGAGGCGAAGGAACGCATCCGCTCGCTGCCCAAGGATGCGGCCTACGCGTATTCGGTGCTCACGTTCGCGGTGGGTGAGACGCTCGCACTGGTGCCGAGGCAGTCTTCGGACTTCCTGCTCGGCTCGAACGTGCTCATCTCGAACGTGCGAGGTCCGGACGAGTCGCTGTATCTCGGTGGCGCACGGCTCGAGGCGCTCTGCCCGGTGTCCACGCTGATCTCCGGCATGGGGCTCAACATCACGCTGATGTCCTATGCCGGACAGGTCGTCATCGGCTTCACGGCGAACGCTTCCGCGTTGCCGGACGCCGGCCTGCTCGCCGATTTCACGAAGGACGCCTTTGCGGCGCTGCAGGCGCAGTCGCGCCGGCTGCAGCGCGGTCGCTCCAGGAAGTCGCGCACCGGAACGCGAGCCGGTTCAGCCTGACGGCTGTACGCTCCCGATCCGCGCGAGCACCTCGCCAACGGCCCGGTCGGCGGACTCCGCCGCGCCTTCCATGCCCGGCCCCGTCACGGCGGTGTGCTCGCCCGCGAAGTGCAGCCGACCGAGCGGCAGCGCCACCGCAGGACGCAGGCGGCCGACCTGGCCGGGTGCGTAATACGGATAAGCGCCGCCCGCGAAACGATCCGTGGTCCAGGACGTCGTCGCGACCGCCTCCACGGCACCCCTCGTCGCGGGCCTGAGCCGGGCGAGTTCCTGTTCCGCGTACCGATATCTCCGGCGCTCGCTCAGGGCGTCGAGTGCCTCGGCGCCGGGCCCGTCCGCGTGGCTCACCAGCGCGACGACGGCCCCCGAATCGTCCCGCAGCGGGAAGACGCGCTCGATCGCGCTGTCTGTCCACATCGTGACCGGCAGCCCGTCCTGCTCCCAGAACGGCCGTCGCACCGCGTAATACACGCGGGTAATGGGCGTGTAGCCGATCTCCCGGAAGGCGGCGGCCTGCGCGGCCGGCGGCGCCGGGTCGAGTCGAAGCCGCGCAAGGACGGGCAACGGCAGCGTGCTGATCGCGTAGTCCGCATCGTAGGAACTGCCGTCGGCGCAACGCACCACGATGCGGTCGGGTCCGCTGCCGATGGCGGTCACGACCTTGCCCGTGATCGGTCGCCGCCCGAGCAGGCCGGCGAGCTTCTCGACGAATGCCGTGGAACCGCCTACGAACTCCAGTGGCAGCCCGCCGGCGGCGGCTGCGCGGCGCTGGCCGTCCCGCAGGGCCCAGAGCGACGAGGCCCTCGCGAGGCCGGGACAGTTCGGTGCAACATCCATCAGCTGGAGCGCCGTCGGCGTCGCTCCGAGGTCCTTCAGGTACGCCTCGAGCGAAGTGTCGTCGAACTTCGCGAACTCGGGGCGCGTCCAGGCCTCTGAGTCGGGCAGCGGGTTGGCCGTCTGCATGTAGGTCGCCATCAGCCGGTCTGGCGATACTCCGCGCTCGCGCTCCGAGAGCCCCGGCACCGCGTCGATCCAGTTGCTCTCCAGTACCAGTTCGCCGCGCCACGCAATGAGCTGTCCGGGGCCGCCGCGTCGGTCGGGCACCTTGCCCTGCGCGTGGCAGGACTTGCACGGTCCGGTCTTGGGTCCGTGACCCATCGCCGGCGTGGCGAGCTCGGCGCCGCAACGCTCGGCCATCGCGCGCATGCGCGCATAGGATCGGCCCAGCACGGAGCCGCCGGCCTCAGGCCGCCCGGGCACGTGGGCGAGCGTCTCGAGGCGTCCGCCGATGCGGGGCCGACCCTCGATCACCGTCACCTCGCAGCCCTGGTCCTCGAGCAGGAGCGCACACCTCAGTCCCGCCAGTCCCGCGCCGATGACGAGGACGCGCGGCTTCGGAGCTGCCAGCAGGGTCATCGGGACCGCGCAGAGCGCGGCGACGCCCGCGGAGGTCCGGGCGAGGGACTCGAGGAATGCCCGCCGGGTCTGGGTGGCCATCGCCCTGCTCCTGGGTCAGAAGTGAGTGATCAGCGCGAAAGCGCCGCCGCGCTCCTCGAGATCGCGGTCCCGCCGCTCGCGGATGCGCTCGTGCAGCGTGCGACGCTTCGATTCGATCCAGTCCTCGCGTGAGACGGCCGGGTAGCGTTCTGCACCGGGTTTCGCGAGCTCGTGACGGCGGAACTCGTCGAAGTCCTCGTAGCCTTCGAGTTCGTGCTGCAGCTCCCGCAGCACGAGCTCCAGCATGATCGCGTCGTCCACGAGGCCCAGTACCGGAATGTCGTCAGGCACGAGGTCGTGCACCTCGGCGACGTAGGACAGGCCGTCGAGCACCCGGCGACGCTCCGGCTCCGGCAGCGCCCACTCCGGGTCCTCCAGCATGCCGATGAGCGCGGACACCTTGTGGAGGCGCTTCTCCACGAACGGAGACGGCGCGGCCTCCCGCAGCCGGTCGACCGCCGCACGGGACGCCGCCGCGATCTCCTGCTGCGA
>VEPJ01000096.1 GCA_012026925.1 Gammaproteobacteria bacterium | reverse complement strand
CTCGGGGACGTGCAGCTGGAGCTGATCCAGCCTGCCGGCGGAGACGACGCAATCTACCGGGATTTCTGCGCCGCCGACGGTACGCTGCGGCACCATCACCATGGCCTCTGGATCGACGACCAGTCGGAGTACGCGTCGACGCGAGAGCGCTGCGCGGCACTGGGGGTGCCGATCGCCATGGAGATCGCGGTGCCCGGGATCGGTGGCGCGATCTACGCGGATTTCCGCCGCGTCCTCGGGCACTACATCGAGTACGTCCATCTCGTGCCTGAGGTGAGGGCCGGGTACTACGCGGACGTGCCGCGTTACTGACCGTGCGCGACGGTTACCGGGTCCTGGATTTCCGCAACCGCCCGCCGCTGCCGGCGTTCGAGCCGCTGTTCCGGATCAAGCGCGAGCTGCTCCGCCACCCGGTGAAGCGAATCGCGCTCGAGTGCCGGTTCCGGTGGCTGACGAAGTCGATCCGGCCGTTCGCAAACCAGGGTGCGGCCACCGTCACGCCGTCGATGCGGGCGCAGGACCCCGCGCGGGGTCTGCAGCTCTGGTTTGACGAGGTCGACGCTGCGGGCATTGACGCGGTCGTGTGCAACGGCCGGCTGTCGGACGATCGCGGCAGCATCGACGCAGCGAGCCTCAGGCAGTTGCAGCTCGATCATCCCGGCCGGTTCTTCGGGCTCGCGCCCGTCGACCTGGACGACGAGCCTGCGCGCATCGCGGCCGCGTGCGAACGCGCCGTGCGCGAATTCGACCTGCGGGGCATCAACATCGAGCCCGCCATTCGCAGGCGCGGCGGGCCCACGCACGTCGACGTGCCCGAGTTCTATCCGTTGTACGAGGCCATGAGCGACCTCGATGTGCCGGTCATGGTGTACACGTCGCCATTCGCCGGGCCGACGATCGACACGGCGAACGACATGCGGCCATATGCCCGCGTCCTCGACCGGTTTCCGCGGCTCAAGCTGATCCTCGGCCACGGCGGTTACCCGCGAGTCCGGCAGGTGATCGAGACGGCCCGCCGTTACCCGGGGCTCCACGTCTGCCAGGACATCTACTCGTTCTGGCCCGGTGGCGGGCGATACCTGCGCAGCATCGAGCTCCTGCAGGACCAGTTCATCTTCGGCACCTCGTACCCGTTCAGCAGCATGGAGGAGCCGCTCGCGGCCACTCTGCGCCTGCCGCTGTCCCGGGCGGCCATGGACAAGTATCTCTGGACGAACGGTGCTCGACTGCTCAAGCTGCCGAGCGGCCGCCAGCCACCGCGTCCGGGAGGTGCCAGTTGAACTCCGAACGACCCAGCAATTCACTCGAAATCCGTTCCCTGGTGAAGGCGAGTGGCGAACTCGAGCTTTCGCTGATCGCCGTCCCCGTGCCCGAGCCCGGGCCTGACGAAGTGCTGATCCGCATCGAGGCGACGCCCATCAACCCGTCGGATCTCGGCCTGCTGTTCGGCGCGGCCGACATGACGACCGCGAAGCAGTCGGGCACGACGGATCGCCCGGTGGTCACGGCGAACATTCCTCCCGGACTCATGAAGGCGATGGCGGCGCGGGTCGATCAGTCCATGCCGGTCGGCAACGAGGGTGCGGGCGTCGTGGTCGCGGCAGGAGCCTCGCCCGAGGCCGAGGCGCTGCTCGGCAAGACGGTGGGCGCTTTCGGCGGGGCGATGTACTCGCAGTACCGCTGCCTGAAGACATCGCAGTGCATGGCGCTGCCGCCGGGCACGACTCCTGCCGAGGGCGCATCGTGCTTCGTCAACCCGATGACCGCGCTCGGCATGGTCGAGACGATGCGGCGGGAGGGCCACACTGCACTGGTGCACACAGCGGCGGCGTCGAACCTCGGACAGATGCTGAACCGCGTCTGCCTGCAGGATGGGATCGGGCTCGTCAACGTCGTTCGCAGCGAATCGCAGGCGAGTGTCCTGCGCGAGCAGGGTGCCGGGCACGTCTGCGTGTCGAGCGCGCCGACTTTCACGCAGGACCTGACGGACGCGATTGCCGCCACCGGCGCGACCCTTGCGTTCGACGCGGTCGGCGGTGGCCCGCTGGCCGGCCAGATTCTCGGCTGCATGGAAGCAGCGATCGCCCGCAAGGCCACCGGGTACCTGCGTTACGGATCGACGACGCACAAGCAGGTCTACATCTACGGGGCACTCGATGTCGGCCCCACGCTGCTCAAGCGCAACTTCGGCGCTGCATGGGGCCTTGGTGGGTGGCTCCTGATGCCGTTCCTGCAGAAGGTGGGACCGGAATCGACGCGCAGGCTCCAGGCGCGGGTGGTTGCGGAGCTCAAGACGACCTTCGCGAGTCGATATGCACGCGAGATTTCGCTCGGCGAAGCACTCCAGCTCGAGCAGATCGCGATCTATGGCCGGCGCACGACCGGCGAAAAGTTCCTCATCAATCCGAACAAGTGACGTCCGGCATCGAGCCGGGACGGAAGCCACCGATGAAGCTGAAGGACAAGGTTGCACTCGTGACCGGCGCGGCAGGCGGTCTCGGCAAGGCGATTTCGCTCGCCATGGCAAGGGAAGGGGCGCGGATCGTTGCCTGCGACGTCAATGAGCAGGGGCTCGCAGGCGTCGAAAAGGACGTGACCGCGGTCGGCGCGCAATGCCTTGCATTGCGCTGCGACGTGTCGGCGAGCGCCGCGGTGGCGCAGATGTTCCGCGACGCCGTCGGCCGGTTCGGCACGGTCGACGTTCTCGTCAATAACGCAGCCTTGGTGCCGTCCCGCCCGGACGACGAAGTGCGCCGCAGGCGTCATTACGCATCCCTGACGACCCCGGTGCCGCGCGAGTCGCTGCATATCACCAGCAGCCTGACCGACGAGGACTGGCATCGGTACTGGGGAGTCAACGTGCATGGGGTGTTCTATTGCACTCGCGAGGCACTGCGCCTGATGGAACCGCGACGCGCAGGCAAGATAATCAACATCGCCTCGATCGCAGGGATATCCGCCTACAGTGCACACAGCCCTCACTATTCCGCGACCAAGGGTGCGGTAGTAGCTTTCACCAAGGCCGTCGCTGCGGACGTCGCCGGGGCGAACATCTTCGTGAACGCGATAGCGCCGGGCGGGGTCATGACGCCCGATTTCGAAGCGTACTTGTCGCGATCGGCCGAAGAGGAAAAGAACCGCCTGAACCAGCTGATTCCACTCGGGCGGTTGGGGACGGTGGAGGAGTACGCGTCCCTTGCCGTGTACCTCGCCTCCGACGGCCATTACCTCGTCGGCCAGATCATCAGCCCGAACGGCGGCATCGTCATCTGAGACTCACGATCTCGTCGCATGTACCCGCGGCCGCGGAGCGCGCTCGCGTCGACGAATCCGTCTCGTCGCAGGGGTTACGAAATGAATATATAGTGCTACGTAATAGCGATTCCGCCGGTCGTCATCCCGTAATACTGGCCGCCATCCCGAACAACCGACAGGACGCCCGCCCATGTATTTCGACGACGACGCCCTGCTGCCCGAGAACCAGGACGAACTGATCATCAACGTCGCCCCGTACGGCCCCGAGTGGATGCCGGGCGACTTCCCCGAGGACATCGCGGTCACGCTGGACGAGCAGGTCCAGAAGGCCGTCGACTGCTACAACGCCGGCGCCACGTCGCTGCACATCCACGTGCGCGAGGCGGACGGCAAGGGCAGCAAGCGCCTCTCCATGTTCAACGAGCTCATCGCGCGCCTGCGCGACCGCCTGCCGAAGATGGTGCTGCAGGTCGGCGGCTCGATCTCGTTCGCGCCCGAGACCGAGGGCGACCAGGCGAAGTGGCTCGGCTACGACACGCGCCACCTGCTCGCCGATCTCACGCCGAAGCCGGACCAGGTGACGATCGCGATCAACTCGAACCAGATGAACATCACCGAGCTCCTGACGGCGGACGACGTCAAGGGCACGCAGTTCGAGAATCCGGCGATCTGCCAGGCGTGGGGCGAGATGGTCGTCGACGCGACGCCGTCGTTCTTCATCGAGCACCTGAAGCGCCTGCGCGCGAACGGCATCCAGGCGTACTTCATGCTCGCGCACATCGCGCAGCTCGAGACGGTCGAGCGCCTGATCCGTCGCGGACAGTACATGGGCCCGCTCAATCACTGCTACGTCGCGATCGGCGGCGGCGCGGCCGGCCCCGACCCCTTCCAGATGATGGACTACATCCGGCGCTCGCCGCAGGGCGGCATCCTGCAGATCGAAGGCATCATGAGGAACGTGCCGCCGATGATGGCGATGGCCATCGCGATGGGCCTGCACGTGCGCGTCGGCATCGAGGACAACATCTGGCGCCGCAAGGGCGAGCGCTTCACGTCGGTGCAGCAGGTGGAGCAGGTCGTGCGCATGGCGCGCGAGCTCGGCCGCGACGTCGCGACGGCTGATGACGCGCGCCGCATCATGAAGATCGGCACGTTCTACGACAGCGTGGACGAGACGCTCGCGGCGCTCGGCATGTCGCCGAACCGCAAGCCCGGCCAGCGGGGATTTCTTGTCCAGTAAGCGCAAGAAGGCGCCCAGGGTCGTCGGCCTCGGCACCGGCGAGGCCGACGGCGCCGCACGTACCGCGGAGACAAGGGGACCGCACGAGCAAGGCTGCCCGGTGGGCGCGCTGTCCGAGCTGCCGAACATGATGCGAGAGGCCGGCCACGATCCCTGGGAGCTGCTCGAGTCGTTCGGCGTCACCGAGGCGCTGATGTCGAAGCCGATGACCCCGGTCCCCCTGCGACTGTGCGGGCAGATCCTGCAGGCTGCCGCGGACGCCACCGGGCGCGACGACCTCGGCCTGAGGCTCGGCCAGCGCGCCACGCTGGAGAATGCCGGCCCGCTGCGACTGCTCGTCTTCAACGCACGCACCACCGGTGAGGCGGTCGAAAGCCTCGTACGGTACGCGGGCCTCTGGTACCACGGCATGACCTACTCCCTGACGCGCGACCGCGGCTTCGCGTGCCTCTCGATCTCGGTGGACGGTGGGCTCCCGGGACGGGATCACCTGCTCACGTGGGCGCTGGCGGCGACGGTCAAGCACCTGGAGGGCATCTTCCCTCGCACGTGGCGACCGTCCCAGGTGCACATCTCTTACCGGCGGCCGCGCACGGCCGAGCAGTACGCGCGCTTTTTCCGGGCGCCGGTCCTGTACGACCAGCCACGTCACGCCGTGTTCTTCCCGGCGGCCGCGCTCGACGAGAGGAGGCAGGGGTCCGAGCAGATGCTCGACAGCTTCCTCAGGCAGTACATGACCGACCTCGAGGCCCGCGAGCAGCCGGACTTCGTCTCGCGTGTGCGTCACGTCATCGAGAACCTGCTCGCGAGCGGCGAGTGCTCGGTCGTGCGGGTTGCAGACATGTTCGCGATCCACCGCGTCACGCTGCACCGCTACCTGCGGGAGCAGGGCACGACTTTCGAGCGGCTGCTCGAGGAAGCACGTCGCAACCTCGCCAGCCGCATGCTCGAGCAGACGGACCTTCCTGTCGCCGAGATCGCGAGCGCGCTCGGCTATGGGACTCCGACCAGCTTCGTCCGGGCCTTCAAGCGATGGCACGGCGTGACGCCAGGTGCCGGGCGCAGCCGGCGCCCGGCGATCGGCCGGGCCGCCTCGCCCTCACGCGCGGCCGCGCGGCGCTGATCGACGCCCAGGGAGGCGCGCACAGTGGGAATCGTCATCCAGCGGGACAGCGGAACGCCGGAGCCGGCGCACGGCCGCGCGACGCCGTACGCGTGGTTGGTCTTCGCGCTCACTTTCGGGCTGATGCTGTCGGACTACGTGTCCCGGCAGGTCATCACGCCGATCTTTCCCTTCCTGAAGCTGGAGTGGTCGCTCACCGACGTGCAGCTCGGCGCGCTGGTGAGCGTCGTCGCGTTGATCGTCGGCGTCGCCTCGATTCCGATCGCGCTGCTCGCGGATCGCTGGGGCCGCGTGAAGAGCATCACGGCGATGGCCGGGCTCTGGGGGCTCGCGACCATCGGCTGCGGCCTGTCGCACAACTACGGCCAGATGATGGCGGCGCGCGCCTTCGTCGGGCTCGGCGAGGCCGGCTACGGGAGCGCCGGCAGCGCGCTGCTGTTCCACGTCTTCCCGAAACGGCAGCACGCGATGATCGGTGGCGCGTTTCTCGCCGCTGCGCTCTTCGGCTCGGTGGGCGGCGTGGTTGCCGGGGGCATCATCTCGACGCACTTCGGTTGGCGCCAGGCGTTCATCGGCGTGGGGGCGGCGGGACTGCTCCTGGTGGCGCTCTATCCGTTCGTGGTGCGCGACTACGCGACGGTGGCACTGGTGACGAAGGACGCGTCGGGGGAGCGACGCATGCGCGTCGGCGAGATCGTGCGCGAGCTGTTCGTGACCCGCACCGCCATCTTCACGTACCTCGGCAGCGGCTTCGAGATGTTCATCATGGGCGTCGTGAGCGCGTGGATCCCGAGCTACATGAGCCGCTATTACGGCCTTGCGCCGGACCAGGCGGCGCTCCGGGCGGGCCTGATCATCCTGGTGGCCGGGGTCGGAATGATCGTCTGCGGCTGGATCGTGGACCGCCTCGGGCTGCGTGACATTCGCAACAAGCTGCGGGTCCCCGCGGCCTTCGCCGTGATGGCCTGCGCGGTGCTCGTGCTCGCATTCACGCTGCCACCGGGACCGATGCAGTACGCACTGATCCTGGCAGGCATGTTCGTCGCCGGTGCTCATTCGGGCGCGGCCGGGGCCGTGATCAGTGACGTGACACACCCGGGACTGAGGGCCACCGCACTCGCGACGGTCGTACTCGGCAACAACCTGCTCGGCCTCGCGCCCGGTCCCGTCATCGTCGGCAAGCTCTCCGACGCATACGGGCTTAAGTTCGCGCTGACCCTCGCGCCGCTCGTGTGCCTCCTCTCGGCGGCGTGCTTCCTGGTCGCGGCGAAGCACTACAAGCGGGATACGGGGCATTTCGCGGAGCCGGCCGACAGCGCTCCGGCAAACATCTGACGGATTCACACAGGGCAACCGACATGGAACTCCAGGGCAAGACTGCGATCGTGACCGGCGGCGGGCGTGGAATCGGCGAGGGCATCTCGCGCGTCCTGGCCCGCGAAGGTGCGAATGTCGTCGTCATGGGCCGGCACGCCAATGAGGTCGAGGCGGTCAGCGTCGCGATACGCGAGGGCGGTGGCCACGCACTCCCGATCGTGGCGGACGTGACGGACTGGGACTCGCTCAAGGCGATGACGAAGGCCGCCGTGGAGCACTTCGGTGGGATCGACATCCTGGTCAACAACGCCGGGATCGAGGGGCCGCCTCGCCTGGCGGCGGACCTTCCCGTGGAGCAGTGGGACGAGGTGCTGGGAGTGAACCTCAGGGGTATCTTCCTGTGCTGCAAGGCGGTGCTGCCCGCACTGGGCGCCCGTGGGCACGGACGAATCATCAACATCGGCTCGATCGCCGCACACCGGATGACTTTCTTCGGCAGCGTCGACTACACCGTGTCGAAGTACGGCGTGGAAGGCCTGACGCAGCACCTGGCCTGGGAACTCGCGGACCAGCGCATCACCGTGAACTCGATCTGCCCGGGTGGAACCGTGACTCCGTTGATGGAGGCAAACATTACGCCCGCGTTTCGCGACATGGTGACGAAACGACTCGTGCCGCTCGGTCGCATGTGCACGATGGAGGAAATCGGTGAGGCGGTGAGCTTCCTCGCCAGCGATCGCGCACAGATGATCACCGGGCAGTCGCTGGCGGTGGACGGCGGCATACTGACCGGCTTTGGCGAGGACCTGAGGCCGGTCGTCCGCAAGCGCATGGCCGACGTGGCGGCGGCGGGGCACTGACATGACGCAGCGAGTGGAAGCAGGCCCCTTGGACGAGGTGCTCGAGCAGCTTCGTGAGTGGGATCCCGCGTGGGCCGAGGCCTGCGCCAGGATGGCGACGAACCCGTGGCGGCGCGGCATCCTGCCCCGCAAGCTCGTCGAGCTGATCAGCCTGATGCTGAACGTGCAGTGCACGAGCCTGAATCCCGAGGGCACGCGCCGGCACATCCGGGCGGCGCTGGATGCCGGGGCCACGCGTGACGAGATCCTGTTCGTCATCGAGGGCGCGGCACTCGGCGCGATCCATTCCTGCAGCCTCGGCGCTCCCATCCTGCTCGAAGAGGCCGCGGCCGCGGGCATCGCGGCGGCTGCCAGGACCGGTACCGAAACCACGCCGTTCTGCGATCGCGTGCGCGCGATCGGCCAGTGGAATACTGCGTGGGATCCCTTCTACCAGCTCGACCCGGTCTGGACGGACGAGTTCTTCTCGACCGCGATCCCGGCGTACTCGCGCGGCGTGCTCTCGCCCAAGGACCTCGAGCTCCTGATGATCGCGTTCGATGCGTCCTATACGCATCTCTACGCGCCCGGCACGCGACGCCACATCAAGGCTGCGCTGCAGGCCGGGGCCTCCGTCGAGGAGATCATGGAGGTCCTGAAGCTCTGCGTCGTGCAGGGCGTGCAGTCCTGCAACCTGGGTGTGCCGATCCTGGCCGAGGAACTCGCGCGCCGGAACGGATGAGGGCGGGCCCGACTGCCGGGTCAGCCGTTGGCGGACGGTGGCGATTCATCGGATACTTGACGCCCCGGGGTGCGGCGTCGGCGGGCTACCTCAGCCCGCTGCCTGCCGGCCGAGTGTCGAACACCAGGAGTTCCCATGCGCACATTCCTTGTCCGCGCTTTGTTGATGGCGCTGGCCTTCGTTCTGCCGCTCGCGATGGCGGTACCTGCAGTGGCTGCTTCGAAGGCCGAGCTCGACGCGTCGAGCAAGAGGACGCTCGGCAATCTGGTCGCGAAGGTGCCCGCTGCCCAGGCACTGAACGAGAAGGCGGTCGCGGTACTGGTCTTTCCGAGCATCACGAAGGCCGGCCTGATGATCGGTGGCCAGTTCGGCGAAGGTGTGCTGTGGCAGAAAGGCAAGCCGGTTGCCTACTACAACACGGCCGGAGCGTCGTACGGCCTGCAGGCGGGCGCGCAGAAATACGGCTACGCGATGTTCTTCATGAACCAGAAGGCGCTCGACTCGTTGAATTCCACGCAGGGATTCGAGGTCGGCGTTGGACCGAGCGTTGTCGTGGTCGACCAGGGCATGGGAAAGTCGATGACGTCTAACACGATTACCGAGGACATCTACGCCTTCATCTTCCAGCAGCAGGGACTGATGGCCGGAATCGGCATCCAGGGCAACAAGATCACCAAGATCAACAAGTAGCCACGCTGCTCTTCGGATCCACGAGGACCTTGGCGTGCCTGCCGGGGTCCTTGAGCGACTCGAAAGCCGCGGCCACTCCGCCGAGCCCGACCGTGCCCGTGATCATCGGCGCGCAGTTCGCCTTGCCCTCGGCGATCATGTGCAAGGTGTCCCGGTACTCGAGCGGCGAGTGACCGAAGACGAAGCGCACGTCCACCTCCTTGTGGATCGCGAGCGCCGGCTCGAAACGGTCGACCTGCATGCAGACGCCCGCGACCACGATGCGTGAGAGGAGCGGCGCGCCCTCGATGATCTGCTGCAGCACGCCGGGGACGCCGACGCACTCGAAGATGACGGGTCGAGCGGGAGTGACGCCAATCGCCTCCGCGATCCGCCACGTGGTGTACCACGGCAGCGGCAGGCGCCCGAGCTTCTCGCGGGTCTCGAAGGCGAGCTTCAACAGGTCCGGCAGGTCCTTCATGAAGCCGAATTCCTGCCAGCTGGCATAGGGCGACGTCTCCGCGGGATCGACCAGCACGTCCGCGCCGCACTGCTGTGCGA
>VEPJ01000177.1 GCA_012026925.1 Gammaproteobacteria bacterium | reverse complement strand
TCACGGCGAGCAGCTCGGGCTTCGAGCCCACCTCGAGGCCGAAGCCGAACTCGCGGCCGTAGCCGTAGACTTCCTCGACGACGAGCCGCTGCTGGTTCACCTTGATCGGGAAGACGGCGGCGTAGCGGTTGCGGTACTCGTTCTCCGCGATGGCGGTGGCGAACGCGTCGTGCAGCCGCTTCAGCCGGTGACGCAGGATGTCCGAGAACCGCACCACCACGGGCGTGGTCAGGTCGCGCGCCTCGAGGCCGTGGATCACCTCGAGCAGGTCGATCGCGTGGTCGGCCGTCTGGTCCGGGCGCACGATGACGTGTCCGGCCTCGTTGATGCCGAAATAGCCGTTGCCCCAGGCGTTGACGCCGTACAGCTCGATCGAGTCCTCGATCTTCCAGTGGCTGCTCAGGGTCAGGTTGCGTGCAGTGTTTTCCACTCGCGGCGGCTCCGGGCCAGGCGGAAAAAATGAGGCGCGCACGATAGCAGAAGCACGGCGCGGTGGAAGGGCATCGGAGCGCTCGCCCCTCAGGGCTCCGGACCGCGCGCCACCGGCCGGGTCGGATCGCGCGACCACTCGCTCCAGGAGCCGGCATACAGGCGGCCGCCGCCGAGGCCCGCGTGCTCCATCGCGAGCAGCAGGTGGCAGGCCGTGACGCCCGAACCACACATCGCGACAGTGCGCTCGGCCGGCACGCCCTCGAGGCGCTCGCTGAAGGTCGCGCGCAGTTCGGCTGCCGGCAGGAATCGCCCGTCGGCGCCGATGCTCAGCGTGAACGGGTGATTGCGCGCGCCGGGCACGTGACCGGCGACCGCGTCGATCGGCTCCACCTCGCCCCGGTAGCGTTCCGGCGCGCGGGCGTCGAGAACGAGGCTGGACGGGTCGCGCGACACTTCGAGCACGCGCGCAGCGTCGACGACCATGCCGGGCCGCGGGTGAGCCACGAAGTTGCCGGGCGCGGGCACCGGCAACGCGTCGTCGAGCGGCAACCCGAGCTGCATCCACCGACGCATCCCGCCGTCGAGCACCTGGACGCGCTCGTGCCCCAGCCAGTGCAGCATCCACCACAGGCGCGCGGCATACATGGCGTTGCCGTCGTCGTAGGCCACGACCAGCGAATCGCAGTTCACGCCCCAGCTGCGCAGGCGCGCTTCGAACTCCGTCGCCGGGGGCAGCGGGTGGCGGCCCGAGGCAGGCGAGGTCGGCGCCGAGAGGTCGCGATTCAGGTCGGCGTGGACCGCCCCGGGCAGGTGCTCGTCGAGGTAGCGCCTGCGTCCGTCCTCCGGGCGCGCGAGGTCGAACCGGCAGTCGAAGATGCGCACGCCGGCGTCGCCGAGCCGACGCTCGAGTTCTTCGGCCTGGATCAGCGCTTCGTGCCTCATGTTCCCAGTCCCTTTCCCGGTGGCGGTACCGCGTTCCGACCGCCCTCAGTACAATCCGGGCGCCGCGTCCGCCCGGGCCGGCGGGAGGTTCCGCGATGGCGATCGAACTCTTCTGGGGCAGCGGCAGCCCGTATTCGTGGCGCGTGCAGCTCGCGCTCGAGTACAAGCGCCTGCCCTACGAGTCGAACCTGCTGCAGTTCTCCAAGCAGGAGCACAAGTCGCCGCAGATGCTGCGCATGAACCCGCGCGGCCGCGTCCCAGTGCTCAAGGACGGCGACTTCGTCGTCTTCGAGTCGCTCGCTTGCCTGCTCTACCTCGACCGCAAGTATCCCGAGCCGCCCATCTTCGGCCGCACGCCGGAGGAGGCGGGCACGATCATGCGCGTGATCTGCGAGTTCCAGTCCTACGCCGAGACCCACCTGATGCACATCGTGTCCGCCATGTTCCTCGAGAAGATGGACGAGCGGCTCGAGGAAGTGACGCGCGCCATGCAGGTCGTGGCGGGCGAGGCGCGCACGATCGAGGGCAGGCTCAGCAGGTCGGACTGGCTCGTGGGCGAACACGTCTCCGCCGCGGACATGGTGGTGTTCCCGGGGATCATGCTCCTGCTGCGCGCCATGGAAAAGCGCGAGGCCGGTGAACTGCGCTCGCGGTTCCTGCCGCTCGAGACCACCTACCCGGCCATCGCGCGCTGGATCGGGCGCATGGCGGCGCTGCCCGGCTACGAGCGGACGTATCCGCCGCACTGGCGCGAAGGCGCGCCGCGCGGCTGAAGGTTCGCCCGGCCGCTCGTCGCCGGGCGGGGGTGACCCGTCGTCGGGAACGGGTAAACTAACTCCCTTTCTCCGTCATACCTCCGTGCTTCACCCGGTGCATCCATGAGCAATTACCCGGTCCACGTCGCCTTCCCGGGACGCCTGATCTTCGTCGGCTTCGGCAGCATCGGCCAGGGCGTCCTACCGCTGATCCTGCGTCATGTCGGCATCAAGGCCGACCAGATCACGATCGTCACGGCGGACGAGGCGGGCGAGAAGGTCGCGGCGGAGTACGGCGTGCGCTTCATCAAGCACCCGCTCACGCGCGAGAACTTCAAGAACGTGCTGGACCCGCTGGTGGGCCGCGGCGATTTCCTGCTCAACCTCTCGGTGGACGTCTCGTCGCTCGCGCTGATCCAGCTCTGCTGGGAGAAGGGCGCGCTCTACCTCGACACCTGCATCGAGCCCTGGGCGGGCGGCTATACCGATCCCACGGTTTCCCCGTCGCGCCGCTCGAACTACGCGCTGCGCGAGGCCGCGCTGGCGCTCCGCGAAACGAAGCAGCGCGCGCCGACCGCCGTGATCACGCACGGTGCGAACCCTGGCCTCGTCTCGCACTTCGTCAAGCAGGCGATGCTCAACATCGCCACGGACACGGGCGTGGAGCACGGCGACCCGAACACGAAGGCCGAGTGGGCGGCGCTCGCGCACAAGCTCGGCATCAAGGTGATCCACATCGCGGAGCGCGACACGCAGGTCGGTTCCTATGCCAAGGAGCCCGGCGAGTTCGTGAACACCTGGTCGGTGGATGGCTTCGTGGGCGAGGGCTGCCAGCCGGCGGAGCTCGGCTGGGGCTCGCACGAGAAGAACTGGCCGCGCGACGGAAAGAAGCACGACTTCGGCCGCGGCAGCGCCATCTACCTGATGCAGCCGGGCGCCGGCACGCGCGTGCGCACCTGGACGCCGATGGCGGGCCACTTCCACGGCTTCCTGATCACGCACGGCGAGTCGATCTCGATCTCCGACTACCTGACGATCAAGAAGGGCGAGCAGGTCGTGTACCGCCCGACGGTGCACTACGCCTACCACCCGAGTGACGACGCCGTGCTGTCCGTGCACGAGCTCGCGGGCCGCAACTGGGTCATGCAGGACCGCAAGCGGATCATGATGGACGAGATCGTGAAGGGCGTGGACGAGCTCGGCGTGCTGCTCGCCGGCCACAAGAAGAATGCCTACTGGTACGGCTCGCAGCTCTCCGTGCAGGAGGCGCGCCAGCTCTGTCCGCACAACAACGCCACCTCGCTGCAGGTGACGGTGTCGGTGCTCGGCGGCCTCGTCTGGGCGATGGAGAACCCGAACGCCGGCATCGTGGAGCCGGACGAACTCGACTTCCGGCGCATCCTCGAGGTCTGCCGACCGTACCTCGGGCTCGTCGTGGGCGAGTACTCGGAGTGGCACCCGCTCGTGGATCGCGGGCGGCTGTTCCCCGAGGATCTCGACGAGACGGATCCCTGGCAGTTCAAGAACATCCGCGTGGTGTGACGGGACGCGGCGTCACCGCAGGCTGCCTGCGCGGCGCCACTCGTCTTCCTGGAGCAGGCGGGCGTCCTGGGCCGACTGGACCGGCGTGGAATTGCCCAAGGTGGGCCCGCCGGACCACGGCGTAGAACGATCCTGAGACCGCTCAGAGTGCTGGCGCAGTCCCGGTCCGCGGCCGGCTCGGGCCGATTTCCGCCGCGCCGTCGAGGCCGCGGCGCCACAGCTGCTCGACGACGTCCGGCGGAAGCCGTTTCATCGGCAGCTGCAGGGCCGGCACGGGGCTCACTCGATTCCCGTCGCGCTCGGCGACCACGAAGCTGAAGGCGAACCACGGTGTTTCGCCCATGCGCAGGTCGGTCATCACGACCGCGCTCCGTCGCTCCTGCTCGGGGCCAGCGGTCGCCTGTGCGGTCTCGACCAGCCCCAGCAGCTGGCCGAGCGTGCTCGCGCTGCCTTTCGCGACGCGCAAGTCCGCGGGCGCCTCGCTCACGGCATAGAAGCCCTTCGAGAACCACTCGAGCCGGCGCACGCTCCAGTCGTCGCGGAGCGCGTCGAGCAGCCGCGGCTCGCTCGGGTGCCGCGCGAGAACGATCGGCTCGTCGTCGCGCAGCAGCGAGTGGTAGCCCTCGCGATACCCGTCGTCGTCCATGACGACCACGCGCCAGAGCAGGCTGTTGAACGGCGTCGGCGTCACGAGGACCCGGTCCCGAGACCACCCGGTGGTGGCCACCGCGCGATTCACGATGCCCTCGACATGCGACTGCGCAACCACCGTCCAGGCGAGATACGCCGTGCCGAGCGCCAGGCCCGCCGCGTTCCAGCGCAAGGCGCGCGCGGGTTCGCGCCGCAGCAGCCAGAGGGCGACGGCCGTACCGATCAGCAGCGGTCCGGTGTACAGAGGATCGATGATGAACACGCTGCCGAGCGCCACCGGGTAGTCCGAGAAGGGCAGGAGCATCTGCGTGCCGTAGACGGTGAACGCATCGAGCAGCGGATGCGAGATCAGCGCCAGCCACACGAGTGCGATCCACCTCGGGAGGCGCGCGTCGGCGCGCCGCTCGACCCGGGACAGCAACCACGCGATGACGGGTGCCGCCAGCGTGAGCCAGAAGAGCGAGTGACTCGCGGCGCGGTGGTACGTGAAGTCGCGCACCGGGTCGCCGTGGGCCACGAGCACGTCGAGGTCCGGCAGGGTGCTGCAGAGGGCGCCCCAAAGCGCCGCGCGAGGGCCGATGCGGCGTCCCATGACCGCGGTGCCGACCGCCGCGCCGACGACGATGTGAGTCAGTGAGTCCATGCCGTCCCTGCTATTCCTCCGCCTCGTAGCGCACTTCCGTGATCACGTAGGTCCTGCTGCCGCCCGGCACTTCCACGGTGACCTCGTCGTCGCACCGTCGCCGCATCAGGGCGCGGGCGAGCGGCGAGTCCATGCTGACGTAGCGGCGCGCGGGGTCGATCTCGTCCGGGCCGACGATCCGCATCTCGGTCTCGTGCCCCTCGTCGTCCTCGATGCGCACCCAGGCCCCGAAGAATACACGGCTCGGGTCGTCGGGCGGGCGCGTCACGACCGTCATCCCGTCGAGCCGCTGCCTGAGGAAGCGCACGCGCCGGTCGATCTCGCGCAGCTGCTTCTTGCCGTAGATGTACTCGGCGTTCTCGGAGCGGTCGCCCTGGGCGGCCGCCTCCTGCACCGCGCGCGTGACCTGGGGACGTTGGACGCGCCAGAGGTAGTCGAGTTCCTCGCGCAGTCGCCGCGCGCCCTCGGCCGTGGCGAACTTCGATCCGGGGGGCTCGGATTTCCGGTATCGCGTCATGTTTTCGGCAGCCCGCGCCCGGCAGGACCGGTTGTGTGCGCGACGTCACGGTTCCAGCGGGGCTGCATCAGTAGCTTGCCTCGCCATGAGCATCAAGTATTACGCGCACTTCCTGGTGGAGGAGCCAGACCCGCGCGGCCTGCAGGAGTACCGCGGCATCGTGGAACTCGACGGCATGCCGAGGCTCGGCCGGGAGATGCGCGAGGCCACGCTCATCATCGCGCGCAACATGGGCTGCCCAAGCCGCGACGTGAAGGTACTGCAGTGGTCGCGGCTGCACTGATGCGCTGAGACGGTCCCCTAGCGGACTTTTCCCTTCCCTTCGACCAAAGTCCGCTACTCGACCCCGGGCCACAAGCCCGGGGTCATTTTTTGTGCGCGGCGTCATCGGGCGCCGATCCGCAGCGCGGCCGTGGCGATGCGCACTTCGATCAGGAAGCTCAGCAGCGCGCCGACGAGCGCGATCATCGCGAGCACGAACAGCACCGCGACGTACACGGCGAGGCTCAGCGGCACGAACGTGCTCGCGAACAGCAGCGCCACCACCAGCGCGATCAGGAGCGCCGCGATCGTCGAGAGCGTGATGGATGCGTTGATGAACCGCGCGCGGCGCGAGGCGACCTTGAGCTGCTCGCGGGCATCCTCGTGGTCCGGGGCCGTCGCGTTGCGCACGCTGTCCTCGACCTTGCGTGCCCGATCCACGATGCGCGCGAGCCGGTTCGTCAGCACGCCGAGCAGCACGCCGATGCCCGACAAAAGGAAGACGGGTGCGAGCGCGAGCTGGATCGCGTGGGCGATGTCGACGACCTGCATACCGTCCATGGGCGCGGATTCTAGTCCACCGGCGGCGCGGCCGTTGCAGGCGCCAGGGCACGCGCGCACCATCGCCGTCCGCGGACCGCACACATGTCGTTCAAGGACCATTTCTCCAGGCAGTCGGCCGCCTACAGCCGGTATCGGCCCGGCTACCCGCCCGAGCTGATCGCCTGGATCGCAGGCCGGGCACCCGACCGGCGGCTCGCACTCGACTGCGCCACGGGCAACGGCCAGGCGGCGGTCGCGCTGGCCGATCACTTCGACGCGGTGGTCGCGCTCGACGGCAGCGCGAGCCAGTTGCGCAACGCGGTCGCGCGCCCCGGCGTGGCGTACGTGGCGGGCCTGGCGGAACGCCTGCCGCTCGCGGACCGCTCGGTGTCGCTCGTCGCAGCGGCGCAGGCTGCGCACTGGTTCGACTTCGACCGTTTCCACGCCGAATGCCGGCGCGTACTGGTGCCCGGCGGTGTCGTCGCCGCCTGGACCTACGAGAAGTTCCGCGTCGACGCGGCCGTGGACGGGATCATCGACCGCTTCTACGCGGAGACCGTCGGCAGCTTCTGGCCCCCGGAGCGTCGGTACGTCGAGGAGGGCTATCGCACGCTGCCGTTTCCCTGGAGCGAGGGACCTGTACCGGCGTTCGAACTCGTCACCGAGTGGGACCTCGACCAGGTCATGAATTACCTCACGACCTGGTCGTCGGTGCAGCGGTTCAAGGACCATCACGGGCGCGACCCGCTACCCGACCTGCGCGAGCGATTGCTCCTGGTGTGGCCCGGGGAAGCCCGGCGCGTGCACTGGCCCATCCACGTGCGGCTCGGCCGCGCCTGATTCTTCTATACTGCGCGCCCCCCGAGGCCCGATCCGATCACGGCCCCCTGCCCACCTGGAGCCTGATTCATGCGCTGGTCACTTCCGATTGCCTGCCTGCTCACCCTGACCGCTGGCGCGAACGCTTCGCCGCCGTCGAAGGCCGAGGCTGCACCGCTCGCCTCGGGCGTGATCCTCGCGAACTTCGATCGCAGCGTCCGGCCGCAGGACGATTTCTACCGGTACGTGAACGGGGCCTGGCTCGAGAAGACGCAGATCCCGCCGGATCGCTCGAACTACGGCACCTTCACGATGCTCACCGTGGGCGTCGAGCGCAATCTCGCGACCGTGGTCGAGGATGCCGCGGCAACGCCCGGGCCGACCGGCACCGAACGGCAGAAGATCGGCGATCTCTATGCGAGCTTCATGGACCAGGCGGCCGTCGAGCGCGACGGGCCCGCGGCCCTGAAGTCTGAACTCGCCGCGATCGACGCGATCCACGACCGCCACGCGCTCGCGCGGTATTTCGGCCGGGCCCAGCTGCGGCTCGTCGTGCCGGCGCCCAACGGTTCCGGGCTCCAGCCCTTCGGCGTCGCGGCGCCCATGGTGGCGGGCGTGCGCGCGGATGCGAAGCGCCCGGACGCCAATGCGCTGTACGTGGACCAGTTCGGGCTGGGGATGCCCGACCGCGACTATTACCTGAAGAACGAGGGACGCTTCGCCGAGGTCCGTGGCAAGTACGAGGCCTACGTCCGCGACCTCCTCACGCTGGCGGGTCGCCCGGATGCCGCGGCCACGGCGAAGAACGTGCTGGCGCTCGAGACGAGGCTGGCAAATGCGCAGTGGCCGAAGGACGAGCTGCGCGACCCCGTGAAGGCGTACAACCCGCAAGACCTCGCGGCTGCCGCGAAACTCACGCCCGGCTTCGACTGGCCGGCGTGGCTCGCAGGTGCGGGCATTGCGGGGCAGCCGAAGCTGATCGTCGGCCAGCCCACGTACTTCGCGGCGCTGGCCGACGCCATCCGCGAAGTGCCGCTGGAGACCTGGAAGGACTACCTGCGCGTCCACGTGATCGACGATTACGCGCCGCTCATCGGCGGCCGGTTCGAGCAGGCCGCCTTCGATTTCCGCGAGCGCACGCTGACGGGCATCCCGGAGATGCGCCCGCGCTCGCAGCGCGCGTTGCAGCAGGTCGACTTCGTGATGGGCGAAACGCTCGGCAGGCTGTACGTCGAGAAGTTCTTTCCGCCCGAGTCCAAGGAGCGGATGACGGCGCTCGTGAAGAACCTCCTCGCGACCTTCGGGTCGTCGATCGACCAGCTCGAGTGGATGGGACCGGAGACGCGCCGCGCGCCGCACGACAAGCTCGCGAAGATCACGGTGAAGATCGGCTACCCCGACAAGTGGCAGCCGAGCCCCGACGTGACGATCCGCCGCGACGCGCTCGTCGCGAACGTGATGGGCACGCGCGAGGCGAACCGCCGCCACGAGTTCGCCAAGCTCGGCAAGCCGGTGGACCGCACCGAGTGGGAGCTGACGCCGCAGACGGTGAATGCGTACTACAGCCCGCTGTCGAACGAGATCGTGTTCCCGGCGGCGATCCTGCAGCCGCCGTTCTTCGACGCGCGGGCGGATGACGCGGTGAACTACGGCGGCATCGGTGCCGTGATCGGACACGAGATCAGCCACGGCTTCGACGACGAGGGCCGGCAGTTCGACGGCAGCGGGACGCTGCGCGACTGGTGGACGGCCGACGACGACGCGAAGTTCCGCGCGCGCGCCGGCCGACTGACCGACCAGTACTCGGCGTTCAGCCCGCTGCCGGGCATGAACGTCAACGGCAAGCTGACGCTGGGCGAGAACATCGGCGACCTGTCGGGCCTCGCGATCGCCTACCGGGCGTACCGGGCCACGCCCGGCGCCGCGGACGCGCCCGTGCTCGACGGTTTCAGCGGCGACCAGCGGTTCTTCATCGGCTGGGCCCAGATCTGGGCACGCAAGTACCGCGAGGACGAGCTCCGCAAGCGCCTCCTCACGGACCCGCACAGCCCGTCCGAGTTCCGGGTCAATGGCATCGTCCGCAACATGGCGCAGTTCGACGCGGCCTTCGACGTCAAGCCCGGCGACAAGCTCTACCTGCCCCCGGACCAGCGCGTCCAGATCTGGTGAGGGCCGGCGCCGGGCTGGCGCGTGGTGGAGATTTGGTGCGCTCGCCCCATAATGTGCCCTGGGGACGTTTGCAGACCGACCCAGGGTCAGGAGGACGATCCATGCGTTTCTTGAAGATTGCCTCGCTCGTCGTCGCGAGCCTGTTCCTCTCCGCCTGCGGCTACAACACGCTGCAGGTCCAGGACGAGCAGGTGAAGTCGGCCTGGTCCGAGGTCGTGAACCAGTACCAGCGCCGCGCCGACCTGATTCCCAACCTCGTCAATACCGTGAAGGGCTTCGCCGCCCAGGAGCAGGCCGTCCTCATCGGCGTGACCGAGGCGCGCGCCAAGGCGACGCAGGTCAAGGTGGACGCGAACGACCCCGAGTCGCTGAAGCAGTTCCAGCAGGCGCAGGGCGAGGTGTCGAGCGCGCTGTCGCGCCTGATGGTGGTCGTCGAGAAATACCCGGAGCTCAAGTCGGACCAGAACTTCCGCGACCTGCAGGCGCAGCTCGAGGGCACCG
>VEPJ01000033.1 GCA_012026925.1 Gammaproteobacteria bacterium | reverse complement strand
AGCTCGCGCCCGCGCGCTTCGTCGGCCAGATGATGGGCGTGTGGTTCCTCGCGAGTTCGCTCGGCAAGCTGACGGCCGGGCTGATCGCCGGGACCTTCGATGCGGACAACCTCGCCGCCATGCCCGGGCGCTACATGGACATCGTCCTGTACGGCGTGGGCGTCGGGGTCGTGCTGCTGCTCATCAGCCGGCCGGTGACGCGGCTGATGGGCGGCGTGCGATAGCCGGAAATTCGGTGCCATTCACCGGTTTTCCGCTGGCGGAAAACCGGTGAATGGCACCGAATTTCCGCTAGACTTGCGGGCCTCGCGCGACGCCGCGCAAACACTTGAAGTAGAAGCAAAAACCCATGTCCAGCACCGCCCTGCCCGCCGTGACGCGGGAAACCTGGCTCGGCCATCCCAAGGGACTCTTCCTGCTGTTCGCCACCGAGATGTGGGAGCGCTTCAGCTACTACGGCATGCGCGCGCTGCTCGTGCTGTCGCTGGTGGCCGGCGTCGAGGCGACGAACCCGGGCTTCGGCTGGTCGCAGTCGGAGGCGCTCAAGCTCTACGGACTCTTCACCGGCTTCGTGTACTTCACGCCGCTCATCGGCGGCTGGCTGGCCGACAACTACCTCGGCCAGCGCAAGTCCGTGATCATCGGCGGCCTGCTGATGGCGGTCGGGCAGTTCACGCTCGCCTCGGCGATCCCGGGCAACCTGAGCCTCTTCTACGTCGGCCTCGTGATCCTGGTGCTCGGCAACGGCTTCTTCAAGCCGAACATCTCGACGATGGTCGGCGACATGTACGAGGAAGGCGATGCGCGGCGCGACGGCGCGTTCACGATCTTCTACATGGGCATCAACGCCGGCGCGTTCCTCGCGCCGCTCGTCTGCTCGACGCTCGGCGAGAACCCCGTCTACGGCTGGCGCGCCGGCTACTTCGCGGCGGGCGTCGGCATGATCCTCTCCGTGATCATCCAGCTCGTCCTGGCGCAGCGCTATCTCGGCGACATCGGCAAGGTGCCGGCCGCCCAGCGCTCGCTTGCCGCATCCGGCGGCAAGCACGAGCCGCTCACCTCCGACGAGGTGGACCGGCTGCGGGTGATCTTCATGCTGTTCGTGTTCGTCGTGCTGTTCTGGGCGGCGTTCGAGCAGGCCGGCGGCCTGATGAACCTCTACGCGAACGACAAGACGGACCGCATGATCGGCAGCTTCGAGGTGCCCGCCGGCTGGTTCCAGTCGCTCAATCCGCTCTTCATCGTCGTCCTCGCGCCGATCTTCTCCGCGATCTGGGGCGCACTCGGCAAGCGGGGCAGGAACCCGGCGACGCCGCGCAAGATGGTGCTCGGCCTCGTCCTCACGGGCGTCGGGTTCCTCGCGATGGTGGCCGCCGCGCTCGAGTCCGCCAGCGGACACAAGGCGGCCATGTCCTGGCTCGTGATCGCGTACTTCTTCCACACCACGGGCGAACTCTGCATCTCCCCGGTCGGCCTCTCGATGGTGACCAAGCTCGCGCCGCTCCGCCTCGCGTCGCTGATGATGGGCGTGTGGTTCCTGATCAACTTCGTCGCGAACTGGCTCGCGGGCATCATCGGATCGTTCGCCGAGAGCCTCGGCGAACTCACGATCTTCGGCGGCCTCGCCGGCACCCTGTTCGTGTTCGCGATCGTGCTGTGGGCGCTGTCGGGCACCCTGATCCGCTGGATGCACGGTGCGGAGAACGTCAAGCACTGAACGCCGGGACATGCACATGAACCAGGCCGTCGCCCCGCAGCTGACCTTCCGCGCCGTCGCACTGTCCATCGTGCTGGCGGTGATCCTGGCCGCCGCGAACACCTACCTCGGCCTCTTCGCCGGCATGACGATCGCCTCGGCGATCCCGGCGGCCGTGGTCTCGATGGCCGTGCTGCGCGTCCTCGGCGGCGGCGGGATCCTCGAGAACAACATCGTGCAGACGGGCGCATCCGCCGGGTCGTCCATCGCGTCCGGCGTCATCTTCACCATCCCGGCGCTGGTGATCCTCGGCCACTGGGCCGACTTCCAGTACCTGTGGGTGCTCGCGATCGCCGGGCTCGGCGGCATCCTCGGCGTGTTCTTCTCCGTGCCGCTGCGCCGTGCGCTGATCGTGGACCAGGCACTCGCCTTCCCTGAGGGCAAGGCGGCGGCCGAGGTGCTCAAGGCGGGCGAGAACCCCGAGCAGGGCGTGAAGATCCTCGGGGCCTCGGCCCTGGGGGGCGGCTTCGCGAAGCTCGCGGCGGCCAGCGGGCTGCGCCTGTTTCCGGACACGGCCGCAGCCGGAGCGTGGCTGGGAAAGGGCATCGCCTACTTCGGCACGAACCTCTCGCCCGCGCTGCTCGGCGTCGGCTACATCGTCGGGCTCAACATCGGCGTGCTGGTGCTGATCGGCGGCATGATCTCCTGGAACGTCGCGATCCCGATCTACAGCGCGTTCTTCCTGGACGGCAATCCGGACCTCGCGGCGAGCCTCGCCGGCGCCAGCGCGGAAGACGCGGCGGGCGCGATATGGTCTGCGCAGATCCGCTATCTCGGCGTCGGCGCCATGCTCGTCGGCGGCGTGTGGGCGCTCATCTCGATCCGCGACTCGCTGCTCTCCGGCATCAGGAGCGGGCTGGCTGCCGCGCGCGCCGGCGCAGCGAAGGGCCTCGCGCACACGGAACAGGACCTGCCGATGAAGGCGATCCTGATCGGAACCCTGCTCTTCACGCTGCCGCTCTTCGCGCTCTACCAGAACATCGTGGGCAGCGTCGCCGTGAGCCTGCCGATGACGATCATCATGATCGTCGCGGGCTTCCTGTTCTGCTCGGTGTCCGCGTACATGGCGGGCCTCGTTGGCTCGTCCAACAACCCGGTCTCCGGCATCACGATCTGCACGATCCTGTTCGCGTCGCGCGTGCTGCTGCTGCTCATGGGCCGCGGCGCTGCGCTCGGGCCGGTGGCCGCGATCATGATCGGCGCGGTCGTCTGCTGCGCTGCCTGCATCGGTGGCGACAACCTGCAGGACCTGAAGTGCGGCTACATCGTGGGCGCCACGCCCTGGCGCCAGCAGGTGATGCTCGCGATCGGCGCCGCCTCGAGCGCGATGGTCATGGCACCCGTGCTCAACCTGCTGCTCAAGGCGTACGGCATCGGCGTGCCGACGGCGGACCACCCCAACCCGCTGCTCGCACCGCAGGCGACGCTCATGGCGTCGGTCGCAAAGGGCATGTTCGGCGGCAAGCTGCCGTGGGGAATGATCTCGATCGGCGCGCTGATCGGCGCGGCCGTGATCGCCTGGGACCAGTGGCTCAAGCAGCGGGGCTCGAACTTCCGCGCTCCCGTGCTCGCGGTCGCCGTCGGCATCTACCTGCCGCTCGAGCTCTCCGTGCCGATCTTCGCGGGCGGTCTCATCGCGCATCTCGTCGAGCGCAAGCTCGGCGGCGGTGAAGAGGCCGAGCGCGCGGGGCGCAACGGCATGCTGTTCGCGGCGGGCCTCATCACCGGCGAGGCCCTGATGGGCATCATCATCGCCGTCCCGATCGTGGTGTCCGGCCGCGCCGACGTGCTCGCGCTGCCTCAAGGCCTTCAGTTCGGCGGCTGGCTGGGACTTGCAATCGTCGCGTGGCTCGCGGTGTGGCTGTACCGGACGGCGACGCGCCGCGCGTGACCGCGCCGGACGACGGCGATCCGCGGCTGCGACTCAAGATCATCGCCGCCTTCGCGACGATCTACCTCGTCTGGGGCTCGACGTTCCTCGCGATCCGCGTCGGAGTGCGCTCGCTGCCCCCGGCACTCTTTGCCGGCGGACGGTTCCTCCTCGCAGGCGCCCTGCTCGCGGTCGTCGCGATCTTCCTGCGTGAAAGGTTCCCGCGCACGGCGCGCGAATGGCGCTACATGCTGGTCTTCTCGCTGCTGATGATCACCTTCAGCAACGGCCTCAGCACGCGAGCGCTGCAGCACCTGCCGTCGAACGAGGGCGCATTGCTCTCCGCGGGTTCGGCACTGTGGATCGCCTGGCTCGGCGCGCTCGGACCCAAGGGTCACAAGCTGACCGTGCGGGGAACGCTCGGCCTGCTGCTGGGCCTCGTCGGCGTCGCACTTCTCGTCTGGCCGCGGGATTCCACGCCGTCGGGACACTTCGCCTGGCAGGCATTGGTGCTGATCGCCAGCCTGTCGTGGGCCGTCGGGACGATCCTGTATCGGAATGCCGGGCTGCCGATCGGCCCGGTCGCCTTCAACGCGGTGATGATGCTGCTCGGCGGCGCGTGGCTGGCGCTCGGCGGCATTGCGCTGGGGGAGCTGCCGCGCTGGAACTGGAGCGCCGGCGGCGTCGCGGCGATGACGTACCTCGCTGTGTTCGGCTCGGCGCTCGCCTACACCGCCTACACGTGGCTCCTGAAGCACTCGCCCGCGGATCGCGTCGGCACGTTCGCCTACGTCAATCCGGCGATTGCGGCGGTACTCGGCTGGGCCGTCCTCGGCGAGGCGCTCGAGGCCGCCCAGATCGCTGGCATGCTCGTCGCGCTGGTGGGCGTGGCGCTCGTGACCCTGCCGAGCCGCCTGGCGTAGTAAATCGGTGCCATTCACTGAATTTCCGGCGCTGCGGAAATTCGGTGAATGGCACCGATTTACTATTTCCGGATGGTGAAGACCTCGACCCTGCCGTTGCCGCCGATGGCGCTCGAAGCCGCCCACGAGACGAGGCTCACGATCAGTGCCGCGCCCACCGCGGTCCAGAACCCCGAGATCTCGAAACCGGGCACGATCCAGGCGACGAGCGCTACCATGCCGGCGTTCAGCACGAGCAGGAACAGCCCGAGCGTCAGCACCGTGAGCGGCAGCGTGAGGACGAAGGCGAGCGGGCGCACCACGGCATTCACGATCCCGAGCAGCAGGGCCGCGACGATCAGCTTGGACGGCGACTCGAACCTGAGCCCGCTGAAGATCTCGCTCGCCACCCACAGGCCCAGCGCCGAGATCGCGGCACGAAGCAGGAATCCGACCATCTCTGCGACTCCTCCGGAAGCCACGGCCGGCGGCCGTTGACGCAGCACGAATGGTAATGGAATCTGCACGCCTCATGAATCGGACGTGACAGGGGAGATCCGGATGGAGATCGTCGCGGTCGTCATCGCGCTCGCACTCATGGAATTCGTCGTGTTCGGCATGCTCGTCGGCCGCGCCCGGGGTCGCTACGGCGTGAAGGCGCCGGCCACGAGCGGTCACGAGGTGTTCGACCGCTATTTCCGCGTGCACTACAACACGATGGAACTGCTCGTGGTGTTCGTCCCGGCGATCTGGCTCTTCGGGCGGTACGTCAGCCCGGTGTGGGGCGCGATCCTCGGCGCGATCTACATCCTCGGCCGGATCCTCTACCTCCGCGGTTACGTGGCTGACCCGGCGAAACGCGAGTTCGGCTTCGGCATGAGCGTCGCGCCGGTCTTCGTGCTGCTGATCGGCGCGCTCCTGGGAGCCGCGAAGTCGCTGCTCTGACGCCGCGCAGCGAGGCCGCAGCGAAGGATTTCGTCAGACGGCGCGATTGCGCTGCAGGCGGGCGCCGACCGCGTCGGCCGCCTCCTTGTCGACCAGCAGCTCGATCAACGCGAGGCTGAACTCGATCGCAGTGCCCGGTCCGCGCGAGGTGACGACCTTGCCGTCCACCACGACGGCCGCCTCGCTGAGTCGCAGGCCGGGCGCCGAGTCGTCGCGCAGGAATCCCGGGAAGCTCGTCGCCTCTCGCCCGTCGAGCAGGCCCGCATGCGCGAGCACGCCCGGCGCGGCACAGATGGCCGCGGTGAAACGGCCCTCCGCCGCGAACTGCCGCAGCAGGGCGACGACGCGCGCATCCTTCTTCAGGTGATCGGACCCGGGCATGCCGCCCGGCAGCACGATCATGTCGTAGTCGGCGGCCACCGCGTCGTCGAGCAGCATGTCCGCCGCGAGCGTGATCCCGTGCGACCCGGTTACCTGGCTGCCCGCGAGCGACGCCGTGCGCACCTCGATGCCCGCGCGCCGCAGCAGGTCCACGATCGTGACGGCCTCGACTTCCTCGAAGCCTTGCGCCAGCGGCACGAGCACACGCGCCACGGCCGGGCCCCCGGTGCGCGTCAGCGCCCGCCCGCGAGCGCGACGTGGGTGTCGAGCGTGCGGTCCCGCAGGTACTGCAGCGCCGACCGCACGGCCGGATCGCTGCCGACGGCGCGGTCGAAGCCGTGTGGCGTCGGATGGCCGAGGCCGGCAATCCGGACATCGGGCTCGAGCCCGCGTTCCTGGATCGACCGGCCCGAAGGCGTGTAGTAACGCGACGTCGTGAGCTTGAGCGCCTCGCCGTTGCTCAACGGCATCACCGTCTGCACCGATCCCTTGCCGAACGTGCGCTCGCCCATCAGCGTCGCGCGCCCGTGGTCACGCAGCGCGCCCGCCACGATCTCGGCGCCCGACGCCGAGCCGCGGTCCACGAGCACGACGACGGGTGCACCTGCGAGCAGGTCGCCCGCGGTTGCATCCATCTCGAACCGTGCGTCGGGCGTGCGACCGTCGGCGCGGACGATCATGCCCGAATCGAGGAAGGAATCGGCGACGCCGACCGCGGACTCGAGCACGCCGCCCGGGTTGTCGCGCAGGTCGAGCACGAGGCCGCGCAAGGGAATCTTTTCCGCGGCCTGCAGCGCCTCGAGCGCGCTGTCGAGGTCGCCGGGCGTCGAGTCGCTGAAATGCGTGATGCGAACGTAACCGTAGCGGCCCGGCAGCGGCGCAGCCTGCACCGTGTGCACGTGGACCTCGGAGCGCTCGAGATCGAACGGCAGAGCCTCGGGCTCGCCCTTGCGGGAGACGACGATGCGGACGTGCGATCCCGCGGCGCCGCGCATGCGGTCGATGGTGGCGTCGAGGCTGCGCGGCTCGACCGGCTGTCCGTCCACCTCGACGAGCACGTCGCCGGCACGCACTCCCGCGCGCTCCGCCGGCGAACCCTCGATCGGGTTCATGACGACGATGCGGCCTTCGTCCTCGGCCACCTCGATGCCGACGCCCGAATAGCTGCCCGCCGTGCTGACACGCATTTCGTCGTATTCGGAGCGGTCGAGGAAGGCCGAGTGCGGATCGAGGCTTTCGACCATGCCCTTGACGGCGGCCTGCTCGAGCGTGCCCGGGGCGACCGGATCGACGTACTCGCGACGGACGCGGTCCGCGACCTCGTCGAGCAATTCGTGCGCCGGGGCCTTTGCCGTCACCGGAGGCGGGGCCGGGGGCGGCGTGGCGACATGCCGGTCCGCCAGCACGCCGCGCACGAGCATGATTCCGGCACCGATGGCGACACCGGCCAGCACGGACAGGGCGGTATGGACGGAACGGGTCAAGCGGTCTGGGCGATTACCTTGCCGGACCCGAGTTTATCGCCGGTGAGCCCGCCGATCACGCGTTCGAGCGGGATCGGGCGCCCGATGGAGAAGCCCTGGCCGAATTCGCCGCCCAGGCGCTGGACGATGTCGCGGATCGGGTCGCTCTCGACGCATTCCGCGACGGTCGCGAGCCCCATGGCCTGCGCGAGCCGGACGATGGCGCTCAGCATGGCCTGCGACCGGTCGTCGCCGACCACGTCGCGGACGAAGCTGCCGTCGATCTTGAGCGTCGTGACGGGAAGCGTCTTGAGGTAGGTGAGGGAGCTCAGGCCGCGGCCGAAGTCGTCGAGCGCCACGCCGAATCCGAGCTCGCGCAGGCGACGGATGAGCGCCTCGGCTCGCACGATGTTCGCGACTGCCGCCGTCTCCGTCAGCTCGAAGGTGAGCAGGTGGGACGGGAGCGCGCTCTCGCGCAGCTGGCCCTCGAGAAACGCGGAGAACTCCTGGTCGCCCAGCGACTGGCCCGAGATGTTGACCGCGAAGCAGGCGCCGAGCCGTCGCAACGGGTCCGCGTACGGCGCCAGGGTGGTGAGGACGCGCCGCACGACCCAGCGGTCGATCGCGGGCGCCAGCTGGTAGCGCTCCGCCGCGGACAGGAATTTCTCCGGCGAGATGCTCTCGTTCGCCTCGTCGGTCATGCGCAGGAGCAGCTCGTACTTCGGCCCGCTCGCGGCGCCGTTCAGCGGCACGATGGCCTGGGCCTCGAGGCGGAAGCGGTCCTGGGCCAGCGCGCGACGCAGCGTGCCGACCAGCGTCACGTCGGTATAGCGGCGCACGATGCTCTGGTCGCTTTCCTCGTACACCTCGACCCGGTCGCGACCGCGGTCCTTGGCGGCCTTGCACGCAATCTCGGCGGCGGCCAGCGCATGGGAGAGCGGGTGCTTGCCCTCCAGGACGCGGGCCACGCCGAAGCTCGCCGAGACGTCGACGGGCTGCGTGCCGGCCACGAACTCGAGCCGCTCGAGGCCGTCGCGCAGGTTCTCCGCGATCGTCTGCGCCGTGTCGAGCGACGCGTCGCCGACGAACAGCGCGAAGCGGTCGCCCGAGATGCGCGCGGCCAGCATGCGCGGGGTGAGATTGCGGCGGATGACGTCGGCCACGCGCACGATGACCTCGTCCCCGACGTGCATGCCGAGGTTCTCGTTCAGGACGTGGAGCCGGTCGATGTCGACGTAGATGACGCAGTGGTTCGAACTCGCGATATCCGGCGCAAGTAGCGCCTGGGCGCGCTTCTCGAAGGCCGGGCGGGTGAGGAGACCCGTCGTCGGGTCGTAGGCGTTCATCAGGATGTACGCCACGCGACGCGCGAGCAGTTCCACGAGCCGCACCTGCCGCAGGTCGAAATCGGCGGCGGCCATCGGCTTGAACAGCGCCAGGATGCCCAGCACGCGCTGCGCGCCGTGCATGACCGGACACGAGAGGATCTTGTACGGCACGGCGCCGCCGTGGACCTCGTCGCCGGGCCGGTTGGACGTCATCGCCTGGCGATGCAACTGCGTCCAGGCGAGCAGGTGCCGGTGCGTCCGGGTCAGCACCTCGGCGCCGGATCGCGGCGAAGTGCCCTTGCCGGTGCGGCAGACCGCGATGTTCTTGTCCGGGATGATGAGCGCGCCGATGCTGCAGCCGAGATGGTCCACGCAGCCCTGCAGCATCTGGCCGAAGTCGTCGGTGGTTTCGGCGGTCGGGGCGTCCGCGGCGGTTGCGCCGAGCAGCAGCTCGAGGTCGCGGTCACGGACCATGAGGCTGCGTTGCAGGTCGCCGATGCTGTACTGGGACGCGAGTTCGCGGGTCAGGCACTCGAGTGCCGGCCTGAGCAGGCCATGCACGAGCGAGAAAGGCCGCGTCTCGGCACGCTGGGTGGACTCGCGCGAGACGATGCCGACGGCGCCGAGCAGTGCGCCATCCGAGTCCCGCAGCAGGAACACGTGGGCCGAGTGGTCGCTGTCCACGGGCTCCGTAAAGCCGTCCCTGCGTGACTCCCGCCCGAGTTCCTGGGCCAGCGATTCCTGCAGCAGCCGGTGCAACTCGGGCGAGTCGAGCCCGTCGTTCAGCCAGACCGGCAGCCCCATGCGATCGTAGATCGCGATGGACTGCGCGCGTGGCATCAGCATCTTGATCAGCTGGCCGTACGGGTCCAGCGAAGTAGCGCTGATAGGTGCCGGCGCGTCGGGCAGCGCCTCGACAATCTGCATGCGGAGTCCTGGTCGCTCGTTCAAGCCGTGCGGCTTACTCATGCATCTTCCTTGATCGCGCGCGCGCGAATCCTTGACGTGCGCCTCAGTCTATCCGGACGCATCGCTCGCGGCCTTCGCCCGGCAGATGTTGATTGAACATAATGCGGTGCGTCAGCGACGCTGCAGCCAGATCTCCGGATCGACCGGCTGGCGACCCCGGCGCACTTCGAAATAAAGCGCCGGCTGGTTGTGGCCACCGGTGTCCCCCACCGCGCCGATCACGTCGCCGCCGCTCACCGGCTCGCCCACCTTGCGGAAGAGCTCCTCGTTGTGCCCGTAGAGGCTCAGGTAGCCGCCGCCGTGGTCGAGCACGATCATCAGTCCCATGCCCGGCAGCCAGTCGGCGTACACCACGCGCCCGGCGAACGGCGCGCGCACCCGGGCTCCGCGGTCCGTACCGATGAGCATGCCCTGCCAGCGCATGGAACCGCCCGCACGAGGCTGGCCGAACCGTGCGAGGACTTTCCCTTCCTGCACGGGCCAGGGCAACTTGCCCTTGAGCGGCTCGAAGGGCGCCTGCTTCGCGACCGGCACGTCCTCGAGTGCCTTGCGGAGGTCCGCGATCAGCTTTTCCAGCGACTTCGCCTGGGATTCGAGACGCTCGAGTTCGCCGCCCTTCTGCCTGATCTGCGTACTGATGGCGGCGACGGCCTTCGACCGCTGGTCCTGGGCCGACCGCAGCGCGGCGACTTCGCGCTCCTGGTTGGCCTCGAGGTCGGCGAGCCGCTGGTGCTCCTCCGCGATCTTCTCGCGCACGAGGCGGAGGTGCTCGAGCTTGTCCTTGATGCTGTTGATGCGTTCGGCGCGCGCGCGACCGAAGTAGCCGTAGTACTCGAGCATGCGCCCGAAGGTCGCCGGGTCCTCCTGGTTCAGCAGGAGCTTGAGCTCCTCCTCGCGGCCGTTCACGTACGCCGCGCGCAGCTCGCCCGCGAGCGCACCACGCTCGCCCGCGAGCGCCTTCTCGAGATCGGCCTGCTCCTTCTCGAGATCGGCCAGCCGCGCCTCGCTCGCGATGCGCTGCGCCCGGATCTCGTCGAGTTTCTTGCGGGCCGCCTGCACACCGAGCTCGGCATCGCGCAGCTGGACGCTCAGCTTGTCGCGCTTCTCGATGTCCTCGTTGACGTCCTTGCGGACCTTCTCGATCCGGGAATTGACCTTGCGCAGCTCGGCCTCCTTCTGGGCCGGGGTGGCCTTGCCTTGCGCGGCCAGCGCCGGAACCGCCGCCACGACCCATGCCGCGCACACCGCGACGGCGACGACCCTGGTGGGCCGGCGCAGCGGCTTTTCGCGGCGGGGGCTGGCAGAACGGTGGCGGAACATGCCTCGATCGGGCTTCCAGGCGGGTCAAGAGCGCGCAAGTCTAGCGTGTCGGCGGGGCTGCTATAATCCGCGACCCTCTTTTTCCCGCCCCACCCATGGACCGTCTCCTCGAATACGTCGCCCGGCACCCGTTCCTCGTGGGAGGCACGGTGGTGCTCGCCATCGCGGCGCTGGTCTACGAGATCAGCCGGGCCCGCAGCGGCGGCCAGTCGGTGGGCCCGATGGACGCAGTCCGCCTGCTCAACCAGGGCGCCGTCCTCGTGGACGTGCGCAGCCAGGCGGAGTTCGACGGCGGTCACGTGATCGACGCGAAGCACATTCCACAGGAGCAGCTCGCGAGCAGCGCCGAGACGCTGAAGAAGTACCGCGAGAAGGTCGTGATCACGTGCTGCGAGAGCGGGATGCGCTCCGGCGCGGCCGCCCGGGTCCTGCAGGCCCAGGGGTTCACGAAGGTCGTGAACCTGCGCGGCGGCCTGCAGGCGTGGCGCGCGGACAACCTGCCGCTCGTGAAGTCGGACGCCAAGGGCAAGTGAGGGCTGGCGCGATGGGCGACGAGACCGGGGTGGTGATGTACTCGACGGCCTGGTGCCCGTACTGCGAGCGGGCGCGCGCGCTGCTCGAGCGCAAGGGCGCCGCCTTTCGCGAGATCAAGGTGGACGAGGACCCGGCCGAGCGCCAGGCGATGCTCGCCCGCAGCGGCGGCCGCCGTACGGTGCCGCAGATCTTCATCGGCGACCGCCACGTCGGCGGCTTCGACGACCTCTATGCCCTCGACAAGTCGGGCGAGCTCGACAGATTGCTCGGACACGCCTGAACGACCCCGCGCTCGAGCGGCCCCACGCAATACACGGAACACCTGAGACAGGACGAGACCATGACCCAACCGAACAGCCAGAACTCGACCGCCGCGGACCCGAATGCGCCGGTGATCAACCCGCAGGCGGTCTACATCAAGGACTGCTCCTTCGAGGCGCCGAACGGTCCTTTCATGGCCGGCGGCGAAGGCAACCCGTCCGTGAACCTGAACCTCTCGACGCGCGCCGCCGCGCTCGCGCAGGACATGCACGAAGTCGTGCTGCAGGTGAACCTCGAAGCCAAGGTCGGCGACAAGACCGTGTGGCTGCTCGAGCTGCAGCAGGCCGGCGCTTTCATGATCCGCAACCTGTCCGCGAACGACCTGGGCCAGGTGCTGAGCATCGTCGCGCCGAACTACCTGCTCTCGTTCGCCCGCACGACGATTTCGGACCTGGTCACCAAGGGCGGTTTCCCGCCGTTCCTCCTGCCGCTCGTGACGTTCGAAGGGCTCCACGCGCGCGCGGCCCAGCAGCAGCAGGCGGCCGCCTCCGTCAACTGAGGGCGCCTCCACCGTGGGTGCCCCGGAGCAGGCCGCATCGCCCGGGCCGAAGCCGACCGTGGCCGTGCTCGGCTCGGGCTCGTGGGGCACCGCGCTGGCGGTGCACCTCGGGCGCACCGGCCACCGCACGATCCTCTGGGGCATCGAGACGGACGAGCTCGCGGCCATGACCCGCACGCGGGTCAACAACCGTTACCTGCCGGGCGTCACGCTGCCCGACCGCGTCGAGATCGAGCACGACTTCGAGCGGGCCGTCACGCAGGCGGACCAGCTGCTCGTGGTCGTGCCGAGCCATGCCTTCCGCGAAGTGCTCGAGCGCACGAGGCCGCTGCTGCGACCGGGGCAGCGGGTGGCATGGGCCACCAAGGGCTTCGAGCTCGCGACGGGCAGGCTCCCGCACGAAGTCGCGGACGAGGTCCTAGGGACCGGGGTACCGACGGCGGTGCTGTCGGGTCCCACGTTCGCCAGGGAGGTGGGCGCAGGGCTACCGAGCGCGATGACCGTGGCGTCGCGCGACGGCGACTACGCGATGGCGCTGGCCCGCAGCCTGTCGGACGAGAAATTCCGCGCCTACGCCTCGAGCGACATGACCGGCGTCGAGGTCGGCGGCGCGGTCAAGAACGTGCTCGCCATCGCGGCGGGCACTTCGGACGGACTCGGGTTCGGCGCCAACACGCGCGTCGCCCTGATCACGCGCGGCCTCGCCGAGATGATGCGCCTGGGGATCGCGCTCGGCGCGAAGCGCGAGACGTTCATGGGCCTGGCGGGGCTCGGCGACCTGGTGCTCACCTGCACCGACGACCAGTCGCGCAACCGGCGCTGCGGCCTGCTCCTGGCCGCGGGCAAGACGCTCGAGCAGGCACAGGCCGAGATCGGGCAGGTCGTCGAAGGCGTGCTGGCTGCGCGGGCCGTGCACGAAGTGGCGCAGCGCCACGGCGTCGTCATGCCGATCTGCGAACAGGTGTACCGGGTGCTTTACGAAGGCGAATCCGCACGCGAAGCGGTGCACGCACTCATGAAGCGCGCCATCCGGCCGGAAGCCGGCTGAACCGCTTCCTGCGCGACCCGGCCGGGTTTCACCGGCCGCCGGCGTATCCCTGCTGACGCCAAGCCTCGTATACGGCCACCGCCACCGCGTTCGCAAGGTTCAGGCTACGCGCGCCGTCGAGCATCGGGATACGGAGGAGGCGGTCCTCCGGACAGGCCTCGAGCAGCGCCTGCGGTAGCCCGCGCGTCTCCGCTCCGAAGACCAGCGCGTCACCGGGCTCGTAGCGCACGTTGGCGAACGATCCTCCCGCCCGCGTCGTGAACGCAAACCAGCGCGGACGTCCAAGCGCTTCGAGGCACGCGTCGAAATGGTCGTGGACCCGGACGTCTGCCAGCTCGCGGTAGTCGAGCCCGGCACGGCGCACGGCGCGCGCGTCCAGCCGGAAGCCGAGCGGCCGCACCAGGTGCAGCCGCGCCCCGGTGTTTGCACACAGGCGTATCACGTTGCCCGTGTTCGGCGGGATCTCGGGCTCGTGCAGGATGACGTGCAACAAGACGGTCTCGACTGTGCTCTTGCGGACGATGCGTGATGCGCGCCTCGCCGCGGGTTTAGAATCGGGCCGAACCATTCGCGCACACCCGGGGGAGCCAAGCATGCTGCGCGTGAAGAACCTGCTGGCCCGCAAGGGCCAGGACGTCTGGTCCGTGGACGTCGACGCCCCTGTCCTCGAGGCCATCCAGATCATGGCGGACCGGCACGTCGGCGCGCTACCCGTCACGCGGGCCGGGGAGCTCGTCGGCCTGGTGTCCGAGCGCGACTATGCGCGCAAGGTCGTCCTGCTCGGACGCTCCTCGGCCGAGACGGCCGTCTGGCAGATCATGTCGTCGCCGGTCGTGACCGTGCCTCCGGGAGAAAGCGTCAAGCGCTGCATGGAGATCATGACGGAGCGACGCATCCGCCACCTGCCCGTCGTCGAGGGCGGGACCATGGCAGGCATGATCTCGATCGGCGATCTCGTGCGCGCCGTGATCGAAGAGCAACAGGAGACGATCGAGCACCTGGAGAAGTTCATTTCCGGCTGATCGAGCGCCGCCCGCAAGACGCGTGAGCCGACCATGCTCTCGGAACTGAGACGCCGCAACGTTCCCCGTGCGGCGGCAGCCTACCTGGCGCTCGCGTGGCTGCTGGTCCAGGTCGCCGACACCGTGCTGCCGCTGTTCGGCTTTCCCGAGCACGCGGTGCGCGTGGTCGTCATAGTCCTGGCCGTCGGATTCGTCCCGGCGATGGTCGCAGCCTGGTCCTTCGAGCTGACGCCCGAGGGCCTGAAGCGGGAAAGCGACCTCGTCCCAGGCAGCGCCCTCGAGATACGCACCAACCGCCTCCTCGACCGGCTGATCATGGTGCTGCTGGCGCTCGGCATCGCCTATTTCGCCGTCGACAAGTTCGTGCTCGATCCGGCCCGTGACGCGGAGAGGGTGAGCGAAGCGCGCGAGGAGGGTCGCAGCGCCGCCCGGCTCGAGTCCTACGGCGACCGCTCGATCGTCGTGCTGCCCTTCGTCAACATGAGCTCGGATCCGGAGCAGGACTACCTGTCGGACGGCCTCGCCGAGGAACTGCTCGACCTGCTCGCGAAAGTCCCGGACCTCCGGGTCATCTCGCGCACCTCGGCGTTCTCGTACAAGGGCAAGTCCACCACGATCGGGGCGATCGCCAAGGAACTGGGCGTAACGCACGTCCTGCAGGGCTCGGTGCGCAGGTCCGGCGATCGCCTGCGCATCTCGACCCAGCTGATCGACGGCCGCACGGATGCGCAGCTGTGGTCGCAGACCTTCGACCGCCCGCTCGGAGACATCTTCGCCATACAGGACGAGATAGCCGTCGCCGTGGTCAGCCAGTTGCGGCCGACCCTGCTCGGAGAGGTCCGCAGGAGCACCCGCGCCGACCCGCAGGCATACCTGCTGTACGTGCAGGCGCGACAGATCTTCGTCGGCACCGACCGCGACTGGTCGGCCATGGAGCGCCTGCTGAAGGCCGCCCTCGAGATCGACCCGGACTACGCCGACGCATGGGTCGGCCTGGCCATGCTCTACTGGCAGCACAGGTTCCAGACACCGGCGGATCCCGATCCGTTCTTCGCGAGCATGTCGGCGGAGGACGCGGACCGCCGCTCGCGGGAGGCCCTGGAGAGGGCGCTCGAACTCGATCCCGACAACGCGAGCGGCCTGGCGTGGATGGCGTTGCGCAAGTCCTACGTCGAGCGCGACCACGCCGCCGCGGCAAGGCTGCACACGCGCTCCCTGGAGCTCGACCCGTCGAACGGCGACGTGCTGCGCCTCGCCGCCATCTTCGCGACGCTCATCCGTCGCGAGGAACTGATGCTGCGGCTCGGCGAGAGGGCCGTCGAGCGCGATCCGCTGTGCACGATCTGCATCAGTCGGCTCGTCGACGTCTACATGCAACTCGGCATGCTCGAGAAGGCCGAGCGGATCATGCTCGCGACGGCCGATCCCGGCGTCTTCGGGAGTACCCGCGCGGTAGTCCGTCTCCTGATGGGTGATCCGGCGGCGGCACTGTCGATCCTGGAAGGCAGTCGTTCGCTCTCGATCCCCAGCGTGATGCGGATCAAGGCGATGGCCCTGCACGACCTGGGTCGGAGCCGGGAAGCTGCGGATCTGCTCGAGCAGCTCAAGCACATGACGAACGCCCAGGAGTACGCGCTCTACGTGGCGCAGGTCTACGCCTGGTTCGGGGAACGGGACCTCGCCGTCGACTGGGCCGAGAAGCAACTCGAGCAGGCGACGCCCGCCGGCTACATCTATTACTTCACGGTTGCCAGCGTGATCCTGCGCCGGAAGCTCGATGGCTTCCCGCGCTGGGTCGCGCTCCAGCGACGCTACGGTGTCGCGCCGGAGCAGGTTGCGCGGATCGAGTTCGACCCCGTCCTGCCCGGACAGCGACTTGCGAGCGATTCCCGCGCCGCGCCTCCGAAATGATCCCGTGGCGGACGCGGGAGCATCGACAGTCCCGCGTGCCATTGCCTCCGTCCGATTCTTCTACAATAGCCGCATGTCCGCCCCGCTCCCCGCCTCCCTGGCCGTCGACTTCTGCGGCCTGAAGCTCGCCTCGCCGATCGTGCTGCTCTCCGGCTGCGTCGGCTTCGGCGAGGAGTACACCCGCGTCGAGGGTTTCTCGAACTCGCACGTCGGCGCGATCGTGCTCAAGGGCACCACGCGCGAACCGCGCCTCGGCAACCCGCCGCACCGCGTCTACGAGACGCCCATGGGGATGCTGAACGCGATCGGGCTGCAGAACCCGGGCGTGGACGCGGTAGTGGACCGGATCCTGCCGACACTCGATTTCGGCGAGACGCGGTTCTTCGCGAACGTATGCGGGTCGACCATCGAGGACTACGTCGAGACGACGCGCCGGTTCGAGGACTCGGCCATCGACGCGATCGAGATCAACATCTCGTGCCCCAACATCAAGGAAGGTGGCGTGCAGTTCGGCAACGTGCCGGAAATGTCGGCGCGCGTCGTGGCCGCCTGCCGCGCGGTGACGAAGAAGCCGCTCATCACCAAGCTGTCGCCCAACCAGACCGACATCCGGGAGAACGCGCGCCGGTGCATCGAAGCGGGCAGCGACGGTCTCGCGGTGATCAACACCGTGATGGGCATGGCGATCGACGTGAAGACGCGACGGCCCGTGATCGGCAACGTGCAGGGCGGGCTGTCGGGCCCCGCGATCAAGCCCATCGCGCTGCTCAAGGTGATGCAGGTGGCGGAGGTCGCGCGCCCGCTCCGCATCCCGATCATCGGGCAGGGCGGCATCCAGTCGGCGCAGGACGCGCTCGAGTTCATCATCGCCGGCGCCACCACGGTCGGCGTCGGTACGGCGCTGTTCTACGACCCGCTCGTCTGCGCGAAGATCAACGCCGGCATCGCCGAGTACCTGGCCGCCAGCGGACTGAAGTCCGTGGCCGAGCTCGTCGGCACGCTCGACGCACCGAAGAAGACCATCCAGGCCTGCTACTGCTGAATAAATCGGTGCCATTTACCTGATTTCGGGAAATCAGGTGAATGGCACCGATTTATTCATAGCGGAGCGCGGCGATCGGCTCCATCCGCGCCGCCTTGTTCGCCGGGTAGAAGCCGAAGAAGATCCCGACCATCGCCGCAACGCAGAACGCCAGCACGATGGACTTGCCGGTGATCACCACCGAGGTCTGCGCCAGCGAGTGCGCGAGGACGGCGCAACCGACGCCCAGCATCACGCCGATCAGGCAGCCCGCGCAGGACATCATGACGGCCTCGAGCAGGAACTGCTGCCGTATGTCGCGCGGCCGCGCGCCGATCGCGATGCGGATGCCGATCTCCCGGGTCCGCTCCGTCACCGACACCAGCATGATGTTCATGATGCCGATGCCGCCGACCAGCAGCGACACGGACGCGATGGCACCGAGCAGCAGGGACATGATGCGCGTGGTCTCGGCCATCGACTCCGCGACCGCCGTGAGATTGCGGATCATGAAGTCGGCATCCGCGTCGGGCCGGAGGTGATGGCGCTGGCGCAGGAGTTCGGTCATGGCCCCCTCGAGCCGCGGCATCGCATCTTCGGAGATCGCGCGCACCATCAGGGAACGCACCGCGCCCGGGAATGGCGTGCCGAAGAGCTTCCGCTGGGCCGTGGTCCACGGCACCATCACCGTATCGTCCTGGTCGCGGCCGTCGAGGCTCTGGCCCCTCTCGCTCAGCACTCCCACGACGAGGAACGGGTTCTGCTTGATGCGGATCGTCCGGCCGACCGGGTTCTCGCCACCGAACAGGTTCTCGGCCACCGTCTGCCCGATCAGGGCGACTCGCGTGGCGGAGCGAACGTCCGAATCCGTGAACGGCGCCCCCTGCGCGATCGGCCACGAGCGCAGGTCGACGTAGTTCGGCGTCGTACCCAGCACCGTCGTGCTCCAGTTGTTCGGGCCATAGACGAGCTGCGCCGTGCCCATGTGAACGGGCGCCACTGCCTCGACGCCGGGCAACTCCGCGATGGCCTCGCCGTCCGAGACGGTCAGCGTGGGCGCGGCGCCACCGCCCATGCGCACGCCGCCGGATGTGGTCGAGCCGGACAGCACGATGAACAGGTTGCTGCCCATCGAGTTGATGGATGCCTTGACGTCGTCCTGCGCCCCCTGCCCGATCGCCATCATCAGCACGACCGCAGCCACGCCGATGACCATGCCGAGCATCGTGAGCGCGGTGCGCATCCGGTTGGCGCCCATCGCCCGCCAGGCCTCTGCCGTCATGACCCCGGAGATCACCGGCCCGCCTCCCGGCCCTGGCCGACCGGGCCGTCGTGCACGATCCGGCCGTCGAGGAATCGCACGAGCCGACGCGCGTGGGCCGCGATGTCCGGCTCGTGGGTCACCAGCACGACCGTGATGCCGCCGGCATTGAGCTCGCCGAAGAGCGCCATGATCTCCTCGCTCGTGTGGCTGTCGAGGTTGCCCGTCGGCTCGTCGGCGAGGATCAGGCGGGGATCATTCACCAGTGCGCGCGCTATCGCGACGCGCTGCTGCTGGCCGCCCGAGATCCGGTTCGGGTAGGACCCGACGTACGAACCCAGGCCGACGCGCTCGAGAACCCGTACCGCCCTCCCGTCGCGTTCCTTGCGCGCAAGGCCGGCATAGACGAGCGGCAGCGCGACGTTGTCCGTGAGCGTCATGCGCGGCAACAGGTTGAAGCCCTGGAACACGAAGCCGATCGTGCGATTGCGGAGCCCGGCACGCTGGTCCACGTCGAGTCCGTTCACGTCCTCGCCGTCGAGCCAGTAGCCGCCGGAGCTCGGCCGGTCCAGGCAGCCCAGGATGTTCATGAACGTCGACTTGCCCGAGCCGGACGGACCCATGACCGCGACGAACTCTCCGCGCTGCACCGTGAGGTCGATCTCCTTCAGCACCGGGAACGGCCCCGCGGGCGTCTCGTAGTGCTTGCTCAGCCGTTCGACGCGGATGACCGCCGACCGATCCGGCATCACATCACCCGGAACCGCACGCCGGACGGAGGCGTCTGCTGGCCGGCCTTGTCGGCAGTCGAACCCGTGATCAGGAGGTCGCCCTCCGCGAGGTCGCCGGAGACGACCTCCGTATGGCGGTTGTCCGTGATGCCGGTCACGACGCGCACGGGCTGCGGCTTGCCGTTACGCAGCACGTACACCGTTCCCATCGGGCCCGCCTTGCTTTCCTCCCGCCGGCTGCCTCCGCCAGAGGCGTCCTTCTTCGAGCGATTCGCGGCGGCCTCCTGCCGCGGGTGAAAGCGCAACGCGGCGTTCGGGACCATGAGCACGTTGCCGCGCTTCGCAACGGCAATGGTGACGAACGCCGTCATGCCCGGCAGCAGCTTCTGGTCCGCGTTGTCCACCGAAATCACCACGTCGTAGGTCACGACGTTCTGCACGGTCGTCGGGTTGAGGCGGATCTGGCTGACGCTGCCCTCGAACTGCCTGTTGGGAAACGCATCGACGGTGAAACGCACGGCCTGGCCGACCCGGATGTCGCCGATGTCGGCTTCGGCGAAGCTCGAGTCGATCTGCATCTTGGTGAGGTCCTGCGCGATCTTGATCAGCGTCGGGGTCTGGAAGCTCGCGGCCACGGTCTGCCCGACGTCGACCAGCCGGTCCACGACGATGCCGGACACGGGCGAATGGATCTGCGTGTACGCGAGGTTGACGCGATCCTTGTCCGCCTGTGCCTGCGCGAGCTGGACCTGTGCCTGCGCAGACTTGACCGCCGTCACCGCCGTATCGAGGTCCTGCTTCGAGATGTACTCCTTGGCAAACAGCCCGCGGGCACGCGCCTCGTTCGCCTGCGCAAGCTCGAGCGCAGCCTGCGCATTGCGCAGGTTGGCCTGGCTCTGTCGCGACTGGGCGGAATAGAGGGAATCGTCCAGCGTCAGCAGCAGCTGGCCCTTCTCCACCCGCGAATTGAAATCGACGTAGAGCTTCTGGACCGTCCCGGACACCTGCGTACCGACGTTCACCAGCGTGACCGGGTTCAGCGTGCCGTTCGCGGACACGGAACGGACGAGGTCGCCGCGCGCGACCGCCTCGGTCTCGTACGCTTCGGCCGCCGCCGCGGTGGACGAGTGCCGATACCACGCGTACGCGGCGCCTGCGACGACGGCGGCCAGCAGGGTCAGAAACAGCAACTTGCGCGCACGAGCTGTCATGGGGCACTCGACGACTGGGTCGGGCTGGAAGGAGAAGGTCCCGCGGGCGCGAGGTCCCGGACCGTGGCTGCATCGAGAGCGCCCATCGCAAGGGCGAGTGCGACTCGCGACGTGCTCCAGTCGTACAGGCTCTGCACGCGCGCCTGGCGCGCGACCGCGAGCGACGACTGCGCCGTCAGCAGGTCGAGCAGGCTGCCCGCGCCCGCCTTGTAGCGACCCATCGCGACCTCCTGCGACTGGGTGGCGCTCGCGAGGAGGTCCGAGGTGCTCCGCAGGGCCTGGGAAGCTGTCACGAGGCTTTGGTAGGAACTCCAGACGTCGTAGGCGACCTGCAGGTTGACCTGGTCACGCTGCGCGGCCTTCGCCTCGGCCAGCGCCCGGGCGTTCGCCACCCTGTACGTCGTCGAGAATCCGGTGAACACGGGCACGCTCAGCGTGACGCCCAGGGTGGACGCGGTGGAGGACGGGAATCCCTCCGGCATGAGGTGATTGGTCGTGACGCCCGCCGACAGGCTGGGCCGGCCGCTCGCCCTTGCGAGTTCCACGTCGGCCTGGGCAGCCCGGTACTGCGCTTCTGCAGCCGCGAGGTCCGGCCTGCGCAGGCGTGCCGCGCTGATCAGTTCGCCGACGCGCTGGTCGACGTCCGCCCGCGGCGGCTCCTCGCTCATCGGCAGGAGCTCGAGCGGCGCGTTCGCGTCGAGCCCGAGCACCGCGGCGAGGTTGCCACGGGCCTGGCTCGACAGCCCCTCGGCCCGTACGCGCACCAGCGTGGACTGCGAATAAGCCGTCTGCGCGAGCAGCACCTCCGCCGGGGTCGCGACGCCGACCTGACGGCGCGTCTGTGCAGCCTGCAGGCTCTCGAGACTCGTCTGCTCGGACGTCCGGGCAGCGGCGACCGACGCCAGGGCTCCCTGGACCTGGTAGTAAGCCTGCACGGTGCTGCTGATCACGGACTGCACCGTGCTGTCCTGGATCGCGTTCGCCGCGTTGAGCAGCTCCTGCGCGGAGCGCAGGTTCGCGGCCCGCGCGCCGAAGTCGTAGAGCAGGTAGGACACGTTCGCGCTCACGTCCCCGGAATTGACCCAGTCACCACCCGAGGCCGAGGTCTGCGCGCGGTTGCCCGTCGTGCGCGAGCGGTCGTAGCTGCCGTCCGCCGTGACGGTCGGCAGGTAGGGAGCCCGGGCGGTCCCGACCTGGGCTGCCTGCGCGAGTGCGTTGGCCCAGGCGACGCGAGTCTGCGGGTTGTTGCAGAGCGCAAGCGTCACGGCCGAGACGAGATCCAGTGGCCCACTCGTGGCCCGCGTGTCGCACGCCGTTCCCGGCGACGGCTGTGCATAGCGGCTGGGGTTGGCCGCAACTTCGCGAGCCGTGCCCCAGGGATCGTCCAGTGAAGCCGCAGCAGCAGGGAGTGTGGCAGCCGCGGAAAACACGAGCACCGCGGCGAGCGCGGTCCCGGTTCCTGATGGTGTCCTTGTCATCGTCATGAGATGCGGGCGCTGCGGGGGGCACTGTCACTTCGTGCGCTACGCCCGCGTTTGCCGGCCGGGGTTCGTCTTGTTCCGGCAGCACGCCATTCTACGGACAATCCCGCCGGCCGCGAGTTCCGACTCGCGGCGCCGCCGTCACTCGTCCATCCCGAGTTCCTTGAGCTTGCGTGTGAGCGTGTTGCGGCCCCAGCCGAGCAGCTTCGCCGCGTCCTGGCGCCCGCCACCCGCGGCCTTGAGCGCCTCCCGGATCAGCGTGCGCTCGAATTCCGGCATCGCGTCGTCGAGCAGCGGCGTGCCGCCGGCAGCGAGTCGCGCCTGGGCCCAGCTCGCAAGCGCCTGCGACCAGTCGAGCGGCGACCCGGCACTTCCGTGGCCTCCGCCGCCCAGGTCCTCCGGGATGTCGCCACGCGTTATCTCCCGACCGGCGGCCAGGACCGTGAGGCGACGGCACGCATTCACGAGCTGGCGCACGTTTCCCGGCCATTCGAAAGCCACGAGCGCGGCCTGCGCGTCCTCCGTCAGCACCTTGGGCGCCACGCCGAGCTCCATTGCGGCGACGTCGAGGTAGTGCTGCAGCAGCTCGGGGATGTCCTCGCGCCGGCTGCGGAGCGGCGGCACCGCGATCCGGATCACGTTGAGCCGGTGCAGCAGGTCCTCGCGGAAGAGGCCCTCCTTGACGCGCGCCTCGAGGTCCTGGTGGGTCGCGGCGATCACGCGCACGTCCACCTTCACCGGGAGCTGCCCGCCGACACGGTAGAACTCGCCCTCGGCCAGCACGCGCAGCAGGCGCGTCTGCAGCTGCGGTGACATGTCGCCGATCTCGTCGAGGAACAGCGTGCCGCCGTCGGCCTGTTCGAAGCGCCCGCGCCGCTGTTCCGTCGCGCCCGTGAACGCGCCCTTCTCGTGACCGAACAGCTCGGACTCGAGCAGGTCCGCCGTGAACGCGGAAGTATTGAGCGCGATGAAGGGCTTCGCGGCGCGTGGACTGTGGCGGTGCAGGGCGCGGGCGACGAGTTCCTTGCCGGTGCCCGACTCGCCGGTGATGAGCACCGTCATGCTCGAGCGGGAGAGCCGGCCGATCGCGCGGAACACCTCCTGCATGGCCGGTGCGTGCCCGAGCATTTCCGGGATGCGGCGTGACTCGGCGGCGGAGGTCTCCGACCGATGGCTCTGCGCGGCAGCGCGCCGCACGAGCTCGATCGCCTGGTCGATGTCGAACGGCTTCGGCAGGTATTCGAACGCGCCGCCCTGGTAAGCCGCGACGGCGCTCTCGAGGTCCGAGTGCGCCGTCATCACGATGACCGGCATCTTCGGCCGCTTGCCGCGGATCTCCTCGAGCAGGTCGAGGCCGCTGCGCCCGGGCATGCGGATGTCCGTGACGAGCACGTCCGGCTCCTCGCGACGCAGCGCGGCGAGCACGGCGTCCGCCTCCTCGAAGGCCGTCGCGTGCATGCCTCCCTGCTTGAGCGCCCGCTCCAGCACCCAGCGGATCGAGGCGTCGTCGTCCACGACCCAGACGTTAAGCGCTTTCGCCGAGTTCATTGCTGTCGAAGGGCAGGAGGATGGTGAAGACCGTGCGGCCCGGCCGGCTGTCGAATTCGATCAGGCCGTCGTGCCGGCCGACGAGGTCCTGCGCGACGGCGAGCCCGAGGCCGGTGCCGCCCTGCCGTCCGGTGACCAGCGGATAGAACACCGTGTCCTTGAGATCCGCGGGCACGCCGGGACCGTCGTCCTCGACCTGGATCGCGACGACGACACGGTAGCGGCGGCTGCCGATGCTCGCGTTCGTGAGGGCGCGGGTCCGCAGCACGATGCGGCCCTGCGCACCGACCGCCTGGATCGCATTGCGCCCGAGGTTGAGCAGCGCCTGGATGACCTGGTTCCGGTCGAGGCGAAGCCGCGGCAGGCTCGGATCGTAGTCGCGTTCGATCACGACACCGGTCGGCGCCTCGGCCGCGAGCAGGTGCCCGACGTGCTGCACCAGCTCGTGGATGTTCACGGCCTCCTTGCGCGGCGGCTGCCCCGGCCCGAGCAGTGCGTCCACCAGCGCCGCGAGGCGGTCCGCCTCACTGATGATGACGGTCGTGTATTCGTGCAGCGCCGGATCCTTGAGCTGACGCTCGAGCAACTGCGCCGCTCCGCGCAGGCCGCCGAGCGGATTCTTGATCTCGTGCGCCAGCTGCCGGACCATCGCGCGGCTGCCGCCGAGCTGGGTGAGCAGCGCGTTCTCGCGCAGGATTCGCTGGTGCTGGGTGACGTCCGCGAGCTCGACGATCGCGCCGCCGGGGCGGCCAGGCTGGTCGAACGGCGTCACGGTGACGTCGAGCGTGCGCGGCGCGGCGCCCGGGCCGGCTTCGAACGGCAGTTCACGGCGCGAATACTGCGCGCCGGCTGCACGTGCGCGACCGATCACGCCGTCGAGCTCGGTGTTGGCCTTGAGCAGGTCGCGGATGCTGCGTCCCGCAGCCTGGTTGCGGCTGATGCCGAACAGGTCCTCGGCCGGCTCGTTCAGGTGCAGGACCACGCCGTCGGCGTCGAGCCAGATGGCGCACGTGGACTGGCCGTCGAGCAGGTTGCCCAGCTCGGTGGTCGTCGGCTTGAAGGCGATGCGCGGGTCGGCAGCCACGTCACGCCTCCTGCCGGCGGAGTGGCTGCGTCGGACGGGCTATCCGCCGCCTTTCGGCTTCGGCTTCAGGAGCGGACCGACTGCGGCCGGCGGTATGGTCGTGACCTGCTTGATGTAGAACACGACCGGCTGGCTGCGGATCTTCTGCTTGCCCTTCGTGTCGAGAATCATGGCGGTCAGCGAATGCGCGCCGCGGTCGAGATTGCCCAGCGTGTAGTCCAGCGAGTTCTCCGGCCCCTCGACCCGCTTGCCATCGATGAACAGGAGCAGCCTGTCGTTCGGCGCCACGCCCGGATCCGACCGGATGCGAACGTTGACGATTACGTCCGCACCGAAAAACGACGACTCCTGCTCCGGTTGCCAGATCTCGAGGGATGCATAGCTCGGTCCCGTCGCTGCCGCGGCCGGTGCAGCAGGGGCTGCAGTCGGCGGCGTCGCTGCTGCGGCCGGGTGGCTTTCGCTGATGACAAGGTCCACCTTGACTGCGCCGGGGCCTGGAACGTCGGAGTAATGGACGACGCCGTTCGCGTCCGTCCACTTCCACAGTTCCTTCTTCGCTTCCTGGGCCTGGCTTGCGAAGGCCAGCAGGCATCCAAGCAGCAGCAGCCATCGTGTCTTCATGGGCGAAGAGCATAGACCCGGGCTGTGGCACTGACAAAGGCGCCTCCCGTAATCCGGGATATGCGTCAAGGGATGGAAGGGTGCCCGCCGGGCGGCCCACTGCCGCCCGGCGAGCCCAGCCGTCCCGTCAGACGCTGTAGTAGAGCTCGAGCTCGACCGGATGGGTCGACATGCGGAGTCGCGTGACCTCCTGCATCTTGAGCCCGATGTACGCGTCGATCACGTCGTCGGTGAAGACGCCGCCCTCCTTGAGGAAGCCGCGATCCTTGTCGAGCGCCTCGAGCGCCATGTCGAGCGAGTGGCACACCGTCGGTATGTGCTTCGCCTCCTCGGGCTCGAGATCGTAGAGATCCTTGTCGGCGGGATCGCCCGGGTGGATCTTGTTCTTGATGCCGTCGAGGCCCGCCATGAGCATGGCCGCGAAGCAGAGGTACGGGTTCGCGGTCGAGTCCGGGAAGCGCACCTCGATGCGCCGTCCCTTCGGGTTCATCACGTGCGGGATGCGGATCGAGGCCGAGCGGTTGCGCGCCGAGTAGGCGAGCATCACGGGCGCCTCGAAGCCGGGCACCAGGCGCTTGTAGCTGTTGGTGCTGGCGTTGCAGATCGCGTTCAGCGCCTTGGCGTGCTTGATGATGCCGCCGATGTAGTAGATCGCGAGCTCGGAGAGGCCGCCGTACTTGTCGCCGCCGAACAGGTTCTTGCCGTCCTTCGACAGCGACTGGTTCACGTGCATGCCGTTGCCGTTGTCACCGACGAGCGGCTTCGGCATGAACGTGGCCGACTTGCCGTAGCTGGCCGCGACGTTGTGGATCGCGTACTTGAGGATCTGCACCTCGTCGGCCTTCTTCACCAGGGTGTTCGCGGAAACATTGATCTCTGCCTGGCCGCCCGTGGCGACCTCGGAGTGGTGCACCTCGACCTTGAGGCCGAGTTCCTCCATCGCGAGGCACATGGCGGTGCGCAGGTCCTGGTAGGTGTCCACCGGCGGCACCGGGAAGTAGCCGCCCTTGATGCCCGGGCGATGGCCCAGGTTGCCGCCTTCGAGCGAGCGCCCGGTATTCCACGCGCCCTGCATCGAGTCCACTTCGTAGAAGCAGCCGTTCATCGACGCGCCGTGGCGCACGTTGTCGAAGATGAAGAACTCGTTCTCGGGGCCCCACATCGACGCGTCCGCGATGCCGGTGGACTTGAGGTACGCCTCCGCGCGCTTGGCGAGCGAACGCGGGCAGCGGTCGTACCCCTGCATGTTCGAGGGCTCGATGACGTCGCAGCGCAGGTCGAGCGTCGTCTCCTCGTAGAACGGGTCGACGACCGCGGTCGAGGGATCCGGCATGAGGATCATGTCGGACTCCTGGATGCCCTTCCAGCCGGCGATCGAGGAGCCGTCGAATCCCTTGCCGTCCTCGAAGAAGGCCTCATCGACCATGCGGGTCGGCACGGTGACGTGCTGTTCCTTGCCCTTGGTGTCGGTGAAACGGAGGTCGACGAACTTGACCTCCTTTTCCTTGATCAGCTTGAGAACGTCGGCAGCAGTGGTCATGGGCTCTCCTGGAATGCAGCGAACTCGATGCCCCGTGGCCGCTCGCCGCGACGGCCTCGGAGTTTGGCTCTGGGGACCAAACTGGATGCACGTAGTATGCCAGCGCACCGCTGTGGCGCATAGACGCGATTTTTCATCGCCGCCTGTAGCGATTCATCAGCAGGACGCACTATTTCAAAGCATTCAACAAGACAATAGCACCGTTTTGGTGCGTTTGACCTCGTTCCCTCTTGCAGCGCCTTACCCATTTGCCGCTGGCTGGTAGCCTCGCCGCGACGACGCTGCCGCAGGTCAGCAGCAGCGCGTCGTGCTAGATTCCCGCACCAGGGGGTAGGGCGGTCCGGCATCGCGAGCCTTGTCACGGCCGCGCGATGGAGGACACTTGTCGAACGACTGCCAGACCCGCGATCAACGCGGCGGGAGTGCCCCCTGATGAAATCGTTTCCGAAGGACCCGCGGTCGCTGTCTCTCGCGATCGCGCTCGCCCTGACCATGTCGGTCGCCGGCTGCGGCTCGAAGGAACCGCCAGCCACTGCAACAACGGCCGCTCCTCCGCCCGCGGCCGAAACGACGCCGCCGCCCGCAACGCCCGCCTCCCAGACGCCCGCCGTGGAGCCGGCTGCGTCGCAGGCGCCGGTCGCGATGACGTGGACACCGGAAGCGCTCGAGGAGCTGCTCGCTCCGGTCGCGCTTTATCCGGACCCCGTCCTGTCGCAGGTGCTGATGGCCTCGACGAACCCGCAGGAAGTCCTCGACGCCGGCAACTGGCTGCTGCAGAACCAGGGCCTCACGGGAAAGGCGCTCGACGACGCCGCGGCCAAGGTGGGCTTCACGCCGCCGATCCGCGCACTGATCCAGTTCCCCGAGACCGTGGACATGATGTGCATGGAGCTCGACTGGACGACCGAGCTCGGCCAGGCGTTCGTCGCCGACCAGCAGGGCGTGCTCGACGCCGTGCAGCGGCTCCGCAGGCAGGCGATGGACGTCGGCAACCTGAAGAGCTCGCCGCAGATGAAGGTCGAGACCGAGCAGCAGGCGGGCAAGGAAGTGGTCGTGCTCAAGCCACCGACCAACGAGACGGTGTACGTGCCGCAGTACGACCCGGTCGCGGTCTATGCACCGGCGCCCGCCACGACGACCGCGCCGGTGCCGGCCACCACCACGACGACGACGACCACGCAGAGCAGCGGCTACAGCACTGGCGCCCTGGTCACGACGGGACTGCTCGCGTTCGGCGCGGGCATGCTCGTCAACGAGATCTTCGACGACGACGACAATCACCACCACAAGTACAACGACGACTACTGGTATCCGAACTACGGCTACGGCGGCATGCCGTACTACCCGCCATATCCGTACCGACCCGCATACGGGAACGGCTACTACCCGGCGAACGGCTACAACCGCCCGCCGAACTACCAGCACGGCTTCAACAATAACAACGTGGTCGTCATCAACAACGGCCAGGGCGGCTACTGGAACAACCGCAACCAGCGGCCCACACCCTATGCCGGAGGCGCTGCGAGACCGAACAGCCCGATCAGCGCGGCGAAGCCCAGCCGCCCCGAGCTGAACGACCTCAACAAGCGCCAGCCGCGCCCGATGCCCGCCGACGTGAAGCGCCCGACCATGGCCGCCGAACCGAAGCAGTGGAAGGGCCAGTCGAGCTACGCGGGGGCCAACAAGGCGGCGGTCAAGCCGGGCGCCGATCGAGTTGCGGCCAACGCTCCGCAGGCGAAGCCCATGCCGAAGGTGCAGGGTTCCTACGGCGGGGCGGGACCCGACCGCGGCAAGGTGCAAGGCACGTATGGGGCTGCGCAGAAGGACCGGCCGACACCGCAGGCGGCGAAGCCGCAGGTATCGCGCGACGTGCCCAGCTCCGCTCGTCCTGGCGCAGGTGACGTACAGGCATCGAAGAAGGCCGGTGGTGACCGCGGCTATTCGAAACCGCAGCAGATGCAGAAGCCTCAGGAGAGGCCGCAACCGATGCCCAGGCCGGAGGCCAAGCCTGCCGCGCGACCGGCGCAGGCGCCGGCAAACCGTGGAGGCGGTGGCTACCAGGCCCCGAAGACATCCGCGATGTCCGGCGGTGGCGGCGGAAACGCCGATCGCGCGGCAAGCCAGCGTGGCAAGCAGAGCATGCCGCAGGGCGCGCGCAGCAAGGGCGGCGGCGGCGGTGGCAACAAGAACAAGCGCTAGGAGCAGCACATGAAAGACGCCAATTCACGCATCGCTTCACGGCGCGTCGGTCTCGTCGCAGCGCTCACCGTCACGGCGGCGTTCGTGCTCTCCGGTTGCGCCAGGAACGAGGACAAGGGCAGCTTCAAATCGCCCGAGGACGCCGTCGACGCCTTCATCGCCGCCGTGCAGAAGGACGACATGCCCGCACTGCAGAAGCTTCTCGGGCCGGGCTCGGAAGACCTGCTTTCGTCGGGCGACCCCGTGCAGGACAACGCGGACCGCGAGCGCTTCCTCGCAAGCTACGCAAAGAAGCACTCTCTCGAGGCGGATGGCAGCGACAGGATGACGCTGGTCGTCGGCGACGACGACTGGCCGTTCCCGGTGCCGCTCGCGAAGCAGGAAGGCAAGTGGCACTGGGACGGCGCGGCCGGCGCAGACGAGGTCGTCTATCGCCGCATCGGCCGCAACGAACTCGGCGCCATCGCGGTCAGCCTGGGCTTCGTGGACGCGCAGAAGGAGTACGCATCCGAAGGCCGCGACGGAGATCCCGCGGGCGTGTACGCGCTCAAGCTCGTGAGCGACGAAGGGATGCACAACGGGCTGTACTGGCCCACGACGGGCGACGAACCACCGAGCCCGGCCGGACCGTTCGTCGCTGCAGCCGCTGACGAGGGCTACCGCTTCGGGCAGGGCCGCACGCCCTATCACGGCTATTACTACCGCATGCTCTACTCGCAGGGCCCGCACGCCCAGGGCGGAGCGAAGGAGTATTTCGCGGATGGCGTGCTGACGCAGGGCTTTGCGCTGGTGGCCTGGCCGGCGGACTACGGCGCGAGCGGCGTGCAGACGTTCATCGTCAACCAGGATGGAGTCGTCTACCAGAAGGACCTCGGCGAGGACACCGCGACGGTCGTGGAGACGATCACCTCCTTCGACCCGGACGATTCCTGGAAGCCCGTGCAGCAGCAGGACGCGGACGCGGCAACGAGCTGAGCCGCCGCGGCCGTCAGCAGGACGCCTGGCGCATCCACAGCACCTGCGTCGGGTAGGCGAAGTCGACCGCCAGCTTCTCGAATTCCTCGAGGATTCGGAAGTTGATTGCCTGCTGCACGTCCATGTATCGGGTGTAGTCCGCGCTCAGCACGTAGTACACGCACTCGAAGTCGAGTGAATACGACCCGAAGCCGGCGAAGTGGGCGCGGTCGAACCGGACCGCGCCCTGCTCGGCGATCGCCTTTCGCAGCAGCCGTGGAATCTCGAGCAGCTTCTCCCGCGGGGTCTCGTAGGCGACCCCGACGGTGAACGCCACGCGGCGCTCCTGCATCCTGCCGTAGTTCCGCAGCCTCCCGCCCAGCAGGTCGGCGTTCGACATGACGATCTGCTCGCCGCTCAGGGAGCGCAGCCGCGTGCTCTTGATGCCGATGTACTCGACCGTCCCCATGTGTTCGCCGACGACCACGAAATCGCCGATGAGAAACGGCTTGTCGAGCGCGATCGAGAGCGAGGCCAGCAGATCGCCGAGGACCTTCTGCACCGCCAGCGCAATGGCGATGCCGCCGATGCCCAGTCCGGCGACCAGCGCCGTGATGTCTATGCCCAGGTTGTCGAGCGTGAGCAGGAGCACCATCGCCCAGATCGAGACGCGTGCGACGAACCGGATCACTCCGATCGAGCCTGCGGCTGCCTTGTCGGCCTCGAGCATGATTCTCTGGCGGTGATCGAGCCAGGCCGCGGCGGCCGTTGATGCCCACACGCCGCCTTGCCAGAAGAACGCGATCGTCAGGATCTTTTCGACGATCGCCTCGGTGCCCACGCCCAGGCGGGCCGTGGCGAGCCCCGCGCAGGCCGAAGCGATCAGCATGAACGCCCAGGTCGTGCGACCGGCAACCTGCAGCGGGATCTCCAGGATCTCCGTCTCCTCGGTCCTCGCGAGCTGTCGGTACCGTCGACGCGCCCACCCTCGGAGCGTCCACATGACGCCGAGCGTCGCTGTCGCGACGAGCAGGCCGAGCCACGCGTCGGGCGCTGCCGCACCCGGGCCCGACACCCGGAACGCGTCGATCCATCCGGTCAATGTCAACTGTCCCCGCTGCTCGAGGGCGGATGCCCCTCGGGCACTCTAGTCGGATGTCGCGATGCGATGAATTGAGAATTCCTAACAGGTGCGTTGAACCCGGTTCATCGATATCGCGCCGCCCTCGTACCCGGCCCGGGCACGCTGTGGCACAGTGTCGGCAGATGAGTGCGATGCACCCGGCCGGCAGGTACATGGCCACCACGGAGTGGCGGCGGCGCCTCGTGTTCTGGGGCGGCGCCGTTGCGACGGGCGCGGTTGCCGTGCTCTTCGCGCTCGGCAGCGAAGCCGCGATGAGCGTGTTCCGCAGGGCGTGCGGCTCCTGGCACTGGTGGCCGCTCGTAGCGACGCCCGCGGGTCTCGCACTCTGCGTATGGATCACCCAGCGCTGGTTCCCCGGCTCCGAAGGCAGCGGCATCCCGCAGACCATCGCCGCGCTGGGCCTCGCGACGGAGACCGAGCGCGACAGGGTCCTCGGCCTGCGGATCGCGTTCGGCAAGATCCTGGTCACGCTCGCGGCGCTGGCGAGCGGCGCGTCGATCGGCCGCGAGGGCCCGTCGGTCCAGGTCGGCGCGTCGATCATGCATTCGCTGCGTCGTTTCGCGCGCTTTCCCGCCGTCGACGTCGATCGCGGACTGATACTCGCCGGCGGAGCGGCGGGTGTCGCGGCGGCCTTCAACACTCCACTGGCCGGCGTGGTGTTCGCCATCGAGGAGCTGTCGCGCTCGTTCGAGGAGCGCACGAGCGGCGTGATCCTGATGGCCGTGATACTCGCCGGCGCCACGGCCATCGCCCTGGTGGGCGACTACACGTACTTCGGGAGCACGTCGACCTCTCCGACCGGGGTCGCGACCCTGGCGGCCGCCGCCCTCTGCGGCGTGTGCGGAGGACTGCTGGGCGGGGCATTCTCGCGGGCGATGCTCTCGGCACGCATGCGGCTCCCGGCGCCATTGCGCCGCTTGTCGAGCACGAGGCCGGTGCTCTTCGCAGCCACGTGCGGCGTGCTGCTGGCCGCAATCGGGTTCCTGAGCGACGGGACGACCTTCGGCACCGGTTACGTCGAGGCGCGCGGAATCCTCCAGGAGGGCGCTTACCCCGCTCCGGCGTTCGCTCTGCTCAAGGCTCTCGCTACGATCGTCTCCTACCTCACCGGCATTCCGGGCGGCATCTTTGCGCCCTCGCTGGCGGTCGGGGCAGGCATCGGCGGCGAACTGCACGCGTGGTTCCCGATCGCTCCTGCAGGCAGCGTCGTGGTGCTGTCCATGGCCGCGTACTTCGCCGGCGTCGTCCAGGCCCCGCTCACGGCCCTCGTGATCGTGCTCGAAATGACCAATGATCGGGCGCTGATGCTGCCCCTGATGGCAGCCGTGCTGGTCGGTCGCGCAGCGAGTGCCGTCGTCTGCCGCGAGCCCCTATACCGGTCGCTTGCGCAGCGATTCCTTCCCGGCGACCGCGGCCAGTCCGCGCGAGACGATTGACCGCGTGATCCACCCGGACCTCAGCCCCGGGCCCGCTGCGTGCCGAGCAGCTTGTCGAAGGACCGCCTGAAGGCAGCGGCTTCGCCTTCCATCCAGTTTCGAAATGCAGCCACGGCAGGCAGGTTGGCCCGGGATTCCGGGATCAGCAGGTAATAGGCGATGTCCATCCTGATGACCGGCCGAAGCACGATGCGAAGTCGCTTCGCCGCGAGATCATCCACGGCGTAGACCAGCCGGCCGAGGGAGATTCCGCCGCCGGCCGCGGCGGCGAGCAATGCAAGCTGGGCGTCGTCGAACTGCGTCCCGCGCCCAACGTCGACCTGCGGCGCGCCGGCCGCCCGCAACCACTCCCGCCAGCCCTGCGGACGGCCCGCCCTGCGCATCGAGGTATCGTGCAACAGCGCGGCCTTCGCGATGTCCGCCGGCCGCCGGACCGGGTGCTGGCGAAGGTAGGAGGGACTCGCAAGGGGCGCCACCCACTCGTTGAACAAGGGCACGCTCACGACGCCTTCGAAGCCGCCCCGGCCGATGCGCACCGCGACGTCCACTTCATCCTGGTCGAAGTCGACCGGCGAGGCACTCGCCTTGACCGTCAGCTGGATCAACGGGTGCTGCTTCTGGAATCGACCCAGCCGGCTGACCAGCCACCTCGCCGCGAACGAGGGCGTCGCGCTGACGGAAAGCGTCCCGCTCCGGCCGCTCGAGCGCAGCTGATCGACGCCCTGGCCGATGCGATCGAACGCCGCCCGGAGACTGTCGGCGGCCGCCATCGCCTGCTCGGTCAGCACCAGCTTGCGGGTCGTGCGCCGGAACAGCGTCACGCCGAGGTACTCCTCGAGGCCGCGAATCTGGTGGCTCACCGCGGCCGGCGTGACGTGCAGCTCCCTGGCGGCGCGAGTGAAGCTTCCCAGGCGCGCGGCCGCCTCGAAGGTCCGAAGGGCCGTGAGCGGGGGCAAGGATCTCGGCATTTGTGAATTGTCCTCAAGAGTGGCTTGACGATATCTCGTTTCGCCCCGGCCCCGACGGGCCCATAGACTACTCCTGCGAGACGGGCGATCGTCCAGCGACCTTGTTTCCTGGTTGGGGAGACGAGTCTTCAGCGGCGATCGCCCGATCTCACCAGCCAGCGGCCGATCCGCGCCGCCACGACCAACCTGGAGGGACCCATTCCCGCATCCGACTGGTGCCTGTTTCTCGACGTCGACGGTACGCTGCTTGAGCTCGCCGCGACCCCGGACCGCGTCCACGTCGACGATGCACTGCGCGCGTTGCTGAGTCGCGTCGACCAGGCGCTCGACGGCGCGGTTGCCCTCGTCAGCGGGCGCACGATCGCCGAGCTCGATCGTCTCTTCGAGCCCCGGCGGTGGCCTGCCGCCGGAGTGCACGGCCTCGAACGTCGGGACGCGCGGGGTCACTGGCACGTCTCCCAGACGGTGGACACCGGGACGATGGCGCGCGCCCGCGAGAGACTGCAGCAACTCTCGAGCCGGTTTCCGGGCACGCTCTTCGAGGACAAGGGCCTGTCCATCGCGGTCCACTACCGGCGCGCTCCGAACGTCGAGGACGAGCTGCGCCGCGAATCGCGCGCCATCGCACGCGAGACAGGCGAGAACTTCCTGCTCCTGGAGGGACGCAAGGTGCTCGAACTCCGGCCCAGGGGCATGACGAAGGCCGACGCCATCCGTGCATTCCTTGCGGAACCGCCCTTCGCGCGCCGCTTGCCGATCTTCATCGGCGACGACGTCACGGACGAGGAGGCGCTGGCGGACGTACAGCGGATGGGTGGGCTCGGCGTGGCGGTCGGCGACCGCGTGGACGCGATGATGCGGCTGTCGGGCCCGCGCGACGTCCGGGCGTTCCTCGAGGATCTCGCCGAGGCGGGCTCGCCGAGAGAATGAGCGCCGATCGTCCCTCGCTCGAGCTCGGCGTCATCGGCAACTGCGAAGTCGCCGCGCTCGTCGACGAGTCCGCGAGCATCGTCTGGGGATGCCTGCCGGCGCTGGACGGCGACCCCGCGTTCTGCGCTCTGCTGGGCGAGGACACCGGGGAAGACGTGTCCGGCATTTTCGCCATCGACCTGCGCGATGCCGCGCGCTCGACGCAGCGCTACCTGCGCAATACGGCGATCCTCGAGACCGTGCTGCACGACGCGCACGGCAATGCACTGCGAATCCGCGACTTCTGCCCGCGGTACCGCACGCGCGGCCGCATGTTCCGGCCGATGATGTACGTGCGCATCGTCGAGCCGCTGCAGGGACGGCCGGTCGCGAGGGTGCGCCTCCGCCCGCGCTGCGACTACGGCTCGTCGGCGCCGCGCACGAGCCGCGGATCGCATCACCTGGCGTTTCATGCGCCGTCGTTCAGCTTCCGTCTGACGACCAACGCGTCGCTCAGCGCCATCGCGAGCGAACGCTACTTCGAGGCGGACGAACCGCTGGCGTTCCTCGTCGGCCCGGATTCAGCCATAGAGGAACATCCGCTCGGCCTCGCCACGACGTTCCTCGATGCCACGCGCGCGTACTGGGAGGACTGGGTCCGCAGCCTGGCGGTACCGTTCGAGTGGCAGGAGGCGGTGATTCGCGCGGCCATCGCGCTCAAGCTGTGCACGTACGAGGACACGGGGGCCGTGCTCGCGGCACTGACGACCTCGATTCCGGAGAGCCCGGACAGCGGGCGCAACTGGGACTACCGGTACTGCTGGCTCCGCGACAGTTATTTCGTCATCCACGCCCTGAATCGCCTCGGCGCGACGCGGACGATGGAAGGGTACCTGCGCTTCATCAAGCACACGTTCGGCAGCGACGGCAGTCGCCGCCTGCAACCGCTCTTCTCGATCACCGGGGATCCCGAGGTGCCGGAGCGACAGGTGGCCGGGCTTGCCGGGTACCGCGGCATGGGCCCGGTGCGGGTCGGCAACGACGCCTACGGCCAGGACCAGCACGACGTCTACGGCGCCCTGATACTCGCATCGGCCCATTCCTTCTGCGACGAGCGGATGGGTTCCCCGGGGGACGAGGCGCTCTTCAACCGGCTGGAGCCCATCGGCGCCAGGGCCCTCGAGTCGTGGCAGAGCCCGGACGCCGGCCCGTGGGAATTTCGCGGCGCGACGCAGCCACACACGTTCTCCGCCGCCATGTGCTGGGCCGGCTGCGACCGGCTGGCTCGCATCGCCGGCAGGCTCGCGCTGCCGGCACGCGAGGTCCACTGGCGCAACGCCGCGGATCAGATCCGGGAGCAGGTGCTCTCGCGCTCCTGGAACCCGACGCGGCGCGCGTTCTGCTCGAGCTTCGGCGGCGATCACGTCGACGCGACCGCGCTCGTGCTCCCGGACCTCGGCATCGTCTCGCCGCACGACCCCCGATTCCTCTCCACGCTCGAGGCGGTGGAGCGCGACCTCAAGGACGGTCACTGGATCTATCGTTACCGGCACGCGGACGACTTCGGAACGCCGGCGACGGCCTTCACGATCTGCGCGTTCTGGTACGTGAACGCGCTCGCGGCGGTGGGGCGCCGCGAGCAGGCCCGCGAGATCTTCGAGAGCCTCCTCGCACGACGCACGCGCCTCGGACTGCTCTCGGAGGACATCGATCCGTCCTCGGGCGAGCTCTGGGGCAACTTTCCGCAGACCTACAGCCTCGTCGGGATCATCAACTCCGCGGTGCGCCTGAGCCGGTCGTGGGAAGAGGCCATGTGAGGGCGGCGTGAGATGAGCTGGAGAACGATTCGCAGCCTGACCATGCGCTACCTCGTGCCCGTCGCCGCGGCGGTCAGCCTGGTGGCATTCCTGGGCGTGCCCTACGTCGATCACATCCTCGCCGGATGGTTCCGCTCCGACGTGCAGATGCGCGCCAGGCTGGTCATGACGTCCATCGAGGATCCGCTCGGCAGCCTCCTCGATCGCTCGGACCTCGAGAGGGCCCGCACGTACCTCGGCCGGGTCGCGGGCGACGAGCGCCTTCTCGGCGTGGTCGTCTGTGCGCCCGATGGCTCGAGGGTGGTGCGTACGCCACTGGTGCCCGACACCGTCCTCTGCGCCACGGACGGGACGCAGGCGTCCCCGGGCAGCACGGCAAGGACGGCCGGCCCTGGCCTCGTCGAGGTTTCGCGATTTCCCCTGCTGACGGCGGCCGGCCACCCGTACGAGGTGCTGATCGTCCACGACCTGAGCTTCATCGGCATTCGGCAGACGAGCGCGCGAAATTTCGTGCTGGCCTTCACCCTGCTGGCGGCATGTGCGCTCGCGATGCTCGCCGGCTTCGGAATCCGCCTGCTGCTCAACCATTGGATCCGGCTGCTCGTCGGCGACATCAGCAGCAAGCGCTTCCTGGACGACGCCGAGTCTTCCCAGGCCTCGATGCCCGTGCTGATGGAGGTGCGGGAGGCGCTTCGCGAGCTGGAAGCGAGCCAGCGCCTCGAGATCGAGTTCCAGGAGAACTGGACCCCGCAGGCGTTGCAGCAGGTCGTGCGCGACCACCTCAAGTCCTGCCCGATGATCGTGGTCTCGAACCGCGAGCCCTACATCCACAACCTCGACGGATCGGGAAACGGCGTGGTGCAGGTACCTGCAAGCGGAATGGTCACGGCAATCGAGCCGATCATGCGCGCCTGCTCCGGCACCTGGATCGCCCACGGCAGCGGCACGGCCGACCGGCTCGTCGTGGACAAGCGCGACCACGTCCACGTCCCGCCGGACGATCCGAGCTACGACCTGCGCCGAGTCTGGCTGACACAGGCGGAGGAGGAAGGCTACTACTACGGGTTCTCGAACGAGGGTCTCTGGCCGCTCTGCCACCTCGCCTACGTGCGGCCTGCGTTCCGCGAGTCGGACTGGCACCAGTACGTCGAGGTCAACGGTCGCTTCGCCGACGTCGTCGCGCAGGAATCGCACCGGAGCGAGCCCGTGGTGCTGATCCAGGACTTCCACTTCGCCCTGCTCCCGAAGCTGATCCGCGACCGCGGGGTCCACGCCACGATCGCGCTCTTCTGGCACATCCCGTGGCCCAACGCGGAGACCTTCGGCGTCTGCCCGTGGAAGCGCGAGATCCTGCTGCACATGCTGAGCGCCGACATCCTGGGTTTCCACACGCGCTACCACTGCCAGAACTTCCTCGCGACCGTCGACCGGTTCATCGAGTGCCAGATCGACCAGGAACACATGACGGTGACCCACCAGGGGCACGTCTGTCGCGTCAAGGCCTACCCGATCTCGATCGAGTGGCCGCCGCGCTGGCTCGCGCAGACGCCGTCCGCGGAAGCGGCCCGCACGGCCGTGAGGCAGCGCTGGGGCATCGGCCCCGACGTCCGGATCGGCGTCGGCGTGGAGCGCTGGGACTTCACGAAGGGCATCGTCGAGCGCTTCCTTGCAATCGAGACGCTGTTCGAGAAGCACCCGGAGTGGATCGGCCGGCTGACGTTCCTGCAGGTGGCCGCTCCATCGCGAAGCAAGTTGCCGGCGTACCAGGCGCTGCAGCAGCAGACCCTCGACGAGCTGCATCGCATCAATGCCCGCTTCGGAAACCCGGACTGGCAGCCGATCGTGCTCATCGGCCAGCACCAGGAGCCTGCGCAGGTCTTCGAACTGTATCGAGCCGCCGACTTCTGCCTCGTCAACAGCCTGCACGACGGCATGAACCTCGTCGCCAAGGAGTTCGTCGCGGCCCGCGACGACGAGGACGGGGTCCTGGTGCTGAGCACGTTCACCGGCGCGTCGCGCGAGCTGGTCGAGGCGCTGCTCGTGAACCCGTTCGACGTGTCCGAGACCGCCGGCGCGATCGTGACGGCCCTCGAGATGCCGCGCGACGAACGCCGCAAGCGCATGCAGCTCATGCGGCGGACCATCTCCGAGGCGAACGTCTACCGCTGGGCCGGCCGCATGCTGATGGACGTGGCCCGGATCCGCCAGCGCCAGGCGCTGACTCGATGGACGGCGGCCGCCTGAGGCGCCGGCGGCGGGCTCCATTTCGGGACCTCCTGATTCTCGCCCGGCCTGCGAGGATTACTGTGTCGGGCACCTGTAGCCCACCGTAGGGTCGTTCGCGGCCGCGCGAATCCCCTGGAGACAAGACATGACCGCGCCCAGGCCCCAGCGCATGACCCCTTCCGAAGCCCTGGTCGAGACCCTCGCCGCGAACGGCGTGACCGAGGTCTTCGGCATCGTCGGCTCGGCCTACATGGACGCACTCGACATCTTTCCCGCCGCCGGCATCCGCGTCATTCCCGTGGCCCACGAGCAGGGCGCCGCGCACATGGCCGACGGCTATGCACGGGCGTCCGGCCGCCACGGCGTCTGCATTGCGCAGAACGGCCCGGGCATCACGAACTTCGTCACGGCGATCGCCGCCGCGTACTGGGCCCATTCGC
>VEPJ01000052.1:9111-9940 GCA_012026925.1 Gammaproteobacteria bacterium | reverse complement strand
GTGCCGAGCATCGTGCCCAGGCCCACGAACCCGGTGAGCACGACCGTGAGCAGCCAGCCGCCGATCACGGGAACCAGGGCTGTGGGTGCGATCACCGCGATGGCGCCGATGAGCGTGGCCGCTCCCTTGCCGCCGCGAAACTCGTGCCAGACGGGGTAGACGTGGCCGACCACGACGGCCGCCGCGCAGCAGACCAGGAGCCAGTCCCGATCGACCGCGGGGTCGATCCCGATGCCGGGAATGATGAGTTGCGGCAGCCAGCCGACCGCGAGCAGCGCCTTGCCGACGTCGACGACGACGACGCCTGCGGCGAAAGCCCAACCCTGCGTGCGCAGCGCGTTGGTGCCGCCCGCGTTGCCACTGCCCTGGGTGCGGATGTCGACGCCACGGAGCCGGCCCAGCAGCAGGCTGCCAATCACGGATCCCAGCAGGTATGCGACGAGGGCCTTGCAGCCGAGTTCGAGCACGGGCGTCCTCCGACGGAGCGGCCGGATTCTAGCATCGGCACGCGCCTGCGCCGGTGCCCTAAACTGCGCGGCCTGCAACTGCCGCCGGAGGCCCCATGGGCAAGCTCGAACAGGAATTCGCCGCTTACCGCGAACGCATGAACGCCCGCATCCTCGAGGAGGACAACCGCGTCATCAAGCGCGTTTACTCCGTCGACTCGCTGGCTTACGCGGCGGATGCCGGCGAGTTGCCGAAGCAGACCCGGGAACTGCTCGGTCTCGTGGCCTCGCTGGTCCTGCGCTGCGACGACTGCGTGAAGTACCACGTCAAGGAGGCACGCGACGCGGGCAACAGCCGCAAGGCGATCGTCGAGGCCATGAGC
>VEPJ01000052.1:0-9101 GCA_012026925.1 Gammaproteobacteria bacterium | reverse complement strand
CCGCCGCCCAGGGTTTCCAGCGTCGGCACGTCGGCCACGACCAGGCGATCCGCAGGGCGGCGCAGCCGCTCGAGGCCGTCCGGCCCGAACGCTGCGGCCGCCGTGGCCGAAAGGACGAGCACGCGTGCGCCGTCGCTGCCGCGCAGTTCGAGCACGTTGCCCGCAAAGCGGGCCATCTGCGAGCCGTCGATCGATTCGATCGTGCGCCCGCTGCCGCGCAGGCGTTCCAGCACGCGGTCGCGGGCGGCGGCGGCGATCGCCTCGCTGGCGACCACGACCAGGCCGCTGCCCACCGCGAGCATGACATTGGTGTGGTAGATCGGCACTCCCGCCGCGTCCGTCGCGCTGAAAGAGCAGGCGTCGTAGCCGAGTTCGGCACAGAGTTCCCCGAGCGGCTCGCGCTGCGTGCGGGGCGACAGACACGCATAGGCCACACGGCCGACGTGGTCGAAGACGATGCTGCCTGTGCCTTCGAGATACCGGCCGTGACGCTCGTGGTGCGTGAGGTCCAGCAGTCTCGTGACGCGGAAGCCGCCGCGATTGACGAGTTCCGCGATCACCTCCGGGCGACGCTCGAGGCGGCGATTCGGCGCGAGCATCGGATACAGCACGACGGTGCCGTCGGCGTGCAGGCTGACCCAGTTGTTGGGAAACACGGCGTCCGGGCACGCCTGGGATTCGTCGTCCGCGACCGCATGGACCGTCACTCCGCTCTCGCGCAGGCCGCGCACCAACGCATCGAACTCGTGACGGGCACGCACGTTCGCGTCGGCCAGCAGGCCCGCGTCGGCACGCTGGAAGCGGTTGCTGGCCTCGGTCTGCGCATTCCAGGCGAAACTCGCGGGCCGCACCATCAGGACGGCCGCAGCGGTTTGCGCGGGCGCACCTGGCGAAGTCAAGGCTGGACCGGACCGCGATGCAGGATCGTGCATGCGCGGATTGTAGGGGTCACTGCACGTTCGCGCGTGCCAGCGCCACCAGGTGCCGGCGATCCGAAACAACGACGCCGCCTGCCTGCTCGAGCGTGACCGCGAACGCAACCGGGCGCTCGACATACAGCGTCGCGCGGACCGGCACGGTGACGTGCGCCGCGCCTGCAGGCACGTCGAACACGCCGCCATCGACGGGATAACGGTCGTCTCGCGACGCGTCGAAGATCCAGAGCTGGTACTGCTGCCGCGCCCGCGAATTCGACGCAAGGCCACTGAGGGTCACGTAACCCTGTTGCGTGCCGCCATCCCAGATCACCTCGCCGGTCACACCGGCGGGCAGTCCTGCTTCCTGCACGACGGCCCACCGGCCAAGCCGCGGCCCGGCGCTGTCGATGAGGCGCAGACGGCCTCGCTCAGCTTCGGCCTGCAGTGGCGAGATGCCGTGCACGACGTCGTGACCCACCTGCTCGAGCCGAGGCCACGCGGCCGCGATGGCCACCAGGGCGCACGCCGCGGCCACGTACCACGCTGCGCGCGAAGCGGGGCGGTAATCGGTCACTGGCGGGATATCTTCAATCGGTGAAGACGAGGGGAGGTCGCCACGGGCCCAGGCCTCCGCGCTCGCCTCGAGTCGGCAGCGCAACTCCCCGGGCAGCCGCGCGCGACGATGGAGACGGAGACGGCGCAGCCTCGATCGCAGCGCGGCCCTCAGGTCGTCGCCTGTTCCATCGGGGCCGGATTGTCGATGTTCATCCACTGACGTACCTGGATCAGGCCTCGCCGCATCTGCGTCTTCACGGTGCCCAGTGGCATCCCCGTGGCCGACGCGATCTCGGAATGCGTCATCCCCTCGAGCAGCCCCATGCGCAATACCTTGCGCTGGTCCGGGCGCAGCCGCGCCACGACCTTGGCCGCCTGCTCCGCCTCGGCCCGCACTTCGCCGCCGTTACCCGGTTCGGCAAAACGCAGGTCCTCGAGCGACTCCTCGCCGTCCATCATCGAGTTCATCCGACCGCGCCGGATCCGGTCGATCAGCCGACGCCGCGCGATCGTCGTCACGAAAACCTTTTCCGAGCCCTGCGCCGCGTCGAACCGCGCCGCGCTGCGCCAGACGTCGACGAAGATCTCCTGCACGGCGTCCTCGGCATCAGCCCGCGAGCGCGTCATGCGCCGCGCGATGGCCCAGACCAGCCCGCCAAACTCATCGATGCACTCGCGGACGGCCTTCTGGTCACCCCGCGCCACCCGCTCGAGAATGGATTCCGACATCGCTTGATCCCCTGTTCGGTCCGGGCGGATCCCGGTTTCAAAGCCGTGCTGACAAGTGGTGAGACCGGAGTATAGACAGGTCTGTACAGGTTTTGTCCATTGACTTGTCTATCGGACGGATAGCCATCGTCTATGGGCCGCTGGAAGACCCAACCGAGCAGACTGGGAACACGAACCATTGCGGGTTTCCCTTGTTGCGAACGAATCTCATTAAGTTGACACTGCGCCCACCTGCTGCAACCCAAGTCCTACTGCCGAATGTCTCCCGTCAGTCTTGCCACGCTCCGCAAAGGCGCCCGGGGCGTGGTCGTGGACGTGCGCGACGACGCCCAGAGCCTGGGTGACGAGTCGCAATCGACCGTGAGCCGCCGCCTGCTCGAACTCGGGTTCGTGCCCGGCGAAGCGTTCGAAGTGGTCGAGGAAATCTGGCCGGGCGGCGACCCCATGGCGATTCGCCTCGGCAACACCACTTTCGCGCTGCGCCGCCGCGAAGCCAGCTCGGTCATCGTCGAGCCCGCCTGAGCCATGAGCCACGCAACCGCACTCGATCCCATGCGCCTCGCCCTCGTCGGCGTGCCGAACTGCGGCAAGACGGCGCTCTTCAATCGGCTGACGGGCAGCCGCCAACGGGTCGCCAACTACGCCGGCGTCACCGTCGAGCGCAAGGAAGGCCAGTTCGTCGGCCCCGCGAAGCAGCGCCGGTACAAGGTGCTCGACCTGCCCGGCGCCTACAGCCTCACGCCGACCACGCTCGACGAGGCGATCACGCGCGACTTCCTGCTGGGACGGCTGGCCGACGAGCCGCCGCCGGAATTCGTGGTCTGCGTCGTCGACGCGACGAACCTGCGCCTCAACCTCCGGCTCGTGCTCGAACTGCGCGACGTCGGCGTGCCGATGGTGGTCGCGCTCAACATGAGCGACCTGGCGGCGGGTCGCGGTTACCGCCTCGATCGCGCGACCCTGGAACGCGAACTCGGCGTGCCGGTCGTGGAGACCATCGCGGTCGAGCATGGAGGCGAGCGCGGTCTCGTCGAAAAGCTCGAGGCACTGCCGCACCCGGGCTCGCGCGGACCGGTGGCCTGGCACGAGCCGTCGTTCGAGCAGATCCAGCGCACGCAGCGCGAGGTCCGCCGCATCCTCGACGCGATCGGTTACACCGAGCCGCTGCGCAAGCAGGCGCTGGCGCGACTCGACGCGGTGGTCATGCACCCCGTGGCAGGCCCGGCGATCCTCGCGGTGCTGCTGTTCTTCGTCTTCCAGGCCGTGTTCAGCTGGGCCGCGGTCCCGATGGAATTCATCGTCGGCCTGATCGGCGGCCTCGGCACCTGGCTGCAGGGCTCGATGGCGGACGGCGCGCTGCGCAGCCTGCTCGTCGACGGTGTGATTGCAGGCGCCGGCAGCGTGCTCGTGTTCCTGCCGCAGATCCTGATCCTGTTCTTCTTCATCCTCGCGCTCGAGGACAGCGGCTACCTGCCGCGCGCCGCGTACCTGCTCGATCGCGTGATGGGCAGCGTGGGCCTCTCGGGCCGCGCGTTCATCCCGCTGCTGTCGAGCTTCGCCTGCGCGGTGCCGGGCATCATGGCGACGCGCACCATCCCGAACGTGCGCGACCGCATCGCGACGATCATGATCGCGCCGCTCATGACCTGCTCCGCGCGCTTGCCCGTGTACGCGCTGGTAATCGCGGCGTTCATCCCGAACCGCCCGGTCGGCGCGTTCAACCTGCAGGGCCTGGTGCTGTTCACGTTGTACGTGGCGGGCATCGTGGCCGCGATGGCGGTGGCCTACGCGCTCAAGCGCACCGCGCTGCGCTCGACGTACCACCCGCTGCTGCTCGAGCTGCCCGAGTACAAGTGGCCGAACCTGCGCAACCTGCTGCTCGGCCTGTGGGAGCGCGCGAAGATCTTCCTGCAGCGCGTGGGCACCATCATCCTCGCGCTGATGATCGTGCTGTGGTTCCTCTCCACCTTCCCGGCGCCACCCGAGGGCGCAACGGGGCCCGCGATCCAGTACAGCCTCGCCGGCACCATCGGCCGCGCGCTCGAGCACGTGTTCGCGCCGCTCGGCTTCAACTGGCAGATCTCGCTCGCGCTGGTGCCGGGCCTCGCGGCCCGCGAGGTCGCCGTGGGTGCGCTCGGCACGGTCTACTCGTTGTCGGACAGCGGCGACGTCGCGGCCACGCTGGTCCCGATGATCGCGCAGACCTGGAGCCTCGCCACCGCGCTGTCGCTGCTCGCCTGGTACGTGTTCGCGCCGCAGTGCCTCTCGACGCTCGTGGTCGTGAAGCGCGAGACCAACTCGTGGCGCTACCCGCTGATCATGGCGGGTTACCTGTTCGCGCTCGCCTACCTCGCGGCCTTCGTCACCTTCCGGGTCGCGAGCGCACTGCTCGGCTGAGGTGCCGCCATGCTGGAAGCGATCCTCGTCGGCCTGATCGTCCTCGCGGCAGCCCTGTACGCAGCCTGGACGCTGCTGCCCGCGGCCGTCCGGCTGCGGTTCGCCCAGCGTTGCGGCGAATGGGGCCGGAGGCCGGGCCGGGCCGGCTGGCTGCAGCGCGCCTCGATGGCCGTTGAATCGGCGGCCCGCAAGCGCGCGGGGGGCTGCAGCGACTGCAGCGCCGTGCAGTCGTCCCCCACGGCGCCGTCCCGGCGCAAACCGCCAAGCGACTGATCGCCCGTCGCCCCACGGCCCGGTGGGCTTCGCCTTCCTTCGCTGCATTGCGGTAAATGCGTGCAGCCCCGCCCATCCTTCTAGGGTGAAATTCGCACGCGTGCCGCCCCCGCGGCATGCGGCGCGTGCACTTGGGCTTCGGCCCCACGGCGCGCCGACCGTCCAAGGGAGCCCAACGCATGTTCCGGACCCGCGATCTGCGCCTCGTCGTACCTGCCCTCGGCCTCTCCGCGCTGCTGCTGCTGCTCGGCGGACCGGCCCCCGTCGCGGCCCAGGAGGCCGCCGCGGCCACGGATGCCGCTGCTGCGCCCGCCGCGGACGCGCCAGCGATCCCGAACGAGAAGTGCTTCAAGTGCCACGACGACCCGGAAATGAAGGCCGAGGCGGACGGCCGCTCGCTCGCGGTCATCGAGGCCCAGTTCAAGACCGGCGCGCACAAGCGGCTCGACTGCGTCCAGTGCCACGCCGACGCGCTCACCATCAAGCACCCGCGCAACGACCTCGGCCCGGTGTCGTTCGACGCGTGCATGGAGTGCCACGAGGACGAGATCACCCCGTTCCAGACGAGCATTCACTCGAAGGTGAAGGGCGGCAAGCCCGCGACCTGCCAGGGCTGCCACGGCAGCGTGCACACCACGCCGCGCAGCAACAGCCCGGATGCGCCGATGTCCGACGTGAACCAGGTGCGCAACTGCGGCACCTGCCACAAGGAAATGATGGAGGGCTACCTGTCCAGCGTGCACGCCCGGGCGCTGTTCGTCGCGGGCCTGACCGACGTGTCGCCCGCCTGCAGCGACTGCCACGGCAGCCACGACATCCAGCGGCACGACGCCGAGGGCGCGCGCACCTCGCACGCCAAGAGCCCCGAGACCTGCGGTGCATGCCACCAGGGCGTGCTCAAGGAATGGAACGAGAGTGCGCACGGCACACTGTGGAGCGAAGGCAAGGACGGCCCGGTGTGCAGCACCTGCCACGAAGCGCATGCCATCCAGCGCCCGACCACGGTCGAGTCGCGCGCGCACATGCCGTCCGACTGTGGCAACTGCCACGCCGACGTCTACAAGTCGTTCCACGACAGCTTCCACGGCAAGTGGGTGAGCGTCGGCCGCCCGAGCGCGGCCATGTGCTCCGACTGCCACACGCCGCACCACAACCTGCCGGCGAGCGATCCGCGCTCGTCCATTCACCCGGACAACCTGGCGGCCACCTGCGGCGCGAGCGGCTGTCACGCGGGCCAGGTGAACGCCTCCTTCCTCACGTTCATGCCCCACAGCGATCCGATGGACAAGGATCAGAACCCGTGGGTGCACTACATCTACATCTTCATGACGCTGCTGCTGCTCGGCGTGTTCGGCTTCTTCGGCCTGCACGCGGCGCTGTGGCTGCAGCGCACGCTGGTCGGCCGCCTGCGCGGCGAGTTCAAGGTGCAGCACTTCGGCGAAGGTCCGTACGTGCGGCGCTTCACCACCACGCAGATGTGGCTGCACGTGTCGATCATCCTGAGCTTCCTGCTGCTCTCGGTGACCGGCCTGCCGCTCAAGTTCGCGGCGGCCCCGTGGGCGCCGGGCCTGATGCGGGCGCTCGGCGGCGCGGACGTCGCAGCGTGGCTGCACCGCTTCGCGGCGATCGTGACGTTCGGCTACTTCGCCGTGCACCTCGCCATGCTGTTCCGCGACATCGTGCTCAAGAAGCAGAAGGGCTACTTCTGGGGCTGGAAGTCGATGACGCCCAACCTCAAGGACCTCCAGGACCTCATCGCGAACGTGAAGTACTTCCTGTACCTCGGGCCGCGCCCGGCGCTCGACCGCTGGGCGTACTGGGAGAAGTTCGACTACCTCGCGGTGTTCTGGGGCGTCGGCATGATCGGCGTGTCGGGCCTGATCCTGTGGTTCCCGGACTTCTTCACCCGGTTCCTGCCGGGCTGGGCGCTGAACGCCGCCTACATCATCCACAGTGACGAGGCCCTGCTCGCCACGGGCTTCATCTTCCTGTTCCACTTCTTCCACACGCACCTGCGGCCGGAAAGCTTCCCGATGGATCCGGTGATCTTCACGGGCAGCATGCCGCTGCACCGCTTCAAGGAAGAGCGGCCGTTCGAGTACGAGCGCATGGTCGCCGACGGGACGCTCGAGCAGCACTTCGTGCCGCCGCCGTCGCAGGCCCAGATCCGGGTGGCGCACGTGTTCGGCTTCACGGCCGTCGCGGTCGGCGTGTGGCTCGCGATCCTGATCTTCAAGGCCATCGCGAGCGGTGCGCTGCATCTCTTCTAGCCAGAGTGGAGCGAGTTCGCGGCCGGTCCGGGGTTCATGCCCCGGGCCGGCCGCAGCCATTTCAGGTGGAGCGTAGGGGACGCCGGCGCTATGCTGGCGAACGCCGGAGGCCGCGGCTGCGGGCCACGCCGGTGACAGACGACAACAGCGTGCGCAGCCTTGGGGTCATTCGATGATTAAACACTTCTTCGCGGCAATTACCGGCAACGTGATCAGCCTGGTCGGCACCCTGATGGCGGTGGTCGGCCTGTTGCTCATCGTCGCCCTGCTGGCCATGCAGAGCCTCGGCGGCTTCCAGGGTGGCGCGTATCTCGGCATCCTCACGTTCGTCGTGCTGCCGATGGCGTTCCTGCTTGGCATCGTGCTGGTGCCCCTGGGCATGTGGTGGCGCAAGCGCCAGGACGCGAAGCTTGCAGCGCAAGGCAAGGAGACCGGACACCTGCCGGTGTTCGACCTGAACCAGGAACGCACCCGCGGCGTGCTCATCACGTTCGTCGCGCTCGCGATCCCGGTGCTGGCGATCGCGGCGGGCCTCACGTTCAAGGCCGTGCACTACATGGACTCGACCGAGTTCTGCGGCATGGCCTGCCACAAGGTGATGCAGCCCGAATACACGGCCTTCCAGCGCTCGCCGCACGTGCGCGTCGGCTGCGCCGGCTGCCACATCGGCCCCGGGGCCGAGTGGTTCGTGAAGGCGAAGATCTCCGGCTCGTGGCAGCTGATCGCGGTGATGTTCGACCTGTATCCGCGCCCGATCGAGACGCCGGTGCACTCGCTGCGCCCGGCGAGCGGCACCTGCGAGCAGTGCCACTGGCCGACGAAGTTCGTCGGCGAGCGCCTCAAGGTGCGCACGCACTTCGCGGATGACGAGCAGAACACCGAACTCAAGACCGCACTGATGGTGAAGGTCGGCGGCCGTGAAGGCGGCGCGTCGCACGGCATCCACTGGCACGTCGATCCGAACCACGTGGTGCGTTACCTGTCCGACCGCAGCCGCCAGACGATCTACGAGGTCGAACTCACCAACCGGACGACCGGCGAGACGAAGACCTTCAAGTCCGAGGAAGCGGCGCCCGCGGGAACGGAGTGGCGCACGATGGACTGCATCGACTGCCACAACCGGCCGGCGCACAACTTCCACAGCCCGCAATACGAGGTCGACCTGGCGCTGTCCGAGGGCCGCATCGACCGGACGCTGCCCTTCATCAAGCGCGAGGGCGTGCGCATCCTGACCGAGTCCGAGACCGCGTACGATTCGCACGATGCGGCGCGCGAGGGCATCGCGGCGGCGACGAAGGCGTTCTACGCCGCGAACTACCCGGATCTCGCGGAGTCCGAGGCGGTCGCGCAGGCCGGCAAGGCGCTCGGCGACGCGTACGCCTGGAACATCTTCCCGCACATGAAGGTCACCTGGAACCTGTACCCGAACCACATCGGGCACAAGGACTCGCCGGGGTGCTTCCGTTGCCACGACAACAAGCACAAGACCGACGACGGCGACAAGATCGGCAAGAAGTGCGGCACCTGCCACAACCTCGTGGTCGAGGAAGAGAGCGACTCCAAGCTGTTGCAGGAACTCGGCCTGCAGGAGCCGCCGCCGGAGCCGGTGGCGACCGACGCTGCGCCCGCTGGCGAAGCGCAGGCGACCGGAACCGCCAACTGACGTGATCGCTGCCCTGCGCGGGCAGCTTTCTGCGGAAACGGAATCGGCCCCTCACGGGGCCGAGTCTTTTTGTTGGCCACGAAGCCGGCCGCGCCACGCGCGGCCGGCCCATCGCGACGCTATTGCGCGGGCTTCTTCGTGCAGCCCGCCTCGCTGGCGCGCCCCACGATCTTGTTGACCTCGTTCATGTCGACCGGCAGCGGATCGCTGGACTGCACCTTGGCCGCTTCCTCGAGCTCGGTGCGGAACGGCTGGCACTGGGGCGACGTATCGATCAGCGACAACAGCTTGGTCGGG
>VEPJ01000175.1 GCA_012026925.1 Gammaproteobacteria bacterium | reverse complement strand
TCTTCTCGAAGATCACCAAGTACCAGGGCCACGTGAACAACCCGAAGCGCATGGCCGAGATCGCCGCGCGCTGCTTCGACCGCGCGATGCTGGAGATGGGCCCGTGCCAGCTCAACATTCCTCGCGACTACTTCTACGGCGACCTCCAGGCAACGATCTCTCCGCCGATGCGCATCGGGCGCGGGCCCGGTGATGCGGCCGCGCGCGACGAGGCGGCCGCATTGCTGGCGTCTGCAAAGTTCCCGGTGATCCTCGCCGGTGGCGGCGTCATCATGGCGGATGGCTGCACCGAGGCGGTGCAGCTCGCAGAGCTGCTCCACGCGCCGGTCTGCAACAGCTACCTCCACAACGATACGTTCCCGGCCTCGCACCCGCTCTGGTGCGGCCCGCTCGGCTACCAGGGATCGAAGGCCGCGATGAAGCTCATCTCGCAGGCCGACGTCGTCCTCGCGCTCGGTACGCGACTCGGTCCGTTCGGCACGCTGCCCCAGTACGGCATGGAGTACTGGCCGGCGAGCGCGAAGATCATCCAGGTGGATGCGGACGCGAAGGTGCTCGGCCTCGTCAAGCCGATCAGCGTCGGCATACACGGCGATGCACGGGCGGCGGCGGCGGCGTTGATCGAGCGGCTGCAAGGCCGCAGCCTCGCCTGCCTCGCCAACAAGATCGAGCGCAAGGCCAGGATCGAGACCGAGAAGGCCGCGTGGGAGAAGGAACTCGGCGAGTGGACGCACGAGAGCGACCCGTATTCGCTGGAGGTCGCGAAGGACTCGAAGCTCATGCACCCCCGGCAGATGCTGCGCGAACTCGAGAAGGCGATGCCGCGGGGCGCGATGGTGTCGACCGACATCGGCAACATCTGCTCGGTGTCGAACTCCTACCTGCGCTTCGAGCAGCCTCGTTCGATGTTCGCCGCGATGAGCTTCGGCAACTGCGGCTATGCGTTCCCGGTCGCCTGCGGCGCCAAGGTCGCCGTCCCAGATCGCCCGGCCATCGCCTACGTGGGCGACGGCGCGTGGGGGATCAGCCTGAACGAGCTCCTCACCTGCGCGCGGGAGAAGATCGGCGTGACGGTCGTGGTGTTCAACAACGGCCAGTGGGGCGCGGAGAAGAAGAACCACGTGGACTTCTACTCGCGCCGCTTCCAGGCCGTGGCCCTCGTGAGCCCGAGCTGGGCGGGTGTGGCGAAGGCGTTCGGGTGCGAGGGGCTCACCGTGGACAAGCTCGCCGACGTGGGCCCGGCGCTGCACGCCGCCGTGAAGGCGCAGTCCGAAGGCAAGACCACGGTGCTCGAGATGATGGTCACGCGCGAGCTGGGCGATCCTTTCCGCCGCGACGCGCTGTCGAAGCCCGTGCGCTATCTCGACAAGTACAAGGCCTATACCTGACATTGGCGCCTCGCACGGCGGCGGCTCGCCGCGGAGGCTCGACATGCCGATCGACGAAAGCCGTTACGAGTACGTGGGATTCTGGGCCCGGGTCGGCGCATCGCTGGTCGATACGCTGCTGCTCTGCGTCATCCTCTACCCGGTCCTGACGCTGATCTACGGCCGCGCGTACTGGAGCGACCCGGACCTCATCAAGGGGCCGGTCGACTTCGTGGTGCAGTTGGTACTGCCCGCGATCGCCATCGTCGCGTTCTGGATCGCCCGCCAGGCCACGCCCGGCAAGATGCTGATCCACGCCCGCATCGTGGATGCGGAGACCGGCGAACCGCCGACGCGGGCCCAGGCCATCCGTCGCTACGTCGGCTACTACGTGTCGCTGTTCGGCATCGGGCTCGGTTTCTTCTGGGTCGCCTGGGACAGGCGCAAGCAGGGCTGGCACGACAAGCTGGCCGGGACGGTCGTGATCCGTCCCCGCCGTTGACGCAAACCTGCGTCCGCCGCGAGCCCCGGGGTCAGCCTTCCTCGAGATCCGGCGCGACTTTCGGCCGCGCGGTCAGGTGCAGCACGATCGCCAGCACCGCCATCGCCCAGACGATCACTGCGCTCGACGGCAGGTCGGTAACCACCGAAGCCGCGAGTCCCACGAGGTAGCTCACGAATGCGAGTCCGTAGCCGAGCGCCAACTGGCGATTCGTCCCGTGCCGATAGGTCGCCAGGGCGGGCACGATCAGCGTGGTGAACACGAGGTACACGCCAACGAGCTGCACCGACAGCGTCACCATCACGGCGAAGAGCACGTAGAACCCGGCGTGCCCCAGACGCCCGTGCCAGCGGAACCACGCGAAGAGGAACACGGCAGTCACGACCGCGGCGCGGATCAGCTGGTCCTTCGACACCCAGAGGATCTGGCCGGCGAGCAGGTCCTTGAGCTCCTCGCCGCCGTGCGGATTGTTGGCGAGCAGCAGGATCTGCGCAGTCGAGGCGAGCACGAACAGGACGCCGATCAGGGCCTCCTGCACTTCCGGTCGTTTCCGCTCGGTCCAGGTGAGAAGCAGCGCGCCGAGCAGGGCCGCGACGACCGCCGCGACCTGCGTCATCCAGCCGCCGAGCTCGAGCCCGGCGGACTGCGCGGCGATCACACCGAGCGCGGCGACCTGGGCGATCGCGAGGTCGATGAACACGATGCCGCGCCGGAGCACCTGCTGGCCGAGCGGCACGTGCGACAACGATACTAGGATGCCGGCGACGAGCGCCGGCCAGAGGATGCCCAGGGCGCCGATCACGTCGTTCATTTGTTCGCCGCCAGCAGCCGGTTGAGGGTATCGTCGAAGAGGCCGAAGAGGTCCTTCGCCTCCGGCGTGCCCCCGACCGAGAACGGCAACAGCACGACCGGGACACCGATCTTCTGCGACAGCGACTCCGCCGCCTTGGGATCATTGTACGCGTTGCGCAGGATCATCTTCGGCTTCGCCGCCGACAGCTTGTTCACGAGCTCGAGGAGATATCCCGCGCTCGGCGGTACCCCGGGCTTCGGCTCGATGGTCGCGACCTGGTTCAGGCCGAGCCAGCGGCCGAGGTAGCGCTGGTCCGTGTGGATTGCGACCACCGGCACGCCCTTGAGCGGTGCAGCCTGCGCATCCCAGCGGGCCATGGCCTGCTGCCATCGCGCCTGGAAATCCGCGCCGCGAGCCTGGTAGTACTGCGCGTTGGCCGGGTCCACCGCCGCGAGCCTCGCCGTCAGCGCCTTCGCGACCGCGGCGACGTTGTGCGGATCGAGCTGGATGTGCGGGTTGCCGAGGGGATGGATGTCGCCCATCGAGCGGTCCACCGCCGACGGGATGTCCATGAGCCTCACCGCCGAAGTCGCCTCGAAGTAGCCCGCGCCGCCGGGCTGGATCTTCGCGTTGCCCGACTCCTGCAGCAGCACGGGCAGCCAGCCGACCTCGAGGTCGCCGCCGTTCGCCACGACGAGGTCGGCGTTGCGGGCGCGGGCGACGAGACTCGGTTTCGCGTCCACCTGGTGCACGTCCTGCAGCGCGTTGGTCGCCGTGTACACGTTGACCTTGTCGCCGCCGAGCTCGGTCGTGAGCGAGCCCCAGTCGGCCGTGGTGGCGAGGACCTTGATTGCGGCTTGCGCTGACGTTGCAAAGGCAAGCATCGCGACGGTACAGGCGACGACGAATTTACGGATCATGGTTGCGCTCCTAGAACTTGTGCGCGCCGTGCGCGCCGAGTGCGTAGATGTATTGCAGGAAGAACTGGTCGTCGGTCGGCCCGGGCGCGGCATCGTCCCAGGCGTACTGGGCGCGCAGTCGCGAGAATTCGCTCAGGCTCCAGTCGAACATGAGCGTGGTGCGGGACGGCGTCGCGGGAACGAGCATCGGAAAGTCCCCCCACGTGAGCTTCCCGGACTGGACCAGGCCGATCCTGGTGTCACCGGAGTCGAGGGAGTCGTAGCGCAGGCCGAAGCGCCAGCGCGGCAGGAACTGGTACACGCCCTGCAGGTACCAGCCGGACGGATTGCTTCGATAGCTGCCGTCGAGGGTCGGCCCGAGCGCCGTGTAGCTCAGTTCGCCGTCCTCGGTGCGGTACATGTATTCGCCCTGCAGCTTGAGGTATCGACGCCGCGGATCGCCCGGCGCCGTCCATTTCAGTTCCGCGTCCACGACCCAGGTCTTCGATGTGCCGCTGAAGGCGTTCGCCACCTGCTCGCCGAGCGAGTTCTCGTCGGCGAAGCTGCGGTCCTCCGCGTCGAGGTAGACGTAGGACAATCCACCGCGCCACGTTGCCGAGTCCCCGATGTCGCTGCCGACGTGCACGTAGGCCGTGGCGCCGTTCGCGCCGTTGCGGCCGAGTCGCGTGCCCGGGAAGAACTCGCCATTGCCGGTCTCGGCGCCGAACTCGAGGAAGAAGTCGGTCGGCGCGAGCCATTTCGCCTGCAGCCCGTCCTGCGCCATCTGCCCGCCGAAGAACGCCTGGTAGACGAGCGGCTGGTCGACGAAGTCCCAGGCGTGGGCGTGGACCTCGTTCAGGTATCCGAAGCCCGAGAAGAATCGACCACCTTTGATCGAGAACCCGGCGGGCAGGGCGAGCGTCCGGAAATACGCCTCCTCGACCGAGATCTCGTTGTCGCTCGTGAGCGCGGCGGTCAGGGCGCCCGTGAAGTACGGATCGATGCTCGCCGCCAGTGTCACCTCCGACTCGCCGAGGTTGAAGCTGCGGTCGCCCGGCCCGACACCCTCGTCGGGTGGCATGAAACCAGCGATGTAGTAGCCGGCGGGATCCTGGGACAGGTTGGTGTAGTTGCCCATCAGGATCACGGAAATGGCGGGGTTGAAGGCCGACGCGCTCTTCGCAGGCGCAGGCGCGGGCGGCGGGGCTTCGACGACGGCAGGCGCAGCTGCGGCAGCCGAGGCTGCGGCGGCGTTCGTGGTCTCGAGCTGGTTGATGCGTGCTTCGAGCGCGCCCACCCGATCCGCATACTCGGCCTTCAGTGCCGCGATCTCGGCGCGGAGCTGCGCGACCTCGGCATCGGTTGCTGCCTGGGCGACCACAGGCACTAACGTGGCAAGGCCAGCGGCCAGGGCCACGCGTAAGGGAACCATTCCCATGACGGACCTCCTCAACGATCTCGGACGAGCCGACCGCAAGCAGCCGGCGCTTCGGTTGCGAGATCAGCCGGGAGGGGCGCGGGACCTGAAGCCGAAGTGGTGCCGTTGCTCGGCAGCGACGGGGGCAGCCGCGCGGACGAAAGACTCGACGCCCAGCGATGCGACGTCGAACGAGACGGTCGTCCCGCCGTGGGCCGACGCCAGCGGCGCGAAGGAAACGCAGGCGAGACAGAGTTGAGAGTGCGCGTCGGGGATGCCGGGTGAGTCGTTGCGCGCGCCGAGATGCTTCAGCGCGTGCAGGCCGGCCGCTGCCTGCGCGAACAGCAGCGCAAGCAGGGCCAGGAGCGCAATCTGCCTTTTGAGTGATCGCGTCAGGACAGGCACCTCTGCATCGGCCGGAATGTTAACGGATTGAGCGGCGGCATGGCCTCTGGTGCACCCCGGGGACCGGACCGGTCGCCGGCGATCGCAAGCTAGGACATCGACGCCGGTGCGCCGCGCCTGAGCGCGGGCTGGACCATGCATGAAGATCGATCAATGGCATGTGTTTATCCTTCTTTTCCTCGGACATTCTTCAATTCCATTGAATTATTTCCGGCGCGTCCGGACGCACCTGGAACCCGTCCGTGCCGAGACCGGACCACCTTGCTCAGCGCTCGCGATAGCCGAGCACGACGAGCACGCAGCTGCCATCCGCGATCACGTTGATGCCAGCCTTGCGACACGCTTCGACGGCCGCGTCACTCTCTGCGCCCGGCTGCATCCAGACGTTCTCGATGCCCTTGCGGATTGCATCCCGCACGACCCGCTCCGTGACCGGTGGCGGCGTGATGACGGAGATGCTCCTCACTTCGTCGGGCAGGTCCGCGACGGTTGCCACGCAGGCAACGCCCTCGACCTCCGGCTCGTTCGGATTAACGGGGATCGCGCGCCGACCGTTCTGCTGGTAGCAGCGCAGCACCTTGTTGCCGTACTTGTAGCGGTGCGGCGATGCGCCGACGACGCCGTAAACGGGAGATTCGAGGAACCGCTCGATAGGGTCCGGCGCGTGTGGCATGCAAGCCTCCTCGTTCGATCCTGCCACGGCCGGCCGGTTCGCGCACGAGTCGCCCACATCGTCGAGGCCCGGCAGGCGTTCGCTATACTTCGCCGCCTTGCAGCGACCCTCACGCGGATTCCCGATGCCCAAGAAGGCCCCCACCCCGCCCCGAACATTCCAGGACCTGATCCTGACGCTCCAGCGTTACTGGGCCGAACGGGGCTGCGTGATCATCCAGCCCTACGACATGGAGATGGGAGCCGGCACGTTCCACACGGCCACGTTCCTGCGAGCGCTGGGCCCGGAGCCCTGGAGCGCCGCCTACGTCCAGCCTTCGCGCCGTCCGACCGATGGGCGCTACGGCGACAACCCGTTCCGCCTGCAGCACTACTACCAGTACCAGGTGGTCATCAAGCCGTCTCCGCACGACATCATCGACCTGTACCTGGGCTCGCTGCGCGCGGTCGGCATCGACCCGCTCGTGCACGACATCCGCCTCGTCGAGGACAACTGGGAGTCGCCGACACTGGGAGCCTGGGGCCTCGGCTGGGAGATCTGGCTGAACGGCATGGAGGTCACGCAGTTCACCTACTTCCAGCAGGTGGGCGGCCTCGACTGCCGGCCCGTGATGGGCGAGATCACCTACGGCCTCGAGCGCCTGGCGATGTACCTGCAGGGGGTCGAGAGCGTCTTCGACCTCGTCTGGACCGACGGGCCGCTCGGTCGGGTGACCTACGGCGACGTTTACCACCAGAACGAAGTCGAGCAGTCGAAGTACAACTTCGAGTACGCGGACGTGGACGAGCTGTTCCGGCAGTTCGACGCCCAGGAGAAGGAGTGCGTCCGGCTGCTCGAGGCGAAGCTGCCCCTGCCGGCGTACGAGCGGATGCTCAAGACCTCGCACACGTTCAACCTGCTCGACGCACGCAAGGCGATCTCCGTGACGGAGCGCCAGCGCTACATCCTGCGCGTGCGGACCCTCGCGCGAGGCGTGGCCGAGGCCTATTACGCGAGCCGGGAGGCCCTCGGGTTTCCGATGCTGAAGGAAAATTCGGTGCCATTCACCGATTTTCCGAGAACCGAAAAATCGGTGAATGGCACCGAATTTTCCACAACGGAGGTCGCACCATGACCTCCATGCGCGATTTCCTCGTCGAGATCGGCACCGAAGAGCTGCCGCCGAAGTCCCTGCTCACGCTCGCGGCTGCGTTCGCCGACGGCATTGCGAAGGGTCTGAAGGACGCGGGCCTCGAGCACGGGGCCGTCGAGCGATATGCCACGCCGCGCCGGCTCGCGGTTCGCGTTCGGCGACTCGCTGACCAGCAGCCGGACCGCGCGATCGAAAAGCGTGGTCCCCCGCTCAAGGCGGCCTTCGACGCGCAGGGCGCGCCAACCCAGGCCGCCCTCGCCTTCGCGCGCGGATGCGGCGTCGAAGTCTCCGCGCTCGAGAGGCTCGAGACACCGAAGGGCGTCTGGCTCGTGCACCGCGGCACCGAAGCAGGCGCACGCACCGTTAGCCTGCTGCCCGGCATCGTCCAGGCGTCGCTCGACGCGCTCCCGATCGCCAAGCGCATGCGCTGGGGCGCCGGAGAGGCGGAGTTCGTGCGTCCCGTGCATTGGGTGCTGATGCTGTTCGGTCGCGAAGAAGTCCCTTGCGAGGTCCTGGGCGTCCGCGCCGGCACCGTCACCTACGGTCACCGCTTCATGGCGCCGCGTGCCATCAACATCAGCAGCCCGGCCGCGTATGTCCCGGCGCTGCACAAGCGCGGCCGGGTGATGGCCGACATCCACGAGCGACGGGAGGCCATCCGCCAGGGCGTCACCGTCACGGCGCAGCGTCTCAACGGCGTCGCGGTCATCGATGACGCGCTGCTCGATGAAGTGACGGCGCTGGTGGAATGGCCGGTACCTCTGGCCGGGCGCTTCGACGCGCAGTTCCTCGAACTGCCGCCGGAAGTGCCGATCGCGACGATGCAGGACCACCAGCGCTATTTCCCGGTCCGCGACGCGCAGGGCCGGCTGATGCCGTGGTTCGTCACGGTCGCGAACATCGAGAGCTCCGACCCGGCACAGGTCGTCGCGGGCAATGAGCGCGTCGTGCGGCCGCGCCTGAGCGATGCGGCATTCTTCTGGGCCTCCGACCGGCAGCACCGCCTCGAGGCGCGTTGCGAGCCGCTCAAGCGCGTCACCTTCCAGACGCAGCTCGGCTCGCTGCACGACAAGACCGAGCGCGTGCGCCGACTGGCGCGATCCGTCGCGGAATCCATAGGGGGCGATCCGTCGCTCGCGGATCGTGCCGCGCAGCTGAGCAAGTGCGACCTGCTGACCGCCATGGTCGGTGAATTCCCCGAGCTGCAGGGACTGATGGGGCGCTATTACGCCCGACACGACGGCGAACCCGCGGAGGTCTGCGAGGCGCTGCGCGAGCAATACCTGCCCCGCTTTGCCGGCGACGACACGCCCGCCACGCGTACCGGCATGGCGGTCGCGATCGCCGACAAGCTCGACACCATCGTCGGCATTTTTGCCACCGGGCAGAAGCCGACCGGCACGCGCGACCCGTTCGGCCTCCGCCGCGCGGCCCTCGGATTGCTGCGCACTGCCGTCGAACGCAGACTCGACCTCGACCTCGATCGCCTGATCGGCGAGGCCCTCGCCGCGCTCCCGTTCGCCGCGCAGGAGAGTGCGGCGCGCGAGATATACGACTACATCTTCGAGCGGCTGCGTGCCTACTACCTCGAAGGCGACGCGGAATTCTCGATCACCACCGAGATGTTCGACGCCGTGCTGGCCACCCGGCCGGTTTCCCCGCTCGACTTCGACTCGCGGCTGCGCGCGCTCGCCGGGTTCCTGCGCCTGCCGGACTCACAGAGCCTTGCGGCCGCCAACAAGCGCATCGCGAACATACTGCGCAAGGCTGCCGAGCCGGTCCGCGAGAGCGTGGACGACGACCTGCTGCGCGACCCGGCGGAGCAGATCCTCGCCGAGCAGATCGACGCCGTCGGCCGGCTGGTCGAGCCGATGTTCGCCGCGCGCCAGTACACCGAGGCGCTGCAGAAGCTCGCGGTGCTGCGCAAGGCCGTGGACGACTTCTTCGACTCGGTGATGGTGATGGCTGAGGATCCGGCGTTGCGCGCAAATCGACTTGCGCTTCTGCGGCGGCTGCAATCGCTCTTCATGCACGCGGCCGATCTCTCGAGGCTGCCTGGATAACGGCCGTGCAGCTGATCCGTTCGCTGATCTTCTCCACGCTGATGGTGCTCGTGACGGCATTCTTTGCCATCGCCGTGCTCATCAGTGCGTTGCTGCCGCTCACGATCGAGCAGCGCTACGTCATACCCCGCAACTGGGGCCTGACGCTGACGTGGCTCGCCGGCAAGATCTGCGGCCTGGGCTACACGATCGAGGGCCAGGAAAACCTGCCCAAGGAACCGTTCATCTCGCTGTGGAAGCACTCGTCGGCGTGGGACACGATGGCGCAGATGTTCGTCGTGCCGCCGGCGTCATGGCTGCTGAAGCGCGAGGTGACCTGGATCCCGCTGGTCGGCTGGGCAGTCACGACGTACAAGCCGATTTCGATCAACCGCAGCGCGGGGCACAGTGCCGTGAACCAGGTCGTGGTACAGGGTCGCGAGCGCCTCGCTGCCGGCATGGGCGTCATCGTCTATCCGGAAGGCACGCGTGTCGCCCCCGGCCAGACGCGCAAGTACGGCATCAGCGGCGCACTGCTGGCCTCGCAGACGGGTGCACCAGTGGTCCCGATCGCGCACAACTCGGGCTACTTCTGGCGCCGCCGCAGCATCATGAAGAAGCCCGGGGTGATCCGGGTCGTCATCGGCAAGCCCATCGATCCCAGGGGGATGGACCCACGGCAACTCAACGAGCAGGTCCAGAAATGGATCGAGGCGAAGGTAGCGGAGATCGTCGCTGCGCCCGGCGGCAAGCCTGACTGATTGCCGCGCCGACCAAATAGTCCGCTTCTATCGGATGAATTTAATCGATCGTTTGGCTCGATGAGCCATCGCGGGTCGGTGCGGCCGTGCTGTCGAGCGGCGCATCGAGCGCGCTCGGCAACTGGATCGGCTGAACCGATCAGACGTCGAGGTTCGTCGCCGAAAGCGCGTTGCGCTCGATGAACTCCCGCCGCGGCTCCACCTGGTCGCCCATCAGCGTCGCGAAGATCTCGTCGGCACCGAGTGCGTCCTCGA
>VEPJ01000187.1 GCA_012026925.1 Gammaproteobacteria bacterium | reverse complement strand
GATGGTCGTCGCCCATCGCGACGAGCACGCCGCCGTGCTTCGCGGCGCCCTGGCGATTGCCGTGCTTCAATGCGTCGCCGCTGCGATCGACGCCGGGGCCCTTGCCGTACCAGATCGAGAACACGCCGTCGTACTTCGTGCCCGGCAGCAGCACGGCCTGCTGCGTGCCCCAGACGGCCGTGGCGGCGAGGTCCTCGTTGACGCCCGGGCGGAAGACGATGTGCGAGTCTTCGAGCAACTTGCTGTTGCCCCACAGCTCCATGTCGAAGCCGCCGAGGGGCGATCCGCGATAGCCGCTCACGAAACCGGCGGTGTCGAGGCCCGCGGCGACGTCGAGTTGCCGTTGCAGGAGCAGCAGTCGCACGAGCGCCTGATTGCCGCTCAGCAGGACCCGGCCCGAATCGCGGGTGTACTTGTCGTCGAGCGTGACGTCGGCCAGCCGGGCGCGGACGGGTTCGGTCATCGGAGGCACTCTCGAGCCGGGGATTCCCGGAGATTACTCGGAGTGCCGCAGCCCAGCCAGCCGCAGAAAAATCGGTGCCGGGCACCGGTTTTCCCAGTTACGGAAAAACCGGTGCCCGGCACCGAATTTCCTACTTCAGGAACTCTTCGACCGGCGTGTACTTGTAGCCGAGGTCGTGCGCCACGGCCGCGTTCGTCACGTGGCCCTCGTGCACGTTCAGCCCGTCCGCCAGGTGGCGGTCCTGCTGCAGCGCCTTCTTCCAGCCGAGGTCCGCGAGCTTGCGGGCGAAGGGCAGGGTGGCGTTGTTGAGCGCGAACGTGGACGTGCGCGGCACGGCGCCCGGCATGTTCGCGACGCAGTAATGCACGACGTCGTCCACGACGAACACCGGGTCGGCGTGCGTCGTCGGCTTGCTCGTCTCGAAGCAGCCGCCCTGGTCGATCGAGATGTCGACCAGCACCGATCCCGCCTTCATGCGCCGGACCATGTCGCGGGTCACGAGCTTCGGTGCGGCCGCGCCGGCGATCAGCACCGCGCCGATCACGAGGTCCGCGTCCATCACCAGCGTGTCGATGTGCTCCTGCGTCGAATATTCCGTGCGCAGCGACGGCCCGAAGATCGACGAGAGCTCGCGCAACCGCTTGACGGAGCGATCGACGATCGTGACGTCGGCACGCAGTCCCACTGCCATCTCGGCCGCATGGGTGCCCGACACGCCGCCGCCGAGGATGACGACCTTCGCCGGCGCCACGCCCGGCACGCCACCAAGCAGGATGCCGCGGCCGCCGTTCGCCTTCTGCAGGTAATAGGCGCCGACCTGCACGGACATGCGGCCTGCGACCTCGCTCATCGGCGTGAGCAGCGGCAGCGAGCCGTCGAGCCCGGTCACGGTCTCGTACGCGATGCACGTCGCGCCCGATTTCACGAGCGCTTCCGTCTGCTTCGGGTCGGGCGCGAGGTGCAGGTACGTGAACAGCACCTGGCCCTTGCGCAGCTGCGCGCACTCACCGGGCTGCGGCTCCTTCACCTTCACGATCATCTCGCTCGACGCGAAGATTTCCTCCGCCTTTGGCGCGATCTTGGCGCCGACGCGCTGATAGTCCGCGTCCGCGAAGCCGATCCCGGCCGCGGCGCCCGTCTGCACGACGACTTCGTGGCCGCTCTCGACGAGCTCGCGGACGGCTGCCGGCACGAGCCCGACGCGGTATTCGTGGACCTTGATTTCCTTGGGTACGCCGATGCGCATGACTGCTCCCCCTTGAGGCGCAGGATGTTGTTGATCCGGCCGAGGATACCCGCTCGACGAGGCAGAAGGCTGCAAAAAGCCCGGCCGGGAGCCTGATCCGTGCAATAATCTGCGTCGAAAGCCGCCTTCAGCGCAGGAAGATTCGAATGAAGCTCGACCGGACCGACCAGGCGATCCTCGCCGAACTGCAGCGCGACGGCCGGCTCAGCAACCGCGACCTCGCCGACAAGGTGCACCTGAGCGAGTCTGCCTGCCTGCGACGCGTGCGCGCGCTCGAACAGGCAGGCGTCATCGACCGCTACACCGCGCTCGTGAGCCAGGCCAAGGTCGGCCTGCCGGGCAACGTCTTCGTCAGCATCACGCTCAACCGCCAGGAGCAGCACGATCTCGCCGCATTCGAAGAGGCGGTGAAGGGCGTGCCGGAGGTCATGGAGTGCTACCTGATGACGGGACAGCAGGATTACCTGCTGCGGGTCGTGGTGACCGATCCCGCGGACTTCGAGCGCCTGCACAGCCAGCACCTCACGCGACTGCCGGGCGTGGCGCGCGTGCAGTCGAGTTTCGCACTGCGGACGGTTCGCAAGGGCACGGAACTCCCGGTGCGCGCCTGAACGCATCGATCATGCGCCGACGCCGGCGTCCCAGCCCGGGCGCATACTCCGGGCCATGCGGAAACTCGTGAACGCAGCTCCAGTCCAACGAGACATGGAACGTTTCGCGGCCGCCCCTCGCCGGAAGCGTGCGCGGTATTTCGCCGGCGCAGCGATGTTCCTGCTGTGGGCCTCGCCCCTCTGGAGCGCGCCCCCTCCGGAGGAGACGACCGAGGCCGAGCCTCTCTACGCGGCTCCGACGCGCATCGACCGCACGGGTCGCGTCCTCGCGGCGGTCGAGGTGAACGGTCGCGGGCCGTTCCGCTTCATCCTGGACACCGGTGCCAACCGCTCCGCCCTGGCGCCGAAAACGGCGGAAGCGCTGGGACTCACCAGCCAGACCATGGTCCCCGTCGAACTGCATGGGGTCACGGGCTCCGCGATGCTGCCGGCCGTGGAAGTCGAGAGCCTCCGCGCCGGCAACGTCGAGGTCGGTCGCAACAAGCTGCCGGTGCTGCCTGCCGAAGTATTCGCGGGCGCGGACGGAATCCTGGGAGTGGAAGGACTGCGCGACGCGCGCGTCGAAGTGGATTTCGTCAACGACCGCGTCAGCATCTCGCGCTCGAACGGCAAGCGCGCGCCGTCGGGCTACCTCATCGTCCCGGCGCAGGTGAAGCGCGGCGGCCAGCTGATCGCGAGCGCGCGGGTCGGCGGCGTGCCGGTGCAGGCGATCATCGACACGGGAGCCGAGCGTTCACTGGGCAACGCAGCGCTCCGTGATGCGCTGATGCATCGTGTCGACCGCGAGGACGTGACCGGTACTACGGTCATTGGGGCGACCCCCGACATTGGCACGGGCGTCTCCTTCCGCGCGCCTACCATCGAGCTCGGCGAGGCCCGGCTCGTCAACCTCGCGGTGACCTTCGGCGAACTGCACGTGTTCGAGGTGTGGGGCCTCACCGACCGGCCGGCGCTGCTCATCGGCATGGACCTCATCGGCACGCTGCGGCAGTTCGCGGTGGATTACCGCCGCAAGGAAGTGCAGCTGATGAGCTTCCAGGCGCAGCTGCCCGTCCTCCGCCGCTGCGGTCCGAACGAGTGCCAGTCGCGCATTCCCGCCGAGCCTGGCACCTGACTCAAGCCGCCGGCGCTTCCAGCAGCCCTTGCCGGGCGAGCGCGTCCTGGAGCGGCCCGAGGTATCTCGCGTAGCGTCGCCAGGCGCCGATGCCCTCGGCGTTCAGGGGCCGCCGCACCTGCAGGTTGCTCGCGGTGAGCACGACTCCGCGCTTCTGGTGGAACGCGCGCCAGTCCGACGGGCGCTCGAGGCCGGCAAACTCGAAGATGCGGGCCGTCTCTGCGTCGGCGTCCGACACGAGCCGCTCGAACTCGACCGTGAGGATGCGCCCGGGCATGACCTGCTTCCAGTAGGCGGTCGTCTCCTCGTAGACCTTCAGGAACGCGGCGATCGAGTCGAAGTGGTAGCTCCACGCGAGCCCTTCGTGGAAGCGGCGCCGGAAGCACGACCAGGCGACGTCCATCGGGTCGCGCCGCACGTGGATGATGCGTGCATTCGGCAACGCGAGCGCCAGCGCCCCGACGTAGAGGTAGTTGATGAGACCCTTGTCGACGACGGCATCGGCCTGGCCGAAGCGCCGCCTGAGCCGGCTCACGTAGGTGTCCGCGACGCGACCCCAGGCCGCCTGTTCTCCCCCCGATGCGCGCACGAAACTCTCGACGCGTTCCGGCGAAGGTGGCGTGAAACCGAGGCACGCGAGGCGCAGCAGCTTGAGCTCACCGCCTGAAACGGAGCCCGGTGCGGTCGTCAGGATGCGTTCGAGCAGCGTCGTTCCCGAGCGCGCGCAGCCGATCACGAGGATCGGTCGCTCGGGCCGGTCCGCGGCGGAGCCGGCCGCAAAACGTTCCGGCGGGAACGCCGCGCGCACGTCTGCGGCCTCCCTGAAGAACGCGTCCATCAGCGGCAACCGGTTGCCGAGCACGCGCGCGCTGCCGCGAGCGAACCACTCGAACGCGCGGTCGGTGTCGCCGATGTCGTCATAAGCCTTGCCGAGAGCGTAGGCGAAGCCGGCCGCGTCGGGCCGGTCGCCCGAGATGCGCGCCAGCCGCTCGAGTTCCGCGAGTTCCGGGTCGCCCGTCTGGAACGTCCGCAGGTTCGCCAGATGCTCCCATGCCGTGGCGACCGCGCCCGTCGCAGACGGGGAGCGCCGGATGCCGAGGCGCAGCGACCGCAGGGCATCGTCCTCGCGTCCGAGCCGGCCCAGCTGGATTCCGATGGCGAGCGGCAGCATGGGGTCCCGGGGACTTTCCTCCTGGAGCTTGCTCGAAATCGCCAGCGCCTCGCGCACTGCACCGGTCTCGGCGAGGAGGTCGGCGACCAATGCCCTGCGGCGCGGGTCCTTCGGTGCCACGGCGAGCAGGCGCCGGGCCGCCACCAGTGCGAGATCGTCATCCCCGATCCTGGCCGCGACGTCGAGTACGCCCTGCCAATGCAACGGCTCGGCCGTATCGACCGCGGCCGCGCGTTCCAGCGGACCGAGGATGTCCGCAAAGCGCTGCTCGCCCAGCGCGGCCATTGCCGCGGCAAGATCAGGATTCACGGGCCGTTCCCGCTGGTATATTCGCGGCGCCAATGGACATCCGGCCGCGTGCCGTCTTCAGCACAGGATTCATCATGTCGAAACGCATCCTTCGCCCCGTCGGGGCGCTCGTGGCGATCAGTGTAGCGGCAACCCTCGCCCACGCGCAGGAGGGTAGTGGCACAGGTGCCGGCACCAGCGGAGGGACGCATCCGTGCGCGTCGATCGCCGACGCCACCGCGCGCCTCGCCTGCTACGACGCGACATTTGGCCGGCCCGGTCAGCCGAAAGGGGCCCCGGCTACCGCGGCACCGGCCGCGTCAACTGCTGCGCCAGCGGCTGTGGTGGGCACGGCTTCCGTCGCAGCGGGCGCGGCGCAGGGTGCGACGCATACTGCGGCGCCGCAGGTCGAGGCGACCGAGGCCGCCAATGCTGCTGCAGCTGAGAAGGCGCGGCGCGAGTTCGGGCTCAGCGAGGCGGGGAAGCGTGCGCTCGAGCCCGCGAAGACGGCCGAGGCTCATCCGGACAGCATCTCGGGGAAGGTTGCGAGCGTCGGCCGCCGCGCCGGCGGCGAAGCGGTCGTGACGCTCGAAGACGGACAGGTCTGGGCCGAGATCCAGGCGAACCCGCTGCTCGTGGTCAAGCCCGGTGAAGTCGTGACGATCCGCAAGGCGTCACTCGGCTCCTACATGCTGGTGTCGGCGAAGCGCGTCGCGACACACGTGCGCCGGATCAAGTAGCCCGGCACAAAAAAAGACGGCGGGCTTTTCAGCCCGCCGTCCAGTGGAACGCAACGTTCCTCAGACTGCTCTTATCAGAACTTCGCCGTGAGGCTCACGAACGTGTAGCGGCCCAGGGCGTCGTACACCGACGGATACGTGTTGCCGTTGCCGGCACCCGCACCCACCTGAGAGCTAAGCGGCGGGTCGCTGTCCGTGATGTTGTTCATGCCCACGCGCAGCGTGTACTTCTCTGCGATGGTCCATGCACCGGCCAGGTCGAAGTAGTTCTGCGAATCCAGCGTCTTGTCGATCGGCTGGTACGTACCCGAGAGCAGCGGATCGTTGCTGGTCTTGTCGATGTTGACCGAGCCGAAGTACCGCCAGGCCAGGGACAGTTCCCAGTTCCACGGCGTGTTCCACGTCGCGCGGAACGTGCTGCGCCACTCCGGATTCGGCGTACCGCAGCTGGAGCCGTAGTAGCCCACGCAGTCGTACTTGCCGATGGAGCCCGCGCCCGCGATCGGTTCCGTCGTCAGGTCCATGAGGTACGTGCCGATCAGGCTGAAGTTCAGCGAGCCGTAGCTGCTGATGTCGGTGCCGTACAGCAGGTTGACGTCGATACCCGAGGTCGCCAGGCTGCCGATGTTCTGGTTGGTCGCCACGATCCGCGCGGACGGGTTCGCCCAGAGGGTGCCCTGAGAGTCACGCGTGATCAGGCCGCAGAACTGCGGATTGCCGGTATCCAGGCAGGTATTCAGCGTGATGGTCGGAGAGATCGTCCCGACGACGTCGTCGACCTTGATGTCGAAGTAGTCGACCGTGATGCTGGACCGCTCGAGCCACTCCGGCTGGTACACCAGGCCGACGGTGTAGGTGTCGGCCTTCTCGGGCTTCAGGTCCGGGTTGCCGCCGAAGAAGCCGTTGTACTGGCCAGCCGGGTTGTCCAGGATGCGGCCATACTGCGCCGCGGTGACGCCCGTATTGGCGCAGGCCGCCAGCGATGCCACCGGAGTCGGGCCCGCGCACGGATCGTAGTCGTTGTCGTACAGGCCGACGCTCTGTGCGGCAAAGAGTTCGACGATGCTCGGGGCGCGGACGGCGTGCTGGAAGCTGCCGCGGAACTTGAGGGACTTGATCGGTCCCCACTCGAGGCCGATACCGTACGTGCTGGTCGACTCGTTGATCGGGTTGCTGTAGTCCGAGTAACGATAGCTGGCGTTCAGCAGCAGGCTGTCGGCCATGAACATGTCCTGCACCAGCGGCGCGCGCACCTCGCCGAAGAACTCGGTCGAGTTGTAGCCACCCTTCTGGCCGATCGTCGGGCCACCCTGGCCCGCGCCGTCGCCGGACGCGAAGTTCGGGTCGGTCTGGAAGTTCAGGGCGTTCTGGATGTAATCGACGCCCACCGCCACGCCGACCGCGTCGCGGGCCGTCGGCATCTTGATCCCGTACTTGCCGAGGTCAGACGTCGCGCTGGCCGAGACCGTGGTGAGCTCGGTGTAACCATTGGCGAACAGCGGGATCGACACGTAGCCGAGCGCATCCCGTGTCACCCCGCCCAGCGACCAGATGTTGTACGGGACGCAGTTCGGGTCGGTGCCGTCGAGCACGGACGCGCAGACGGCCTGGCCCGTCTTCGGGTCCTTGACGACGTCCATCGCACGAGTGAGGCGCGTATTCGAGAAGTCGTGCAGGTAGGTCTGGGTCATCAGCACCCGGTTGTAGAGGGCCGAGACGTCGTAGTTCCAGTTGTCGTCGAGCATCGTGCCCTTGACGCCGATCACGCCGCGATACGACGTGTGGCGCAGGTCGTCCTGGCGGCCACCGCCTTCGACGTTACGCCGGCCGATCCACATCTCCGTGCCACCGGTCGTGCTGGTGCCGCAGAGCGTGGACCGCCACTGCGAGGTGATCAGCGGGTTGCTGCCGTCGCACGGGACGTTGAACGTGACGCCACCGAAGAACGAGCCCGACGGGGCGATCTGCGACTTGGTGTGGTCGTCCATGAACATGAACTCGCCGTACAGCTGCGCAGCGTCGGTGAGGTCGTAGTGCATGAATGCCGACACGTTCCAGCGCTGGTCGGGACGCTGCCAGTAGTTGAGCGGGCCGTAGTTGTACTGGTCGGTGGCGCCCACGAACGGGCGAACCGCGCCGGTGCTCGAATTGAGCGTCCAGCTCTTGCCGGTGTTCAGGTCGTAGAAACGGCCAGGGTAGCTGGTCGAGGAACCACCGCAGGCGAAGCCGGTCTTGGTGGCGGTGACAGTACACGCGCTGAAGTCGCGCTCCGACTGCAGCAGCGCGCTGGTGTCCTTGTAGTCGAAGAACAGCGTGGCATTGCCGCGGTTGTCGGCAAAGTTCGAGCCCATCGTCAGGCTCGTTTCCCAGGAGTTGCCGTCCCATACGGTGCCCGGCGCCGCCTTGAAGCCTCGGCTCTTGACGAGGTTCTGCATCGAGTTGTCGCTGTTGTTGTGCCAGTTGGCGGCGTAGGTGCCGTCGAACTGCACGCCCTCGAAATTGGACTTCATGATGAAGTTCACGACGCCCGCGACGGCGCTGGAACCGTACACAGCGGAGGCGCCGCCCGTGAGGACTTCGACGCGCTCGATCAGCGAGGCCGGGATCTGGTTGAGGTCAGGCGCCTCGTTGCGCGGATCGCCCGCCGCCATGCGGCGGCCGTTGATCAGGACGAGGGTGCGGCTTGCGCCGAGGCCGCGCAGGTCGACCGTCGCCGTACCGGTGGCGCCGTTCGAGTAGTTGGCGCTCTGCCCGGCGAAGACCTGCGGCATCTGGTTCATCAGGTTTTCGACGTTCTGCGTGCCGCGGATCGCGACGTCCGCCGCCGAGATCGACGAAATCGGGCTCGTGCTCTCGAGGTTCGGCTGCGGAATGCGCGAACCGGTGACGATGATCTGCTCGACTTCCTGTTCCTGCGCCAGCGCTCCGGGAGCGTACACAGCGGTCGCCGCGGTGCCGGCTGCAAACAGGGCGAGCCGCACTGCCTGCGTGATATTGCGATTGGCCATCACTTGGACTCCTGATGAGTGTTGCACTCAGTAGAACGAACTCTTCGACCCCCACCGCCTTCCGCCGATGCCGGGCCGCCCCATGGTCTTGTAGGCCGCTCGGACGCCTTGTTGCGCCGGGACCGGCCACGAGTGCGCGGGATCATACCAACCCGACCACAGCAATGTGAAGTCTATGTTGCGTGCAACCGACAGGGACCGGCCGGCTGCGGGAAACCCGCTGTTGGTGCGGCGACAGCGCGTTCAAGCGCTGTCTGTTGCTTGGCCGCAACGGATGGGCGCGCGCGACTGTCGCATCCGGGCCACGCCCGGGCGGGTCTCAGGCCTCCGCGCGGTAATACTCGCGTACGCCGTTGACCAGGGCGGCCACGAGCTCGCGCTCCGCGGCCGTGAGGGCCGGATTCCAGACGTCGAGGATCATGATGGCCCGCAGCTGGTCGCTGTCGTTGCGGGCTTCGTGCTCGATGGAGTCGTCGAAGGCGAAAGCCTCGCCATAGACCCACTCGCGGACCACGTGGCCCACGCGGAACGAGCAGCCGGGCGGCACGATCAGCGGCAGGTGGACGAGCGCGCGGGTGTTGGTCTCGCCCGTGTGGGCCGGGATCACGGTACGTGGCTCGAGGAGGGAGAACACGACCGTCGGCGAGAAATTGGGGATCTGCGCGAGTGGCAGAGTCTCGAGGACGGCCGCCGTCTTCGGGCAGCGCTCGCAGTGTTCGTCGACCCGCCGTCCGCTGTCCCAGAGGAAATACGTGCTCCAGCGTGGCGAGTAATTGAGTTCCACCCACTGGTTGACCGGAGCACCGGGCGGGTACTGGATGTACGGGCGGAACTCCTCGCGGCTGTCGGCCAGCACGCCGAGCAGCTCTTCGCGGATCGCGTCGGACTGGGCCTCCAGGTCGCCGAGCCACGGGAACAACTCGCGGTCGTAGAACTGGATGGGCGCGAGGTCGGCGTAGTGCAGCATGATCGGCTCGGGGTGGTACATCTTCTTCCTGCCGAGCAGGACGTCGACCGTGCGCTCGAAACGGTCGAGGCGCTGGCCCGAATGGGACTTGCGCAGGGATGACAGCACTCCTGCGAGGTGTTGCCCGAGGGATTGCTGGTTCTCGGCGACGGCGGCCTGCGCGTGCGTCACCGCGCGCTGGTAGCCGTCGGTCAGCGTCTCGGCGGCCGGCATGATCTTCAGCACGTCACGGAAGACGCTTGCCGCCTGCCGGCGCTTGCCGAGTCGCTCGAGCAGCATCGCCTTGTGCAGCAGCGCCGGGAAGAAATACGGGTCGATGGTGAGCGCCTGCGTGACCGCCACCATCTCCTCGTCGGGACGGCCGAGTTCCTTCAGCGCCAGCGCCATGTAGAGCGCGACCATCGGGTCGCGCGTCGCCGTGGTTGCCGCGTGCTGGAGCATCGAGAGGGCCGAGGCGGCGTCGCGCCGCGCAAGCGCCTGGATCGCGAGCGCGAGGAGCGATTCGGTGTGGTTCGGGTCGACAGCCAGGATGCGCTGCCAGAGTTGCGCTGCTTCTAGCGCACGGCCCACGCGGGTCAACTCGCGCGCCTGCTGCGCCATGGCCGGGATGCCGGCCGCGTTCGGTGTGTTCATGGTGAGGAATTCTTCCACAAAGCAGGAGGCCCCGCCGCTTGCGCGACGGGGCCTCCTGTCAGGCTCGAGCCTGGGGGACG
>VEPJ01000133.1 GCA_012026925.1 Gammaproteobacteria bacterium | reverse complement strand
TCGACCCAGTCCGGCCGGTCGCTTGCAAGGTTACCGGACGTTCGCGAAGTGCCGGAGACGCCTGGAGGCAGACGGGTCGATTGGCTGGGCTTGCACGTATACCTGAGTTCGATTCCCATGACCCGTCCCGGTCATTCAGGCACCACACGATCGCAGTTCAGTAGTACCACTTGAAGACGACGCCGATAGCGTTGAGATTCCTATCTTCCGGCAGACGATCGACCTGTCGCGCGAAGTAGAGCTCGTAGCGGAAATGATCGTTCTGGGTCACCTCGGCGCCGAGCGTCCATAGCGTCCTTGCCCAATCGTCGTAGCGCGTGTCGTAGATCCATTCGTAGTTGAAGTGGGGAACGACAGTGTGGTCGAGGACAGTGAACTCACGGGTTGCGTCGACCCGAAAGCGGTAGCGATTTGAGTATTCATCCCCGATCCAGCGGAAGTCGGCCCGCGTGCGAGCCTCCAGCCAGATCGATGCCGGCAACGGGGCTCTCCCATAGATCGCGATCACGCCGCGATCCTCGGCAACCTCCGTTCCCGTTGAATCGGTCGTCTCGAAGATGCGGTCGTAACCGATTCTTGCCCACAAGTACTTGCTTCGCTGCCAGTCTTTCGACAGGAGCTCCGGTCGAGCGATCGGCTTGAGGGAAATATCCAGGCAAGCCGCAACATCCATCGACCGGACGTCGGATTCCTTGCCGCGGGCGTGCGCCGCATCGAAGCAGGCCCGCGACCGGTCGTTCAGTTGCACGAATACGCCGATCTCCGGCCAGAATTCCGACGCAACTTCGGCGCGAGCTGGACCAGCGAATGCGAGGCATGCAGGCAGCAAGGCGAGCAGACACGCGGACTTGTGGCCCGCTCGAACGACGCATGCTCGCGTGTCGCCCGGCCTGCACCTCGGGGTCACGGAGATCTCCGGTCTCGCGTGCTATTCGCTCTTCAGCCGTTTCGAGCCTTCGATGATCGGATGCCACCCGGAGACCAGCGAGATCATGAACACGTCCATCTGCAGATCGTCCGGCGCGTTGTCGCTGGCCGTCGACTTGTAACTGAAGGTGAGCCCGAGGTTGTCGTTGATCTGGTAGCCGAGCGTCAGGCCAAAGCCGTAGTTGTCGAGTTCCTCGCCCTTGACCCCGTCGACAGTCGCCTCGCCGCCGTTGTACCAGGCCGCATCGAGCGAACCCCACAGGTGCTCGGTGAAGTCACGCGTCAGGTGCGCGTCGATCTGGTAGAGCGGATCGGTTTCCAGGGTCTTGCCGACGTAATCTGTGTTGTCGCCGAAGAGCCAGACGGCAGGCAGGAATTCCAGCGTGGTGCGGCGGCCCGGCACCCATGCGCCGAGTTGCCAGACGATGGGAAAGCCGATGCGCCCGTACCAGCGGTTCTGCCCGACGTTCAGCGGCTGGCTGCTGTCGTATTCCCCGATCGGGATGGCGAGGTCCGCCAGCACGTCGAGCGAGAAGCCCGGTTGATAGCGGATGACGTCTGGAATGTTCTTCTGCGCCTTCGGGCCGATCAGGTTGAGGTTGAACTCCACGGTCGGGTCGCCAAAGCCGCTCACCGACTGCGAGACCGGCTCGCCACCCGGAGTGATGACGTCGCCCGAGATCCGTCCCATGGGCAGCAGCACTGCTCCCATGGCGGCGCGATCGAACAACGTGAAGGTGCGCGCATACCCGGCCAGGGCGAGCGTGCCTTCGAAGTCGGCGCCCGGTGTGACGGTATGCGCGGCATCGAACGGGTTGGTGTTGCCGCTCATGGACGTCACGATCAGCGGCACCGCACTCGCGCCGGACAGGGTCTTCCAGTAGAAGCGCGGCGGCACCTGCGACATGGCCGTCAGCGGGCAGAAAACTCCCACTGCCAGCAACGTCAACCCGACGCCGCGCAGGCAAGCGAGCTGATTCATCCAACCGCGTACGATATTCATGAAATTACCGTCCTTCTTGCCGGGTTGATTCGCGGGTCTTCGCCGCTCACGGCTTGGGTTCCGCCAGCATGTCCGCCGGCGGCACGAACTGCCGCTGGTAGATGAGCGGCGGGAAGCCCTCGTCGACGGGGACACGCACGGGCAGCTGGTCGTATAGGGTTTCGAACGGCCCGCGGGTCGGCAGGATCACGTTGTTGGCCTTGGCATAGCCGTCCCAGACTGCCAGCAGCGCCTGCACTTTTTCGGGATTCTGCGCGGCCACGTTCATGCGTTCGCCGGGATCGGTCGCGACGTTATACAGCTCCCATTCGCCCGTGCCGTACGGCTTGAACTGCCAGCGCAGTTTCCACTCGCCCTGCCGCACCGCGCGGTTGCCGAAGATCTCCCACGCGAGATAGTCGCGTTCCGTGCGTGGCGACTCCGCCCGGCCGGCCAGCACGTCGTTCCAGGGCTTGCCCATCAGCGCGGGCAGTTCCTGACCTTCGGCGCTCCTCTTCGGATAGCTCGCACCTGCAATCGACAGCAGCGTCGGCATGATGTCGCCGACGTGCATGAGCCCGTGGTTGACGCTGCCCTTGGGCCGCTGGACTACAGGGCCGCTCACGATCAGCGCATTGCGGATGCCGCCTTCGGCGGTCCAACCCTTGTACTGGCTGAACGGCGTCATCGACACCTGCGCCCACATCGGACCGTAGCCGACGTACGAGCCCGGATCGCCCCACGCGTTGGGGTTGGTCTGCGACCAGTGCGACGCCGCGAAGAGGTAATTGAGCGTGCCCGGTGAGCCCGCGATCATCTTGAACAGGTCGGTGCCCTCGGCGCCGTTGTCGCCGAAGACGATGAAGATCGTGTTGTCGTACTCGCCGATCTTCTTCAAATGGTCGATCAGGCGGCCGACGTGGTAGTCCAGGTTCTCGACCATGCCGGCGTAGAGCTCCATTTTCTTACCGAGAATGGCGCGGCTCGCCGGTGCGAGCACGACTGGGTCTGGCAGGAAATACATCCGCTCCGCGAGTTGCGTACCCGCCGGCATGATGCCGAGTTCGATCTGCCGCTTGAGCCGCTCCTGCCGGATCGCGTCCCAGCCCTTGTCGTATTCACCGACGTGGCGACTGCGCCATTCCTTCGGCAGGTGGTAGGGATCGTGCGGCGCCTGGTGGGCCACGTAGGCAAAGAACGGCTTGCCGTCGCCATGGTTGGCATCGATGAACCCGATCATCTTGTCGGTATAGGTCTTCGTCGCGTAGTAGTCCTTCGGCAGCTGCGTCAGGTAGCGGCCGTCTTCCGTGAAGGTCGACTTCGGCGAGGCGCCCGTGAAATTCCACATGTCCCAGTAGCTGCCTGCCCCGTCGAGCAGCGAGAAATCGCGCTCGAAGCCGCGCGCGCGCGGAATCCGGTCGGGCTGCTTGCCCAGGTGCCACTTGCCGACCATGTAGGTGTGATAGCCGGAATCCTTCAGCAGCTGTGGCAGCGTGGCGACGCGGTGGTTGAGGTAGCCCTCGTAGCCGACCGCGCCTCGCTGGTTGGGCGCGGTCCACTCGCTCATGTTGCCGAGGCCGTTCAGGTGCGTATCGACGCCGCTCAGCAGAATCGATCGCGTGGGCGAGCAGCTCGCGTGCGTGTAGAAGTTCGCGAAGCGAACGCCTTCCTTGGCCAGGTTGTCGAGGTTCGGGGTATTGATCTCGCTGCCGAACGAACCAATATCCGCGAAGCCCAGGTCGTCGCCGAGAATGACGACGATGTTCGGCCGGCGCTGCACGTCAGCCGCGGGGGCGAGGGCGGGCGCGGCCAGCGCCGCGACGGCCCCGACGATGCCGAGGCCCCTGCAGAAGCGGCCGAAACGGTCCGGCCGACCATCCAACTGGTGCGTCAAGCGCTGCATCCCACCCTCCGTCGCTGCATCAATGGCCACAGGCCCAAGCACATTACCCCTGCTCCCCACGCGGCGCCATTGCGCAGAACGAAGGGCCTGACCGGCTGGGCGCAAGGAAAACATTTATCATCTGAACCATCGCCTGGGTCGTCTATCGGAATTCCGCACAAATCAGCAATGACCAAACCACCCGCCGCCAGCGAACAATCGGTGGTCACGGTCGTCGACATCAGCGACCCCACGGACGCCAATGCCGGTGTCGAGCTGCTCGACCTGGATGCGCTACAGCTCCAGTCGATTCCGATGCGGGTGCGGCGCGTGGTGGTTCGACTCGAATCGGCTGCGGTCGTTTACCACTCGGCGAACCTCCGAGTCCGGACCCGCACCAGCGTACGCAAGGGCTTGCTCGGCTACCTCGCCTTCGGTCCGCAGGCCAGCGGCACATCCAATGGGTTGCCGGTGCGCCCCGGCATGATGCTGGCCGTGGCGCCGGAAGCGGAGAACACCTTCGTCACGAACCCAGACTGGGAAACGATCACCTTCCTGCTCCCGTCCGAGGACATTCTTGCGCACCTCACGGCCCGCCAGCGCGAGAGCGAGTTCCACCTCCCGAAGGGCGTGGAAGCCTTGCAGGTCGACACCGAACGTGTCCGCGAGCTGTTCGACTGGGGCAAGCGGCTGGTCGATATGGCCCTGCAACAGCCCTCCATTTTCGACGGGCAGGCCAAGGAGCGCCTCGCCGCCCAGGACGAGTTGCTCGAGATACTGCTGGCGACGCTCCGCGGGGCCGACGATTTCGAGTCCACGCGCAGCGACCGCACGCACACGGCCCAGGGCAAGATCGTCAAGGTTGCCGAGGAGTACGCGCTCGCGCATACCGGGGAGCGGCTCTATGTCACCGACTTGTGCCGGGCCGCAGCGGTCAGCGAGCGCACCCTGGAGTACGCGTTCAAGGAGATCGCGGGCCTGACGCCGATGAATTACCTGGTGCGGCTCCGGTTGCACCGGGTCAGGCAGGCGCTGATCGCCGCCACACCGGAATCGACGACGGTCTCGATCGAGGCGCTCAACTGGGGCTTCTGGCACTTCGGTGAGTTCTCGCGTGCATACAAGGAGTGCTTCGGCGAGCTGCCGTCGGATACGTTGCGCCGAAAATCCTGACCGGGCGCCGCTCGCCAACTCTGCGGAATTCCGATAGGCAGCCGCCCGCCCCGCCTCGACACTGCGCCCCACAACATTGCGGCACCACGCCGCAGGGGGAGCAACATGACCATGACCACGAAGAGTGGCGGACTTACGCACGTCGTCGGCCAGCCGGAAGTCCGTCACGAGTCCAATCGCATCGCGCGCGAGGTTAAGGCGATCCTGTTCGCGGCCCTCGCCGTCGCTGGCGGCACGGCTGGCGCGCAGGAAGCCGGTGTCTCCGGTATCGAAGAGGTCGTTGTCACCGCCACGCGTCGCGAACAGTCGTTCCGGGACGTGCCGATGGCCGTCAGCGCGCTCGACTCGCAGCGCCTGCAGGACACCGGCGTCACCGAGTTCAACGACATCCAGTCGCAGGTGCCCTCGTTCGAGATCGAGGCCAACACCAACCCGTTCACGACCTCGCTGCGCATCCGCGGCATGGGCAACCTGGCCAACATCCCGAATTTCGAGCCGGCCGTCGGCCTGTTCGTCGACGGTGCCTATCGGTCGCGCTCCGGCGTCGCGATGGGCGACTTGCTCGACGTCGAGCGCATCGAGATCCTGCGCGGGCCGCAGAGCGTGCTGTACCCGAAGAACGTCACCGCGGGCCTCGTCAACGTGATCACGCAGCGTCCCACGGACGACTTCAGCGCCTGGGGCGGGGCCAGCTTCGGCAACCTCAATTACTGGCAGCTGCAGGGCGGCATCAACGGTGCGCTGGCCGACGGCGTGCGCGGCCGTCTTGCAGCGGTGACGAGCGACCGCGACGGCAGCTTCAACGACACCGTGAACGGCACCAAGAGTGGCGGCTTCGCGCGCACCGCTTTCCGTGGCCAGCTGGAGTTCGATATCGGCGATCGCGCCAACCTGCGCCTGATCGCCGGCTACTCCGACAAGGATGGCGACTGCTGTTCGCCGGACGTCCTGCCGGGCGCCGTTTCGACCCGCTTCCTCGGCCTGCTGGGCCGGCCGGTGGACAGCGACCCGTTCAATCGACGCACGACCTACAGCGATCCGTACCGGTTCGAGGGTGACCAGTACGACCTGCTGGCCGACTTCAGCTACGACTTCGACTGGGCCGTGCTGACCTCGACCACGAGCTACGACCATTTCTCCGTCGAATCGCAGATCGACTCCGAGCAGTCGGCGTTCACCGCCGCCGTGTTCCTCGATCGCCAGGACTCCGACGCCCTCGGGCAGGAGTTCCGCCTGACCTCCCAGGGCGACGGGCCCATCAGCTGGATGACCGGCGCCTATTACTACGACAACGATTTCACCCGCGGGTCGCTCTCCCCGAACGAGCCGATCCTGGTCCTGGGTCCGGACATCGTGCCGCTGCCGGCGCCGTTCAACGGCGCTGCCGGTGACCAGTCCAGCTTCCGGTCGCTGAATGACACGCGCCACTGGAGCCTGTTCGGCCAGCTGGACTGGCAGGCGACCGAGCGCACGAAGCTGTCGGCGGGCCTGCGCTACATCGACGAGAAGAAGTCGATCGACGTACGCTCCAACTACTTGGTCGCCGCATTGCCGAGCCTGGCGCTGAACACGACGGTGCCGACCCCGGTCGTGGCCGAGCGCAGCATGGACGGCTTGGCCTGGAACCTGAGTGCGCTGTTCGATGTCGCGGCGGACACGACGGTCTACGCCACCGTTTCCGAAGGCTACAAGGCGGGCGGCTACAACGGTGACTGGGACGCCAGCGGGGCATTGACCGCGGCGAAGCGCGAGTTCGACGACGAGTCGGTGCTCACCCTCGAGGCGGGCCTCAAGAGCCGCTTCTGGGACGGTCAGGCCACGCTGAACCTGAGCGTGTTCCGCTCCGAGTTCGACGACTTCCAGAACGCTTCGTTCCTCGGCCTGAACTTCCTGGTGCGCAACGCCGAATCGGTCGTCACGCAGGGCATCGAACTCGACGGCAGCGTGCGTCCGGTCACTGGGCTGACCATCGACTACGCCATCGCATACCTGGATGCCGAGTACGACAAGTTCACCCGGGGCGCCTGCTACTTCGGCCGCACGCCGACCAATGCCGCCGAGCGCACCTGCGACCTGAGCGGCGAGACGCTGCCCAACGCCCCGACCTGGCGTTCGAACCTCGGCGCGCAGTTCGAGCAACCGCTGGCGACCGGCACCGGATTCCTCCGGGCGGACTGGTCCTACAGCTCGGAGCTGAACGTCGATACGGCCCTGGATCCGCGCGCAGAACAGGGCTCCTACAGCCTCCTGTCGGCGCGCCTCGGCTGGCGCAACGACCGCTATAGCGTGAGCGTGTGGGGCGACAACCTGACGGACGAGACCGTCATGACGGCCGCCGGCCCGCAGACGATCTTCGGCGGCATCGACGGCGGCCTGCAGATCTACCTGAACGAGTCGCGCACCTACGGCGTGACGATGGATGTGCGCTTCTGAGCGCAGGAAGGAGGAAGCCCCAGTGCGCTACACACCTGCCCTGCTGCAAAAGAAGCCATTCGTGTTTCCGGAGGCGCCACGCTGGTTCCACGATTGGTTCTATTTCTGCGACATCGACGCAGGGACCCTCTACCGGGTCGGCGCGGACGGTACCGCCCAATCCATTTACGTCCATGGCAGCCCGGTGTCGGGCTGGGTGCGGCTCGATGACGGATCGCTGCTGGTCGTCGCCGGCCTCGAGCGTCGCATCGTGTCGGTGCGCGATGGCGTGGCGACGACCTTCGCCGATGCCACGGGCCTCGTTGGCTGGGCGCTGAACGACCTGCTGCGCGCGCCCGACGGCCACTGCTACGTCGGCGCCGTGGACTTCAACCTGTTTGCCGACCCGAGCAAGATCGGGCAGCCCAGTCCGCTCGTGCGCGTCACGCCGGACGGCCACGCGTCCATCGCGACGCGCGCGATTTCGTTCCCCAACGGCATGACCATCCTGCCGAGCGGCGAGCTGCTGGTGGCCGACTCGCTCACCGGCGATCTGCTGGCATTCACCCGCAACGCCGACGGTTCGCTCAGGAATCGCCGGATCTGGGCGGCCATGCCGGGTGAGATGCCGGATGGCATCAGCCTCGATGCGGAGGGCGCGGTGTGGGTCGCCAGCCATCACCAGGTGTTGCGTGTGCGCGAGGGCGGTGAGGTCACCGACGTGGTAGACATGGGCACCACCCGTGCGACCGCCTGCATGCTCGGCGGCACCGATGGCCGGACGTTGCTGATCACCGCATCCGATACGCACGACCGCGCGCAGATTCGCGCCAACGGCCCGAGCGGTGCAGTGTTCACGGTGCGCGTGCCGGTTGCCGGTGCCGGCCTTCCGTCGGTCTATGGAGCTGCGGCATGAATGCGCAGCAAGCGGGCGAAGCCAGCGTCGGCGTGCCAGGACGACTCGACGGTCGGGTCGCGCTGATCACCGGCGGCACCGGCGGCATCGGTGCTGCCACCGTGCGCCGATTCGTCGCCGAGGGCGCCTGGGTCGTGGCGTCCGGACGGTCTCAGGAGCGCGGCGCCGAACTCGTGAAGGAGTTGGGTGATCGCGTGCGATTCATCGCTGCGGACGTCACGCGCGCGGAGCAGATCGACGCCCTGATCGACGAGACGGTGGCCTGGCGCGGCCGGCTCGACGTCCTGTTCAACAATGCCGGCGAGACGCAAGCACCGGCATCGCTGCTCGCGCTCGATCCGGCGACGCTGCGCACTGAGACCGACACGTTGTTCACCAGCGTCGTGCTGGCCACGCGCAAGGCGGCGCTCGCCATGCGCGAGCAAGGTGGCGTCATCCTCAACTGCAGCAGCACCGTCGCGCACCGCGCCGGTTCGCAATCCGCGGTCTACAGCGCGCTCAAGGCGGCCGTCAGTCACTTCACGCGCTGCGCGGCGCTGGAACTGGCCGAGCACCGGATCCGCGTCAATGCGATCTCGCCGGGTGCGATCGTGACGCCGATCTTCCTGAAAGCGCTCGCCGTGCCGCCGGACCGCGAGTCCGAAGCGCTGGAACTGCTGCGACAGGTGTTCGCGAGCGCACTGCCGGCCGGTCGCGCCGGCGAGCCCGCCGACATCGCGGCCGCGGCGATGTTCCTCGCGAGCGACGAGGGCAGCTACGTCACCGGCCAGGACTGGGTCATCGACGGCGGGCTCACCGCGGGACTGTCGGCTGCGCAGCGTCGCCAGCAGGAGGCGATGATCGTCGGCCATCTCAAGTCGAAACTCACGATCTGACGGGACGCCAACCATGGCGATCATCGATTTCTTCGACCGAGGCTGGCGGATCAACCCGAAAGGAACCGCCTACCTGCAGGACGAACGCACTTTCAGCTTCGATGAAGTCGGCGAGCTGTCGTGCCGGATCGCCAACGCACTGCTCGCGGCGGGTTTCGGCCGGGAAACGAAAGGCGCGGTGTGGGCCGGCAACGACGTGACGGCGTGGACCTGCACGCTGGGGCTCTGGCGCGCCGGGATGTGCTGGATTCCGGTCGGCGCGCGCAACCCTGCCGCCGAGAACCTCTTCATCCTCGACGCCTTCGATTGCGAGATCCTGTTCTTCCAGCAGGAGTTCGCGCCCGTGGTCGCCAGCCTGCACGCCAAGCTGTCGAAAGTGAAGGCGTGGGTCTGCATCGACGGCGAGGCACCGGAGGTGCCGGGCGCGCGCGCGCTGCAGGCGTGGATCGCGGACCAGCCCGCCACGCGCCCGCGGGTGGAGTTCGAATTGGACGACATGGTGGTCCTTTCGGCCACTGGCGGCACCACCGGCGCGCCGAAGGGCGTGATGAACACCCATCGCAGCACGCAGACCTTCTGTGCGCACTTCATGATCGGCTGCCCGTACCCGGCGGACGTCACGCCGGTGAACCTCGCGGCAGCCCCGATCACCCATACGGCCGGCCTCCTCTCACTGCCCTGCACCGCACGTGGCGGCACGGTGGTGGTGCTGACCAAGCCGGACCCGGCGCAGCTGTTGGGATCGATCCAGCAACACCGCGTGACCGAGTTCTTCCTGCCGCCGACAGTCATATATCGGCTGCTGGACATCCCGGACCTGAAAAAGAAAGTGGACTTTTCGTCGCTCAAGTACTTTCTGTACGGGGCAGCGCCCATGTCGGTTGAAAAGCTCAAGCAGGCGATCGGCACGTTCGGACCAGTGATGATGGGCGGTTATGGCCAGACCGAGGCGCCGACGTCGATTTCCTTCCTGACGCCGGGCGAGCATTTCGTCGCGGGTCAGGTTGCCCCGGACGAGCGCCTGTCATCGGTCGGCCGGCCCAATACGCTGGTCCGCGTCGAGATCATGAGCGACGCCAACGAGATCCTGCCGCCGGGTGAAACCGGCGAGATCTGCGTCCGTGGCGACCTCGTGATGAAGGGCTACTACAAGGCGCCGGAGAAGACCGCCGAGACCATCGTCGACGGCTGGCTGCACACCGGCGACATCGGCCACCTTGATGCCGACGGCTACCTGCACATCACCGACCGCAAGAAGGACATGATCATCACCGGCGGGTTCAACGTGTACCCAAGCGAAGTCG
>VEPJ01000076.1 GCA_012026925.1 Gammaproteobacteria bacterium | reverse complement strand
ACTCGCAGATCTTCCTCGACCTGTCGCAGTACCTGAAGGCGATCCTGTCGCAGCGCCTGGTGATGGGCACGAGCGGCAAGCGCTGCGCCGCGATCGAGGTGCTGCTCAACACGCCGCACGTGCAGGAGCTCGTGAAGAAGGGCGACGTGGTCGGCGTGAAGGAAGCGCTGATCCGCAGCGGCGAGAAGGGCATGCAGAGCTTCGACGTCGCGCTCTACCAGCTCTACCTCGAGGGCAAGATCACGCTCGAGGAGGCGGTGGCGAACGCGGATTCGCGGACGAACCTCGAGGCGAAGATCAACTTCGGCTGATCGCGTCGGGCGACGGTCCCTGGCTCAAGAAGAAGGCCTTTCTCCTCGCGCGAAGAAGACATGCGCGAGGAGAAAGGCCTTCTTCTTGAGCCCGATGTCCGGCGCCTGAGCGACAAGTTGGGGACGGTCCCCAACTTGTCGCACGGCGCAAGCATCGTCACCGGCGTTGGACCGACCGTCCGCTTTCGACCGAAGCGGACATCGACGCTTGTCAGCCTCGCGAGCCGATTCGAATCCGGATCACGATGACGCTTGCTCCACGTCTGCAGCCATCAACTCCGGCGAGAGTCGGTTGTGCTCTATTCGGGCGACGACGTAATCGAAATGTCGCCGGCTCGGCTGGTGCGAAAGCGCCTCCGGACGGAACCATGAGTGGGATCACTCGCTGTCCGGCAGAAGCAAGTACCCTCGCTCCAGGTACGGGAATGCGGGCAGCTCGGCGCTGGAGTCGGGAGACGCAATGAAGTAGGCCCGTACCTCCGCGATTCTTGCGTCCCGCATCACGTACCACTCGGTCCCCCTGTTCATGAATCTCCTGGAGTCGCCTGGGGGACTCCAGGCGCAGCTCCACTCGTTCACGACCTCGTCGCCCGAAGCGATGATGCGCTCGACCTTCCATTCGGGATTCAGGGTCACCTTGTACTTTCGCCAGAATCGGGCCAAGTGTTCAGCGCCCCGGATTGGCGGAAATGTCTTAGGCAGGAAGTAATGCGCGACATCGGGCGTCATCGTGCTCATCAGTTCGTCGACATCGCCCGTATTGCATGCCTCAAAGTACTTCCGGACAACTGCGATATTGATTGTCTCGACAGCATTCACGTTAGCCGCCTCCACTCATTGGTTTCGACAGCGCCAGGCTGACGCCCATGATCAGGCCGACGGCGTCAAGCCCGCTCAGAAACGCCGGGTCAATACGGTTGGCCCGTGTCGTCAACCTGACCACGGTCTGCCTCTGGCCGAGTCCATGCCTACGACACTGTCCGCTTTTCCTCCACGCCCCCAAGGCAGCTTAGAATCGGCGCCCAATAGCTGGCGCTATACGGGGAATGCCGACCCAAGCCGACGCTCGACCTGGATGGCCCGAATGACCGGAGAGCTCGGAACCGAGACTCTGCGGCTCGAACTCGCCGTCGAACGAGCAGCTTTACCTCACTAGCGATCCATCGACCTGCAACCGCACCAGTTCGGCGATCTCCGCTGGATGGCTGCTTGGAAGAAAGTGACTCCCGCCTTCGATAGTGACAAGCCGCGACGCAGGAATTGAATCGTGCAGAAGCTCCGCGATCCTGCGCATTGCCGGATGGGTGCTTCCTCCGCGAACCACCGTTGTCGGAACGTCGATCGACTGTAGCGTCTCCTTGCTGGGTTCGAACGGTATTCCCGAGGACCAGTCACGCACGTTTGCCGCGGTGGTTGCAACGATGTAGCTGCGCACCTTCGGAGGCATCGAATCGAACGTGCCGGCACCGCCGTAGAAGTCGATGACGTGTCGGGCCGCTTCGGCATCACCCCGGGCAAAGTCGGCAAAGTACAGACCCGTCATCGACTCGAACATCCCGTAGTGTTTCAGATCCCCCGACGCGCGCAGCAAGCCCAGAGGGTTCGCTTCCACGAGCAACAGGCTCACGGGTCTATGTCGGCCGGTCAAGGCATGCACGATGGCGGATAATCCGCCGTACGAGTGCGCCACGACATGGGGGGGCGTACCGATCCGGTCGATAATCCGGTCGATGAGGCCGACCTGCTGGGCCATCGTGGCATTGCCGTCTGGCCGGACGTCTGGTGTGGCTCCGTAACCAAGCAAGCTGGTCGTGACCACGCGGTAGCCGTCGCCGAGATACCCCATGACCGCCTTCCACCCCGTCCCCGTGCCAAAGCTCCCAGGAAGGAACAGCACGGCTGGGCCGGTACCGGTCTCGGCGTAGTCGAACGCAACGGCTTGCTCGGTCACGATTTGCTCCAGACGATGAGTGCAAAGTCCCCCGTGGCGGCGCTGCGGCACGTCCCGGGCCCGGTATGCGGAGGTCGATCCCGAGCAAACCGCCCGATGCGACTCTCGCGACTCTACAGCCTGGACGTGTCGTCCGGTCGAGCCAGCAGATGCCCGCATTCGGCCCGTTCGCAGACGCCTTGGAAGCGCTGCAAGACGGTCTGCTTCTGGCCGGACCCGGACGCTCTCCGCCGTGGCATCCGCATGATTCCGAGCGCGCGGCGTGATCCGGTGTGGCTCCATGCGCCGTGCGAGTTTCCGGGTTCCTCCCGGAAACTCGCTCAGGCGCCGCGTACCGAGCGCTTCGTCGCAATCCCCGAATCGGTGACGACCGGCACGGCGCAGCCCGCGCACCCGCCGACCGCACACGCCATGAACTCCTCGAGCGACACCTGGCACGGCACGCCGAACCGGCGCGCGACCTTCGCGGTCGCCTGCAGCATCGGCGTCGGACCACAGGCAAACATCTCGACTTCTGCGAGTGTCGTGGCGTCGAGCGATCCGAGCCACTCGGCCGCGAGGTCCGTGACGAACCCGTCATGGCAGCCCGCGAACCCGGCCATCGTCGCCAGCCGGCTCGGCACGCCCCAGTCGTCGAGCAGCGGCATGCACGCGATCGCGCCCTCTGGCATGCCCGGCACGAGGATCGTCGAGGGGCGCGTGCGGAAAGGAAACGGAATCTCCGAGCCCATCAGCACCAGCGGCTGCCAGCGCGCGTCGGTGCGGGCCTTCAGCGACTCGGCGAGGAACACCATCGGCGGGATGCCGACGCCACCACCGATCAGCAGCGCACGCGGCCGCGACGGCGTCGGGTGGAAGCCATTGCCGATCGGCCCGAGCACGGAGATCGATGCGCCCGGCGGTTGCTTCGAGAGCGCCTCGAGGCCCGGGCCCACGATCTTGAACAGGATGTCGATCCAGCCAGCGGCGGCATCCGCCCTCATGATGGAAAGCGGACGACGCATGGGAATCTGCGGGTCGCAGCTGATGTGCGCGAAGCTGCCGGGCGTCGCGGCCGCCGCACACTTCGGCGCGCGCAACCGGATCACGAACTGCCGGCCCGGGTATTCCTGGATCGAGAGGAGCTCCGCGTCCTCGACGAAGATCGTCCCACGGTGCGATCGGTCCGTCATCCAGCCCTCCGGCCGGCCTCGACGTTGCGGGCCTGGACGTTGCGCACGATCGTGGCGAGCACGGCCATGCGTACCGCGACACCGTTCTGCACCTGGAGCCGGATCGCGGACTGCGGGCCGTCGGCGACGTCGCTCGTGATCTCCACTCCGCGATTCATCGGGCCCGGGTGCAGCACGATGGCGCCGGGCTTCGCGCGCCCCAGGTTCTCGGACGTGATGCCCCATTCGCGATTGAAGGCGTCGCCGTCGATCGAGTCCGCGTTCGGCATGCGCTCGCGCTGGATGCGCAGTGCCATGACGACGTCGGCGCCGCGGATGCCTTCCGGCAGGGAGGTGAATCGCTTTGCGCCCTCGAGTTCGCCCGGGTCCGCCGCCAGGCTCTCCGGGCTCACGAGGCGCAGCTCGCCGACGCCGAGCGTGAGCAGGGCGCGGCCGGAGGAGCGCGCGACGCGCGAATGACGGATGTCGCCGACGATGGCGACGCACAGCGATCCGAAGTCGCCCTTGCGCTGGCGGATGGTGAGCGCGTCGAGCAGGCCCTGGGTCGGGTGCGAGACGTGCGCCTCGCCGGCATTCAGCACGCTCACGTGCGGGGGGACGTGCCGTGCGACGTAGGCCGGCAGGCCGGGCTCGGCGTCGCGCATCACGAACACGTCCACGAGCATGGACTGCAGGGTGTAGATCGTGTCGAGGACCGTCTCGCCCTTCACCCGCGAGGAAGACTGCAGGTCGAGGTTGACGACGTCGGCGCCGAGCCGCGTCGCGGCGAGCTCGAACGACACCCGCGTGCGCGTACTGGGCTCGAAGAACAGGTTCGCGACCGTGCGCCCGGCCAGGCTCTGGTCGCGCGGCGGCATGTCGCCCGGCGTGCGCACGTAGAACTGCGCGAGGTCGAGCAGTTGCTCGAGTTCGTCGCGGGACAGGCCTTCGAGCGTGAGGAGGTGGCGCAGGCGGCCCTGGTGGTCGCGCTGCAGTTCGCTGCCGGTGTCGGTGGTCAAGTGTCGCTCCCGAATCAGGTGGCGTGTCCGCGCAGCCAGGTCTCGAGGATCAGCCGCGCGGCGTTGGCATCGACGTCCTCGGGCCTCACGCGGCGCGCGCGTGCTCCCGAGCGCCGCGCGTCCCGCAGTTCCGCCTGCGCGGCCGCGGAGGTGAGGCGCTCGTCCACGAGTTCCACCGGCAGGCCGAAGCGCCGCGTGAGTTCGCCTGCGAAGGCGCGGCAGGCTCCGGTGAGGACGGTCTCGGTGCCATCCATATTATAGGGGAGGCCCACGACGAGCCGTGTGGGTGACCACTCGCGCACCGAGCGCTCGAGCGCCGCCCAGTCGGGCGACTGGCCGACGTGGATGATGCCGGCCGGGCTCGCGGTACCCGTCGTCGTCTGCCCGACGGCGACGCCGATGCGGCGCGTGCCGTAGTCGAAGGCCAGCAGCACTTCCCGGCGTTCCGCCACGGACCCGCTCAGGCGTGGCCGGCGTCGCTGCTCAGGTGCAGCAGGTTGATGCCGAGCAGCCGCCCGGCGGCCTGCCAGCGGTCCTCGGCAGGCACGTCGAACAGCAGTCGCTCGTCCGCCGGCGCCGTGAGCCACGCGTTGCGCGCCATCTCGTCCTCGAGCTGGCCGGCGTCCCATCCCGCATAGCCGAGCGCGATGATCGCCTGCTCGGGGCCGCGCCCGCCGGCGAGCGCGTCCAGGACGTCGCGCGACGTCGTGAGGTGGATTCTGTCCGAGACCGGGAGCGTGGACTCCCAGGTCGGGCCCGGGCTGTGCAGCACGAACCCGCGATCGGTCTGCACCGGGCCGCCCTGCAGCACGTGCTGCCGCGACACGCGCGACTGCGAAGCATCGAGACCGAGCTGCGCGAAGACGTCCCCGAGGTCCATCGTGAGCGGCCGGTTGATGACGATGCCGAGCGCACCGCGCTCGCTGTGGTCGCAGACCAGGGTCACGGTCTGCGAGAAGTTCGGATCGTCCATGCCCGGCATGGCGATCAGGAACTGGTTGGTCAGGAACGTCCCAGCCATGGGCGCAAGTATCCGGCCGCGGCGCTCGGCACCACAAGCGCCGGCCGCGTCACGGGCGGTCGGCGAACACCGCGCCTTCCTCGACCTGGCCCTTCAGGAACTGCCACTCGTAGGCGAAGCGCAGCACGGGATAGCGCTCGCGCATCGCGGAGGGGAAGGGATCGAACGGGGAGGCCAGGCGAACGATGCCGAGGGCGGCGTTGTCGAGTTCGCGGTGGCCGCTCGAGCGGCGGACCACGACCTGCTCGAGGCCGCCGTCGGCCCGGATGGCGACCTCGAGGACCGGGTTGCCGGAGAGACCGCGCCGGCACGCCTCGTTCGGGAAGTTGAGGGTCCCGACGCGCTCGATGCGGCGCTTCCAGCCATCGAGGTAACTGGCGATGATCGATTCGCGGGTGTCGGCGAGCAGGCGGTCGTCGGTCGAAGGATCGCCTCGCAGGTGCAAGGATGCGTCGGCCGCGGTGGCATTGGCCCCGATCTGCTGGAGCGGTTTCGCCTCCATGGGCACCGCAGCGGCCGTCGCCTGCTGCGTTTCGGCCCCCGACGTCGTGCGATGAGCCTCCGTGGAGCGGCTCGACAGCAACTGGGTGCCGCCGACCGTTTCGGTGGAAGCATCCGGCGTGAGCGAGTCGCCGCCGGGCTGCCCCTGGTTCTCGAGCAGGCTGGCCGAGGCCTCGGGCAGCGACGTGCGCTTGCGGTCGCGCGCCGTTCCCGAGCCGTGCTGGCTGCGCTGGGCGATGTAGCTCGCTTTCGGGTTGTCCGCTTCCGGCGGACCCTCCGGCACGAGCAGCACCTCGAGCGTGGGCAGCGGGTTCTCGTTGGCCGCGGGCGCGCTGAACTTGACCCCGAGGATGATGAGCCCGTGGACGAGCGCCGCGATGAAGATCGCCGTGGCCAGGCGGTCCTCGGGCCGGTCGCTGCGCACGCGGAGTTCCATGCGTCAGCCTCCCCGGCGCCGGGCGATCGCGTCCATCAGGCTGCCGGCGATGTCGAGGCCGAACTGCCGGTCGAGCTCGCGCACGCCCGTCGGGCTCGTCACGTTGATCTCCGTGACGAAACCGCCGATCACGTCGAGCCCGACGAACAGCATGCCGCGGTCGCGCAGCACGGGTCCGATCTGACCGGCGAGCCAGCGGTCACGGTCGTCGAGCGGCCGCCCCACGCCCTTGGCCCCCGCGGCCAGGTTGCCCCGATTGTCCGTGGCGGACGGGATGCGGGCGAGTGCGTACGGCACCGGCTCGCCATCCACGAGGATCACGCGCGCATCGCCCGTCGTCACGATGTCCGGGATGTAGCGCTGCACGATCGCATAGCGCCCGCCGTACTCGGTCAGCGTCTCGAAGATGACGTTCGCGTTCTTGTCGCCCGCCTCGAGCACGAAGATCGAGCGGCCGCCCATGCCGTACAGCGGCTTGCAGACGACGCGTTGATGCTCGCGCAGGAACGCGTGCATGTCGCCCATGTCGCGCGTGATCAGCGTCGGCGCGCAGCACTGCGGGAACCACGCGGTGAACACCTTTTCATTCATGTCGCGCAGGCCCTGCGGCTTGTTGACCACCAGGGCACCGGCCGCCTCGGCCCGCTCGAGGATGTAGGTCGAGTAGATGTACTCGGTGTCGAACGGCGGGTCCTTGCGCATCAGGATGGCGTCGAAATCGCCGAGGCATGCGGTCCTGGGCTCGCCGCGCGTGAACCAGTCCTTCGGGTCGTCGCGGACCTCGACGGCGTGCGCGCGCCCCATCGCCACGCCGTCGCGCAGCCACAGGTGGCCGAGCTCGAGGTACGCGAGCTCCCAGCCGCGTCGCTGCGCGGCGAGCATCATCGCGAGCGTCGTGTCCTTCGCCGGCTTGATGTCCTCGATCGGGTCCATCACGACGGCGACGCGCAGGCGTTTCTCGGTCATCGCTCACTCCAGGGGGCGCGGCGCCCGGCGGCGCCTGTGACACCGGTCATGGTATCGAAACGGGCCGATGGCAGGGCCCCTGCCAATATGTTAAAACCACCCCGCGAGCACAGCCTCGCGCTTTAGCGTCGTGCTCGCGACGCTCATTCCCATCCGGGGGTTCGAGGGCATGGAAAACACGGCTGCCAGCACCAGCCGGCCGCGACTGGCGGGGCTGAAGGTGCTGGTCATAGACGACAGCAAGACGATCCGGCGCACGGCCGAGACCCTGCTCGCCCGCGAGGGCTGCGAGGTGTTCACCGCCGTCGACGGCTTCGACGCGCTCTCCAAGATCGCGGACCACCAGCCCGACATCGTGTTCGTGGACATCATGATGCCGCGGCTCGACGGCTACCAGACCTGTTCGCTGATCAAGCACAACAAGGTCTTCCGTTCCATCCCGGTGATCATGCTGTCGAGCAAGGACGGCCTCTTCGACCGTGCCCGCGGCCGCATCGTCGGCTCCGAGCACTATCTCACGAAGCCGTTCACGCGCGAGGAGCTGCTGAGCGCCATCGAGACCCACGTCCATCGCTGACGACCGATCGGAGGACACGAGCCGTGGCACTGGTACTGATCGTCGACGATTCTCCGACGGACGTGCACGTCATGCAGAAGGCGCTCGAGCAGAATGGCTTCCAGACGGCCTCGGCCGCGGACGGGGGCGAGGGCATCCGCAAGGCCCGCGAGCTGCATCCGGACCTGATCCTGATGGACATCGTCATGCCGGGCCTGAACGGCTTCCAGGCGACGCGCGAGCTGGCGAACGACCCGCAGACCCGTACGATCCCGGTGATCATGGTGACCTCGAAGGCGCAGGAGTCCGACCGCGTGTGGGGCCTGCGGCAGGGAGCGGTGGATTACCTGGTCAAGCCGGTCGCCATGGACCAGCTGGTGCGCAAGGCCCAGGCGGCGCTCGCGGTCTGAGATGCAGGAATCCGGCGCACTGCGATCGCTCCGCGACCGCCCCTACGAGTTGCTCCGCGAGCTCGACCGCCGCGCGCGGGCGGCTGCCCAGGGCCAGCCCGAGGCCGCGGCCGCGGGGGCCGAGTGGGTGGGTATCGCGTTCCGTCTCGGCGGCGAGGCGTTCCTCCTCGCCCGCGAGGAGACCCGCGAGGTCATGGGCTATCCCGCGGCGGTGACGCGCGTCCCGGGGGCCAAGGCGTGGATCCGCGGGCTCGCGAACGTGCGCGGCCAGCTCCTGCCGGTGATCGACGTGCGCGCGTTCCTCGGCTCGGGCAGCTCGAACGTCACGCGTGCCACTCGCGTGCTCGTCGCGCACCACCGCGAAATTCCCGCCGGCCTCATGGTGGACGAGGTCATGGGCTTCCGCCGCTTCTACGAGGGCGAGTTCTCGGCCGACCTGCCGCCCACCCTGTTGCGCTGCGAGCGGTACCTCGCCGGCGCGTTCAAGCGCGGTGCCGAGGTCTGGCCGGTCTTCAGCGTGCGCACGCTCCTCGAAAGCCAGCAGTTCCTGCAGGCCGCGGCGTCGTGAAAGGCCGTCCCCTGCCAAACCCGAACCGGGTGAAAAGATGAACAACAGACTCGACGCCGCCCGACTGCAGCCGATCCTGATCCGCGTGGCGCTGGTGGCCGCCGCGCTCGCGGCGCTCGCGCTGCTCGTGTACGGCCGCGCGATGTCGCAGCAGGCCCAACTGGGCCACCACGTGGCGCTGCTCTCGTCGCTGTCGCAGAACATGCCGCTCCAGGCCGGTGCGGCCGTGCGCGGTTCGGCGCCGGCATTCGACTCGCTCGCCGAGTCGCGGGGCCAGCTCGAGCGCGTGATGAACGAAATCGGCGCCGGGAAGTCCTCGATCGGATTCCTCGCCTCGCCGAGCGCGACGCTGCTGGGCGATGTCTCCGGCTGGCAGGCGATGCTCGACCAGTCGCAGGCCGTGCTCGACGGGCGCGGTGCGGCGCTCAAGGCGCAGCAGGCCGCCGCGGCCGTGCGCGAGATCACCCCGCAGGTGGTCGCGGCCACCGCCAACGTCGCCAAGGCCATGGGAGCCTCGCGGCCGGAATCCCTGAATCGGCAGCTCGAGCGCTTCGAGTTGCGGGCCCAGGCCGTCGAGCAGGACCTGTCGGCCCTCGCGGACGGCACGGCTCCCGTCGAGGCCGCCTCGCGGCGCCTCGCGGACAGCCTCGAGTTCATGGGCCAGGTGGTCGGCGGGCTCGCCGGGGAGTCGAATCCGCTCGGCATCGCGGCCGCGCAGGGCCAGGCGGCGGACGCGGCGCGGCTCCTCTCCGCGGTGTACCGCGGCGAGCAGGAGCAGGTGCGCTCGGTCATCGCCCTCGGCGACCAGCTCGAACAGATCCAGGCGGCGCGCAACGCGCTCGTGGAGAGCGGCGCCGCAGCGTATGCAAGCCTCGCCAAGGTCGGCCGGCAGGCGCCTTCGGGCATGACGAGCGTGCTCGGCAGCCCGTGGCTGCCGCTCGCATTCCTCCTCGTCGCGCTCGCGGCGCTCGCGGCGCTCGCTTTCCTGCAACGGTCGCTGGCCACGCTGCAGCGCGCCGCCGAGCTGCAGGCGCGGCAGAACGAGCGCAACCAGCAGGCGATCCTGCGGCTCCTCGACGAGCTTTCGAGCCTCGCGGACGGCGACCTCACCGTGCAGGCGACGGTGACGGAGGACATCACGGGGGCGATCGCCGATTCGATCAATTACGCGATCGAGGCGCTGCGCGAGCTCGTCACCACGATCAACGATTCGGCGATCAAGCTCGACGCGGCGACCCGCCAGACACAGGCGCTTTCCACGCACCTCGCGAAGGCGTCGTCGGCACAGTCGAAGCAGATCGCCTCGGCCTCCGAGTCGATCGCGGCGATGGCGACTTCGACCGAGGAGGTGTCCGGCAACGCCGAGCGCTCCGCGGACGTCGCGCGGCACTCGGTGGACATCGCGCACAAGGGCGGCGACGCCGTGCGTCGCACGATCGACGGCATGAACGCCATCCGCGAGAACATCCAGGAGACCTCGAAGCGCATCAAGCGCCTCGGCGAGAGCTCGCAGGAGATCGGCAACATCGTCGAGCTGATCAACGACATCGCCGAGCAGACCAACATCCTCGCGCTCAACGCCTCGATCC
>VEPJ01000203.1 GCA_012026925.1 Gammaproteobacteria bacterium | reverse complement strand
GCTCGTACTCGGCCGGGTCCCGGTTGAAGAACACCGGGTAGTTGATCATCAGGAAGTCCTGCGTTTGCGCGTTCGCCTCGTCGGGCGACGTGAGGAGCTTCGGCCCCTGCACGCCCATCAGCTTGATCGCCATGCCTCGCGCATCCTTGGTCGCGTCGGGCTGCAGGTAGGCGTTGCCGTTCGAAAAGCGGACCCAGGCCTTGTAAGTGCGTCCAGGCACGAACACGCCGTTGCGAAGCGCCTCGGGCAGGTCGTGGCGCACCGTGAACTCGGCGCGCAGGCAGCCGTGCGCCTTTGCGTGCGCGTCGCGCCGGAAGGCAGGACCCGACTGCTTCTGCACGTCGTCAACGAGCTGCCGCCCCGAAGCGAGAATGCCCGGCAGCAGGTTCATCTCGTCGGGATCGAGGTGCTCGGCATTGCGGTCGGCCTGGCGGGTGGCGCGGTCCTGGCTGCCGCCGCATCCGGTGAGCGCTGCGGCCACGAGTGCCGCTGCAGCGAGGCTCGCCGACAGCCGCGCGAGCGACCGGGCGCGGGCATCTCGCGTCTCCAGCCGGCCGCGTCCTCGCACTTCAGCGGTCACCGGGCGTATCCTCCGACTCGAGCAGCTTGCGGTAGACGCTGCACGTCTTGTCCGCCGCCATCGCCCACGAGTTCCAGACCTCGTCGGGTGCGGGTGTCTTCGGCAAGGCGTCCCCGTAGATTAGGTCGTCGTCGCTGCAGTGCTGCTCCCAGCGGTTCTTTGTGAACCCCACCGTGCCCCAGGGCGGATGCTCGGACCGTTCCCTGCGCTCGTCGGCCTCGATGGACGCGATGCACTGCGCCTTGTCGGTCACGTCGCGGCAGAGGGCCGGCTCGTACCCGACGTCGCCCGGCGTGTAGTCCATCACCTTGAGGTATTCCATGATCTCGCGCCGCTCGTGCGGTTCGAGGTAACGGCCGATCACGCCGTTCTTCTGGCAGCCCTGGCGGAACTCGTGCCCGACGTTCGCATTGCCAGTGACGCTCGTGTCGAAGCGCACCGCGCCAGGCACGCCGAGGCTCCTGTAACCCATGTCGACCGGGTCGTATTCCTTCGTGCCCGACCAGTACCACGACTCCCGCTCCTCGCGCGGCGAGATCATCTGGTAGATCGTGCGGACGCTGCCGTTGTGCACGAACGGCGGCGTGGCCCAGATGCCGTGCAGCGGCCGCGACTTGTAGTTCTGGAGGCGGGCCGCCTCGACGCGCGGAAAGTCGAGGATGCCGTAACCCATGTATTTCATGAGCTGCTCGGGCGAGGGCTTGTGGTCGCGGAAATAGCTGCGCGCGATCGACAGGCTCATCAGGTTGAGGCCCATGACCGCGCTCAGCTTCTTCGGATTGATGCTGCGAATGTCGGCCTCCGAGAGGCATAGCTCGCGCAGCTGCTGTGCGTTCCACCCGAGGCGACTGGCGTCGTAGGTGTTGTTCGCGAAGTTGAGCGCTGCGTTGCGATCCGTGCCGATGTCGCGCAGTGGCAGAAGCGAGAGCTGCCATTCCGGCACGTGATCCGGCTGACCGGCGCACTTCGTCGGGTCGCGCGGATTGCCCGGGTCGCAAGCGAGGTCCACCACGTTGCCGAGCTCGTCGAGCTTGAAGACCGGCTTGCCGTCGATGGTCGCGACGCGCTGCGGGTTCTGCAGGTTCAGGCACTGTTGCGCCGACAGCTCGGTGGGCGCGGGTCGCTTGCCCGTGACCGGGTCGGCGGGGCGCGTGAGTTCGCAGGTCACGCGCTGCGGGCACGTATCCGCGATCAGGCAGCGTCCCTTGTCGTCGCAGGCCCCTGGTTCGGAGCAGTCATAGGTGGACTTGAAGCGCACGCTCGCGCTGGTGCGGGCGTCGTTGTAGTAGCTGATCCACTCGCCGACCACGCTCAGGTCGGCCGGATCCACGTGCGGACCGTGGCAGTGGCGGCAATTCACGTCGAACAGGGCTCGACCCTTGCGCGCCTTGGCCATGTCGATGCGGCCGAACAGCTCCTCGGGCCATGCCGGGGCCTGCAGCTTCGCGACCGTTCTCTCGATGGCGTGCAGGCGGTCCGGCTCGATCGACGTCTGGTAGCGAAGGTGCATCGGCAGCGGCGCGCCGAGTTCGTCGAACAGGTCGAGGCGCGCGCCGACGCCGAGCGACTCGTTGACGTTGCGGGCCATCGGCTGCGAGGCGTAGCCCTCCCACTGCACCCAGTTGAACTTGCTGATGTCCCACAGCTGCGGGTAGCTGACCGGTGCCGTGGCGGGGCGGTAGTTGTCGGGCGAGATGTGGCGGCCGAAGACCGTGTTCGCGATGCGCTGCGTCGCATCCGTGCGGCCATAGCCCTCGAACACCGGGTAGTTGCCGTGCTTCAGGTCGGCCCACGCGTTGGCGAGCAGCACGCGGATGGTCGCGCCGAACTCCCTGCGGAGCTTCTTCTTCGCGGCGTCGTAGTCGAACTCCTTCTCCTGTCCCGGAGGGATGGTGGGGTCGATGACGTTGTGCGCGAAGCGCGCGAACTTCACCGGGTTCAGGTAGGTCGCCAGCAGCGCGGCCATCATCTCTGCCTGGAACTGGCCGGGCTTCATGTCGGTGATGGCGTGCATCGCCTGGCCGCCGAGGACGCGTACGGCGGTGCCCTGGAAGTGCAGCTCCCCCGTGTGGCAGAGGCTGCAGGTGAAGTCGAGCAGCTCCGCGCCGACGCGCTGGTCGTAGTACTTGGTGAATCCCACGGGCAGGTTGCCCGGATTCCACTTCGGGTCCGGCTGCTGGTCGATGTCGGTGAGAAAGCCGTAGCGGGCCATGTTCCGCGGGGCGGCGAACCGCTCGCGGCTGGACGCCATCTCGAGGTTCACGAACCACGAGTACCGCAGCTGCGCGAGCATGACCTGGGCGGAGCCCTGTGGATGGTGGTAGAAGCGGTCGCGGTCCTCCTTCGTCCAGCCCTGCCACGTTTCCTCGACGGCCGGGCACTGTGCGGCCAGGATCGCGCTGCAGTCCGCCGGGACCGTGCGGGAACGGCAGGTCGCCTTCAGTTCGTCACATTGGCGCCGCGCATCGACGCACACGCCGTCGGACGTCCCGTCCGCGCAATCCTGTTCCACCCTCGAGCAGATGCCAGGTGCGTCGGCGCAGAGCTGGTTCGCGCGAGCCGCGGCGGCCTGGGCCGTGGCGCACAGTGCCCGCTTGTGGCTGCACTGTTCGGCGGCAGCTCCTGCGACCGGGTCCGCGTAACCCGGGCGCAGGTACTTGAGGTCGTGCACGGGGGCGTACTCGACCGCGCGGAACGGTGGCGTGAACAGGTAACCGGGCCACGGGACCGCAACAGCGAGCCACGCCACGAGCACCGCGACGCTCGCAAGTGCAGCCAGGCCGATTCTCCCGAGCCACCCGGAGCGTCGGAACGCGCGCCACCAGACGCGAACCGGCCAGGTGAAGACCCGGACGAACCAGCGTGCGATGCGCGTGGCCGTGCGCGCGACGGCGCGTAGTACGAACCTTATCCCGTCCGTGAGCGACTCAGCCATGCGCGACCTGCTCCCAGGGCGGCAGCAGGCCGGCCTTCACGAGCCCGCAGGTCTGCTTGAGAGGCGTGGCGGGCGTCTCGTGGGAAATGGCGTGGATGTAGCGCTGGTGCCCCTCGATGTGGAACAGGGGATTGACCCGCTGTGCGCGCTCGATCGCGCGGGCGGCGCCCTCCTTGTCGCCGAGGGCGCCGAGCGTATTCGCGAGTGTTACCCAACCCAGGCAGAAGCCGGGATGGTATTCCACGGAAGCCTGCGCGTGTTCGCGGGCCGCCGCGTAGTCGCCGGCCTCCGCGTAGCCCGCGGCGAGGAAGAAATGCCAGAAAGGCACAGAGGGGTGATTGGGCGCGACCTTGAGCAGCCGCTGCAGGATCGCGAGGCCCTCCTTGATCTCCTCCTCGTTGCCGCCCCAGGTGAGAGCGCAGCCGACGTAGCCCCAGGCGACCATGTTGAACGGCGCCGTTGCGACGACGCGGCGCGCGGTCTGCAGGCACCGGTTGCGGAAGCCGCAGTTGAGCCAGACCAGTGCCGCGTACTCCATGACCGTCGCGTCGCGCGGCGCGAGGCGCATCGCCGCGTCCACCTCCGCCAGGGCCCGCTCGTTCTCGGCGTAGGCACTCTCGCCCGCGTACGAGTTCACGACCCGCTGGTTGAGCACGAAGCCGAGCAGCACGTGCGCCACGGCGTTGTCCGGCTCGAGCTCGATCGCGCGCTCGAGCCAGCCGATCGCCTCGAGCGACGCCTCGGGCGTGTAGTTCATCGTCCAGAACGTCACGGCCTTGTGCGTCAGGCTCCAGGCGGACAGTCCCTGCGGCGCCTGCCGGCAAAGGTCCTGCGAGATGATGTTGAGGAACCGGGACCCGGTCTCGATCGCGATCGCCTCGGCGACGTCGCGCTGCACCTGGAAGATGTCGTCGATGTCCTTCTCGTAGGACTCCGACCACACCTGCTTGCCGTTCGCGGCGTCGGTCAGCATGACGATCACCCGGACGCGCTGCGAGGTGCGCTGCAGGCTCCCGGAGAGCACGTAACGCACGTCGAGTTCATGTGCCACGTCCTGCAGCTTGCGGCCCGCGTACATCGCGGACTGGACGTGCGGCACCACGCGCAGGTCCGGCACGCCCGAGAGGGCGCGGATGATCTCCGCAGAGAAGCCCCGGGCCATCAGTTCGTCGTCGTCGCCGCGGGAGAGGCTCTCGAGCGGGAGCACGGCGATCGAGGCGCGGGCCGCGTCGGACAGCGGGGGGGCGGCGGCCGGCGAAGGCGTCGGTACGGCCTGCGCCTGCGGTGCCTCGGTGGCCCGCCGCGGAGCGCGGAAAAACCACGCAGCGACGGCCGCAAGCAGGATCCCGGCAACCGCCATGGCCTGGTGCATGCCGTCCGCCAGAGGATTGGCACCCGGGTTCACCATGCGCACGGCCGCGACGAGCAGCACCAGCGTGACGAAGTACGCGATGACTGCCGGGCCTGCTCCACTGCGCCGGGCCTCCTCCGCCACCCGGCGCCAACCCAGCTCTGGGCTTGCCATTCTTGACCTTGTGTTGTACTTGGCGTGGGGGATTCTATGCTCCGCGGATTGGCAGCGGCAATGACCATGGCAAACAGGGACGAGGCCCGAGCGAGGTGACGACCGCGTCACTGTCCGATCGAGCTTCGGGTCGCCGCTACGTCTTCGTGTGCTATGCGCACGACGAGCGCGCAGTCGTCCTCGACCAGATCCGCTGGCTGCGCGATGACGGTTTCGACGTCTGGTTCGACGAGGCGAGCGAGGCGGGCAATCGCTGGAGCGAAGACCTCGCGCGCGCGGTCGAGGGCTGCGCAGCGGTGCTGTATTTCCTCAGTCCCCGGTCGGCGACATCGCGCTACTGCCTCGACGAGATCCATTTTGCGCTGGAGTGCGGCCGGCCGATCGTGCCCGCCGAGATCGAGCCCGTGACCCTCACGCCCGGGCTGCGCCTGAGCCTCGGCGGCACGCACCGGATCTTCATGTACCGGCTGGGCCCGGAGGAGTTTCGCCGGAAACTCGCGAGCGGGCTCCGCGCCGCCATCGACGGAACGCCGGCTCCGACGCTGCATTCGCAGTCGCCCGCGCAGCCCCCACGGGACAGCCACCCGCCGGCGACGACGGACAAGCACTTCGACTGGCGGCCGCTCGCCGTCGGGGCGCTGGTCGCGATCGGGGTCTTCGCCGCGATCCTGCTGTCCTGATCCTGCCCGCCGCCGCGGGGCGCGGCCGCCCGGCCGGGGGCTGCCCGCGGATATAATGTGCTAGGCTAATAATATGCATGAGGTATCAAAATGACGGCGCGCGCGGCGTCGGGGCGCGGATCGCCGCTGCTCGGTTTCGTGCTGCGCGACGTCCTGAGCCTGATGCGCGCGGACTTCTCGAGACGCGCTGCCGGCCTGGGGCTCACGCCCGCGCTGCACCGGCTGCTCTTCCACCTCGACCGCGAGCCCGGCTGCCGACAGGTCGATCTCGCCGCGGTGATGGAGATCACGCCCGTCACCGTGGGCCGGATGCTCGACCGTCTCGAGAGGCAGCACCTGGTCCGCCGCGTGGTGGACCCGGAGGACCGGCGTGCCTCGTGCGTATACCTCGACTCACGCGGGACCGAGCTGATGTCGCGGCTGCAGCGGATCGCACGCCATACCGAGGAACGTGCCCTGCAGGGCCTCGGCGCCGAGGAGCGCGAGGCGCTGCGCGGCGCCCTGCGGCGTGTACGTGAGAACCTGGCGCCGGGCTCGACGGCACGGCCGGAGAGGCGTCGTGGAGGTTGAGCTGCCTTCTGCCGCGGAGAGCGACGGCGAGGCGCCCGTACGCGGGTCGCGCTGGACGCGCCCGATCCTGCTCTGGGTCCTGCCGTCGATCGTGGTCGTGGCAGGGGTCGTGCTCTACGGCATGGGCGGCCGCTATGCGTCCACCGACAACGCGTACCTGAAGGAAGACCGCGTGGACGTCGCCGCGCAGGTGTCGGGCGACGTGCGCGAGGTACGGGTTGCCGAGAACCAGCCCGTCGAGCCGGGGCAGGTGGTACTGGTGCTCGACGACACGCTGCCGAGGGTGGCCGTGCAGCGCGCGGAGGCAGAGCTTGCGCGGGCGCGCGTCGATGTCGAAGGTCTCAGGGCGGCGTACCGGGAGAAGCTCGGCGAACTCGAGGTCGCACGGGACACCCAGAAGTATGCGGTGGACGAGTTCGAGCGGCAGCGGCAACTCGCGGATCGCAAGCTCGTTCCTGCGTCGCAGCTCGATTCGGCACATCGCTCGGCGGACCTCGCCGTCGGGACGGTCGGGATACTGCAGTTGCAGGCCGAGCAGGCCCGAGCGCGGCTCGGCGACCCCGACCTGCCGACGGACCGGCATCCGGAGGTACTCGCCGCCGCCGCCGAGCTTGCCCGGGCTCGCGTGGACCTGGAGCGCACGGTGGTCAAGGCCCCGCGTGCCGGTGTGGTGAGCCACCTTCCGCAGGTCGGCGACCGCGTGAACGCGGGACAGCCTGCGTTCGCCGTCGTGACCAGCCGGTCGCTCTGGGTCGAGGCGAATTTCAAGGAGACGGACCTCGAATGGGTCCGACCGGGCCAGCATGCGACGATCGAGGTCGACACCTACCCCGGCCGCGAGTGGACGGGGACGGTGGAGAGCATCTCGCAGGCGACGGGTGCCGAGTTCTCGCTGCTGCCGCCGCAGAACGCCTCCGGGAACTGGGTCAAGGTCGTGCAGCGCATCCCGGTGCGCATCGCGATCGACGTGCAGCCGGACGACCCGCCCCTGCGCAGCGGCGCGAGCGCCCGGGTCGAGATCGATACCGGCGCGCACCGGCGCATCGACCGCTGGCTGCAGTCGTTGCGCTGAGCCGCGATCCCGGCACCCGTGACCGTCAACGGCGACAGTCGCTGGATTCTCACGGCATCCACCGTCCTCGCGACGCTGCTCTACACGATCGACTCGACGATCGTGAACGTCGCGCTCCCGCACATGCAGGGCGGCCTGCAGGCGACCCAGGACCAGGTCGCCTGGGTCGTCACCTCCTACATCGTGATGAGCGCGATCGCCACGCCTCTCGCCGGGTGGCTCGGCGCACGCTTCGGGCTGCGTCGCGTGATGCTGGCGAGCGTCGCGGGCTTCACCGCGGGCTCGATGCTCTGCGGCGTCGCGGAGAACCTCACCGCGATGGTCGTCTTCCGCACCATCCAGGGACTCTTCGGCGCGGCGCTCGTCCCGCTGTCGCAGGTCGCGCTGCTGCAGGAATTCCCGCGCCGCCTGCACGGACGAGTCACGGCGCTGTGGGGCATGGGTGTGCTCGTCGGCCCGATCGTCGGCCCGACGCTCGGTGGCTGGCTGACCGACACGCTGAGCTGGCGCTGGGCCTTCTACATCAACCTGCCGATCGGCGTGGTCGCCTACGTCGGGATCCTGGCCGGCATGCCGCGCAATCACGTCGACCGCAGCCGTCCGTTCGACGCACTCGGGTTCGTGCTGCTTTCGCTCGCCATCGCACTCTTCCAGCTCATGCTCGATCGCGGGCAGACGCTCGACTGGTTCGAGTCCACCGAGATCGTGGCGGAAGGGTTCTTTGCGGCCGTGGCGTTCTTCATGTTCGTCGCGCACATGCTGACGTCGCGCCACCCGTTCGTGGACCCGCTGCTGTTCCGTGACCGCAACTTCGTGGCCTCGCTGGGACTGATGCTGGCGACCGCGCTCTCGGTGATGAGCCCGGCCGTGATGCTGCCGACGTTCCTGCAAGTGCTGCAGGGCTATTCGCCCACCCAGTCGGGCGCGTTGCTCGCCGTGCGGGGCGCGGCCTCGATCATCGCCATGCTCATTGCAGGCCGCCTGGTCAATCGTGCGCCGGCGCGCGTCACCATGGCGGCCGGCATCCTGGCCGCAGCATCCGCCCTGTGGCTCATGGGCTCGTTCAACGTCGACACGCCCGCCTCGCGAGTGGCGATCGCCGGATTCATCCAGGGGTTCGGCACGCCGTTCACCTTCGTGCCGCTATCGGTCGTCGCCTACGCGACCCTGCGCCCGGAGCAGCGCCCCGAGGGCGGTGCCCTGCTGACGCTCATGAGGAACATCTTCGCGTCCGTCGGCATCTCGATGGCCGTGGCGGCGCTGGCCCGTTCGACGCAGGTGAACACGAGTTACCTCGCGGAGAACTTCACGCCGTACGCCGCCGAGCGGTGGCGCGCGATCGGCAGCATGCCCGGGGTCAACCCGGCCACGGCCGAGTTGCTCGGGCAGATCTCGCGCCAGGCCGCGGCGATCGCCTACTCGAACGTGTTCCACTGGCTCGCGGCATGTACCATCGCGACGCTGCCGCTGCTGCTGCTCCTCAAGGTAGACGGCTCGACGTACCGCCGCTGAACCTCACGCCGCGTAGCTCGCGTAGCTCGGTTCGTACATCTGCGAGCGGACGTATTCCCCGAGGTCGGCCGGCCGCTCGATCCCGGCCAGCCCGCGGGCGAAGGCCACCTCGGCGACCGCTGCTGCAATATGGGCCGAGACGTCGCGCACGCGGCTCAGCGGCGGGTACAGGCTGCCCTGCGCGAGGTCGTCCTCGCCGACGCTGCCCGCGAGCGTACGAGCCGCCGCCATGAACATCTCGTCCGTCACGCGCGAGGCCCGCACCGACACCACGCCGAGGCCTACGCCCGGGAATATGTAGGAGTTGTTGCCCTGGCGCGGCACATGGCGCCGGCCGTCCAACGTGACCGGATCGAACGGGCTGCCGGAGGCGAACAGCGCACGGCCCGACGACCACCGGTACGCCTGTTCGGCGGTGCACTCCGACCTCGACGTCGGGTTCGACAGCGCGAATACGATCGGTCGCTCGTTGAGACGCGACAGCTCCTCGATGACTTCGCGAGTGAAGAGCCCGGCGGTGGCGCTCGCACCGATGATGGCCGTGGGCCGGACGGCCCTGACCGACCCGATGAAATCCGCGACCGGCGCGTGCTCGTGCGCGAAGTGCGTCGCGTGCACCGGCAGGTCGGTGCGACTTGCGACGAGGAGGCCGCCCGGGTCGAACATCCAGCAGCGGCGACGGGCTGCCTCGGGGCTCAGGCCGTCGTCGACCATCGCGCTCGCCAGCATGTCGGAGATGCCGGTCGCCGCTTCACCGGCGCCGAGGCACAGGAACCGCTGCTCGGAGATGCGCTGCTTCGTGACGCGCATCGCCGAGAGCATGCCGGCCACCGTGACCGCGCCCGTGCCCTGGATGTCGTCGTTGAAGCAGCAGACACGGTCGCGGTACCTGGCGAGCAGGCGGAACGCGTTGTGGTTTGCGAAGTCCTCGAACTGCACCACGATCCCCGGGAAGACGACCTGCGTCGCCTCGATGAACTCGTCGATGAATTCGTCGAGCTCCGCGCGGGCCAGGCGCTTCTGTCGCAGCCCGAGGTACAGCGGGTCGCCGAGCAGTGCTTCGTTGTTCGTGCCGACGTCCAGCATCACAGGCAGGCAGCGGCGCGGGTGCAGGCCGGCGCAGGCCGTGTACAGGGCGAGCTTGCCGATCGGGATGCCCATGCCGTTTGCGCCGAGGTCGCCGAGCCCGAGGATGCGCTCGCCGTCGGTGACCACGATCATCGAGGCTTCGCGGTGGGGCCAGTTGCGCATGACCTGGGCGATGCGGCCGCGGTCGGCGGCGGAGATGAAGAGGCCGCGCGGACGCCGGTAGATGTGGCCGAAGTGCTGGCACGCGAGCCCCACGGTCGGCGTGTAGATGATCGGCAGCATCTCGTCCGGGTTCTCCATGATGACCCGGTAGAAGAGCGCCTCGTTCCGGTCCTGCAGCGCCTCGATCAGGATGTACTTGGCGAGCGGCGTCTGCAGGCGGTGGAAGTTCTCGAGTACGCGGGCGACCTGGTCGTCCTGCGTGCAGATGTACGGGGGCAGGAGCCCGCGCAGGCCGAGTGCGTCCCTCTCGGCCTCGGAGACCGCCGTTCCCTTGTTCAGGCTCGGGTCGCGCAGCAGCGCCATGCCG
>VEPJ01000236.1 GCA_012026925.1 Gammaproteobacteria bacterium | reverse complement strand
GTCGCGGGCCGCCGACTCGCGATCGGCCCAGCCCTGGTCGCCGGCGCCCTGCCAGCCTCCGTCGCCGCGGTACTGCTGCCAGCCACCGTCGCCATTGCGATACACGTTTCCGTCCGAGCCGGCGTAATAGTCACTGCGCGGCGAGCCGGAGTCATGGGTGTAGCTCTGTCCCGTGCGCGCGTCATTCACGGTCGTCGACGCGTCGCGCTGGAATCCGCCCGAGCCATCCGACGCCGAGACCGAGCGATCGATGGAGCTGCCGCCGGCGGTGGTCGCGGACATGTTGGAATCGTACGTGCGACCGCCGGTCTGCGTATCGTACTGCGCCGAGCGGTTCACGTCCCCCGACGTGCCGCCAGCCGTGCTGAACGTGCGGTTCGTACTCGTGTCGAGGTTGCCCGTGTTCGGGTTGTAGCTGCGGTTGCCGTAGTACGAGCCTGTCGTGCCGGTGCGGGCGTTCGCGTACGTCCCCTGCGCCGTCGTGCCGATCTTGCCGTTCGAGTCCTGGTACCAGCTGCGCGTGCCCGAGGCGACGGTGTTGCCGTAGGCGCGGTACACGTTCGTGTTCGCGCTGATGGTGCCGCAGCACGGCGTGCCCCAGTACGCCGGCGCGTAGTACGGCGTGCCCCAGAACCAGTACGGATCGGCGGCGGCAGCCACTGCGAAACCGAAGGCGAAACCGACGGCCGGGTTGTAGATCGGATCCGCGGCGACGCCCCAGGTGAGTGGCACCGGGTAGTAGTCGTCGCCGATCCACGGCGTGTACCAGTATCCGGTGCCGTAGACGACCGTGCCATCCGTCGACACGACCGAGCCCGTGTAACCCGGCGTGTAGCCGACGTACACGTTGTCGGGCGTGGACTCGTAGACCTTCACATAGGTGACGTAATAGAGCGGCGAACTCGGCGGGATCGTGTAGATCGCCGGCGGCACGGACGTCGCCACGCTCCATGGGCCGGTCACGTTGCTCGACGTGAACCAGACGCCCGCCTGCACCGCGTAGTAGGAATTCGGGCCCACCTGGATCAGCGGCAGGTCGGAATTCGCGACGTAGGAGAGCTGCGTGCCCGCGATCGGGCGGTACTGCGGCGGACCATCGAACTGCGGCGTGAACGCCGGCCCACCCACGCGCGGAACGGTCGCAGTCTGCGGAATCGTCGAGGCGATCACCGCTTCCTGTGCCTGCGGGGTGCCGGCGACCGTGGCGAGCACGACGCCCGCCGGCGAACTTGCCGGGATCTGCGCGAAGGATCCGGGCAGCGCGTTGTTCGCGACGTAGCTCCACTGGCCGTCCATCGAGCTCGCGCGATACCAGCGACCGGAGAGAAGCACGTAGTAGAGGTTGCTCGACGTGTCGACGATCACGCTCGAGGTCGTGTTGTTCGCCCAGAGCAGCCCCGTCCCCGTGATGGGTACGAAGTCGGGCGTGCCCTTGAACACGACGAGCTCGGTGGGATCGTGCGCGACGTAGATCGTCGGCACGCCGTTCGCGAGCGACAGCCGGTGCGGCGCGTTCGGGCCGCCGTCGAGAAGGTCGACGACGCCGGACTTCGACAGCTGCTGCGCGACGGCGTCGAGATCGTCGTGCGGCTTCTTCGACACCTGCCACGGGCCATCCACGGACGCCGACTCCATCCAGCCGTCGTAGACGTGCAGGTAATACGGCGGCCGGGTGCCCTTGCGCAGGATGAGCGCGCGGGTGTCGATGACTCGCTGCAGCTTCGTGCCATTGACCGGCTTCAGGACCGGGTCGCCCTGCACCGTCACGAGCAGCGCGGGCGTGGTGCTGACGACGACGCGGGGTGGCGTGTTGTTCACGGCAACGCCGTTCGGCCGCACCGTCTGCGAAGCGCCGAGCGACGCCTGCACGAAGTCGAGCGGCACGGAATCCGGCGGGTTCGCCGCGTAGAACTGCCGCAGGTCGCTCAGCACCTGCGCGCCGCCGTCGGCCATCGAGGGGAAGTTGGCGCGCAGCAGCTCGACGTCGTCGAGGATCACCATGCGCGCGACCTGGTCCACCTCGGTGCGCGACTGCGCCCAGACGACACCGAAGGCCTGGCCCGGCGTCCCGTCGATGCTGACGCTCACGGCCGCGCGGTACTGGAGGTCGTCGTCCTGCCACTGGCTCACCTGGGGCTGGTAGATCATCGCGACGCCGTTCGACAGCGGCACCTGCTTCGGCCACGGTCCCGGAGCCGCGCTGGCCGCGGACGCGTCCTGCTGCGCAAAGGCACAGGGTGCGAATACAGCGGCCGTCGCCACCAGGAGCCCGAGGGCCAGCGAAGAAAGTCGTGAGATCATCGTCGTGCTTCCCGTATCGAGAGTCATCGTGTCGGCGGTCGTTCTGCGTCCGGCTTGAAGTCCCTACTGCGCGCGCGCCGCCCGGAGCCTGGCGACCTCCGGTGCCGACGCGTTCGCGACCGCCGTGTTGCCCCAGCTCGTGCGCACGTAGTTCGCGATGGCGGCGTTCTGCTGGTCGCGCAACTGGCTCGCGAACGACGGCATGGGAATGTACCCGTTCTGCATCGGGATCCCGTTCAGCATCGCCTGCAGGACGTTGCCCGGATCGCCGGCGATGACCGCCCCATTGCCCGCCAGCGGCGGGAAGATCCCGGGCATGCCGCGCCCCTTGGCCTGGTGACAGGCGGCGCAGTGATCGAGGTACAGCGTGGCCCCCCGCTGCTGCGATTCGGACGGGACGGCCCTGGCCGTCCGCAGCGGCGACTCGGGCGGCAGCGTCTTCAGGTACTGGGCCATCGCGGCGAGGTCCGCGTCGGTCAGCTTGCTCGTGCTGTTGTGCACGACCTCGGCCATCGGCCCGAACGTCGTCGTCTTGCCCTTGCGCACGCCGGTCTTGAGATAGGTTGCGATCTCGTCCGCAGTCCAGGAGCCGAGCCCGACGTGCAGGTTCGAGGAAATGTTCGGCGCAAACCAGCCGTCGATTTCCGCGCCGGTGTACTCGTGCCGCGTCTCGATGCCGCCAGCCACGTCGCGCGGGGAGTGGCAGGCACTGCAGTGGCCGAGCCCCTCGACGAGGTAAGCGCCCCGATTCCACGAGTCCGAAGCCGTGGGATCCGACTTGAACGTGCCCTCGGTGAAGAACAGCTCGCGCCAGCCCGCCATGGACCAGCGCTGGTCGAACGGAAAACGCAGGTGATTGACGTCGACCGCGTTCCGCACCGGCTGGAGCGCGCGCAGGTAGGCGTAGATCGCGTCGCTGTCGTCCCGGGTCACGCGCGTGTAGAAGACGAAAGGCATGCAAGGGAACATGTCCTGCCCGCGCCTGTTCACGCCTTCATGCATCGCGCGGTAGAAATCGTCCGCCGTCCAGCCACCGATGCCGGTCTCCGGATCAGGCGTGATGTTGGGCGCGAGGAGGTAACCGAACGGCGTGTTCAGACGGCCGCCCCCTGCGAACGGCTTCCCGCCAGGTCCGGTGTGGCACGAGATGCAGTCGCCAGCCGTCGCGAGGTACTCGCCGCGCTGCTCGATCGGCTGGGCCGCTCCCGGAGACTGTGTGCCCGCGGAAGCGCCGGCAGACGCTGCGTCCAGGAGGCATCCAGTCACCAGCAGGACGAAGACACCCGTGTTCCTCATTGGCTCAATTCCCTTCCTGTCGCCCGGCTCGGGCCCGTCGCCGTCGAAACTTCAGTTCATTCGCCGCCGATGGCGGCGCGGTCGGCGAACACGATTGCGTTCTCCTGGCGCACCCGCCCGGCAGGAATGGAACGGTCGCCGGCCCGCAGCCGGTGCAGCATGGCCGCCTTCTCGGCACCCGTGACGACCCACATCACCCGTCGCGCCCGATCGATCACCGGATACGTCAGCGTCATGCGGCGACGGCCCTGGTAGGGCCCCGCCAGCGCGACGTCCGCGTTGCCGACTTCGAGCGACGCATCGCCGGGCACCAGCGACGCCGTGTGGCCGTCGGGGCCGAGCCCGAGGTGGACGAGATCGAGCACCGGCGGGGCACCCGCCGCCAAGCGAAGTTCGCGCTCGTAGGCTCCGGCCGCCACATCGAGACTGGCCGACTCGACGGGCATCGCGTGCACCTGGTCGCGACGCAGCGGCACATGAACGAGCAGCGCTTCCTGCAGGTGAGTCAGGTTGCGATCGGCATCGCCGGCCGGCGCGACGCGTTCGTCCACCTGGAATAGGTGCACGCGTTCCCAGGGCATCGGCAGCGCTGCGAGTGCGCGCAGCATGATCCAAGGGGTGTGGCCGCCACTCACTGCGAGCAGGAAGCGACCTCGCGCGGAAACCGCGGCGCGCGCCTCACTCGCGATGAATTCGGCCGCGGCCTCGGCCACCGACTGCGCGTCGTCCCGCAATTCGATCCGCATGGCTGGTCGCGATCAGGCGTCGACGACGGGGTTCGCCCACCCGCCCGGCGGCGTCACCGCAGCGACTTCGGCCGGCCCCCAGGTGCCCGGCTCGTAGGCGTACACGGGTGTCCCGCTCTTCAGCACGGGATCCACGATCCGCCAGGCTTCCTCGACGTAGTCCTCGCGCGCAAAGAGCGTCGCGTCCCCTTCCATCGCGTCCGTGAGCACGCGCTCGTAAGCCTCCATCTCGCCGGCCGCCGCGCTGCGGTGCGCCAGCAGTTCGGCCGGCTGGCCGACCAGCTTGTCCTCCCGGTCCATCACCGTCAGCCCGAACGCGCCCTCCACTTCCGGGCTGATGCGGAAGCGCATGTAGTTCGCCGCCCGGATGGCCGTCGGAAACACCGTCGGTGGGTGGCGCAACCGGACGAGGACTTCCGTGCACGTGACGGGCAACGACTTGCCGGCACGGATGTAGAACGGCACGCCGCTCCAGCGCCACGAGTTCACGTGCAGCCGCAGGGCCGCGAACGTCTCGACCTGCGAGTCCTTCGCCACGCCGGGCTCGTCGCGATAGCCGCGGAACTGGCCGCGCACGAGATCGCCCGCCTGGATCGGATCGACGGCCTTGAGGACCTTCACCTTCTCGTCGCGGACCGACTCGCTGTCGGTGCGTACCGGCGGTTCCATTGCCAGGTTCGCGAGCACCTGGAACAGGTGGTTCTGCACCACGTCGCGGATCGTGCCGGTCTGGTCGTAGAAGGCGCCGCGGCCCTGCACTCCGAAATCCTCCGCCATCGTGACCTGCACGCTCTCGACGTGGCTGCGGTTCCAGAACGACTCGAGGAGCGTGTTGGCGAAGCGCACGAACAGCATGTTGTGCACCGGCCGCTTGCCGAGATAGTGATCGATGCGGAAGATCGAGCTCTCGTCGAAGCACGAGAAGAGGATCCTGTTGAGCGCGCGAGCCGACGCAAGATCGGTCCCGAACGGCTTCTCGACGACGACGCGCGCGCCGCTCGTGCACCCGGACTGGGCCAGCTTCTCCACGACCGAGCCGAACAGCACGGGCGGAATCGCGAGGTAATGGGCCGGTCGTCGTGCGGCACCGAGTTCGCGACGCAAGGCTGCGAACGTCGCCGGGTCGGCGTAGTCGCCGTCCACATACCTGAGCAGGCTGCAGAACTTCGCGAACGCCGCCTCGTCGATGCCGCCGTGCTTCTCGAGGCTGTCGCGCGCGCGGGCCTGCAACTGCTCGAGCGTCCAGCCCGCCCTGGCCACGCCGATCACCGGCACGTCGAGCGTGCCGCGCTTCACCATCGCCTGCAGCGACGGAAAGATCTTCTTGTACGCCAGGTCGCCCGTCGCGCCGAAGAAGACCAGTGCATCCGAATGTGCGCCGCTCATGGATCCGTGCCTCGCCCTGCCGGGCTCACCTGCCTGCCGGCTTCTCGAGGTGGCCACCGAACTGGTAGCGCATCGCCGAGAGCAGCTTCATCTGGAAATCCGCCTCGCCGCGCGAACTGAAGCGCTCGTACAGCGCCGTGGTCAGCACCGGTGCGGGCACCGCTTCGTCGATCGCGGCCTTGATGGTCCAGCGTCCCTCGCCGGAGTCCGAAACGCGACCCGAGAATTTCTCGAGTGCCGGGTCCTCGAGCAGCGCCATCGCGGTGAGGTCCAGCAGCCAGGACGCGATCACGCTGCCGCGTCGCCACACCTCGGCGATGTCGGGCAGGTTGAGGTCGTACTGGTAGTGCTCGGGATCGCGCAGCGGCGTCGTCTCGGCATCGACTTCGTGACTGCGCTTGCCGACGTTGGCGCCGGCGAGGATGCCGAGACCCTCGGCGTATGCCGCCATGATCCCGTACTCGATGCCGTTGTGGACCATCTTCACGAAGTGCCCGGCACCGTTCGGACCACAATGCAGGTAGCCCTGCTCCGCGGTGCCGCCGACCTTCTCGCGGCCCGGCGTGCGCTCGACGTTGCCCGCACCCGGCGCAAGCGTCGCGAACAGCGGGTCGAGGCGCTTCACGACCGCCGGCTCGCCGCCGATCATCATGCAGTAGCCGCGCTCGAGGCCCCACACGCCGCCGCTCGTGCCGACGTCCACGTAGTGGATGCCCTTCGACGACAGCTCCTTCGCGCGCCGGATGTCGTCGACGTAATACGAATTGCCGCCGTCGATCAGCATGTCGCCGCTCTCGAGCAGGGGCACGAGGTCGGCGATCGTGCGATCCACGACGGCTGCGGGGACCATGAGCCAGACCGCGCGCGGCTTCGCGAGCTTCGCGACGAAGTCGGCGAGCGAGCTTGCGCCGGTGGCCTGCTCGGCGACGAGGTCGGCGACGGCCTGCCGGGACATGTCGTACACGACGCAGTCGTGGCCGTTGTGCAGCAGGCGCCGGACCATGTTCGCGCCCATCCTGCCGAGTCCGATCATTCCGAGTTGCATTGCTGGCTCCTTACCTTGGGACCACGGTCCCGTCACTTGCCCGTCTTCGCGCGGCGCACGCGGCGTTCGACGGGCCCCGCGGCCTGCGCCCCGTGCCACAGGCGAAACCCGCCGAGAAACGCGTTCGCGTTGTCGCCGGCCCGGCAGCCGGGCGGCATCTGCTTCAGCTTCTTCGCGTTGCCGCCGCCGATCACGATGTCGTCGACGTGCAGCGCCGCGGAGAAGCGCTCGACCATGAACTCGACGTGCTCGCGCCACTTCTTCTTGCCGAAGCGCTCGAGTCCGCGCAGACCCACGTAATCCTCGATCTCGCCTTTCTTGTAGGACAGGTGCGCGAGTTCCATCGGCACGACGTGGCCGTCCACCACGAGCGCGGAACCGAGGCCCGTGCCGAGACCGAGGAACAGCATCGTGCCCTTGCGGTAGCTGCCGAGCGCCTGCATCGCGGCGTCGTTCACGACCTTCACGGGCCTGCCGAAGGCCTTCTCGAAATCGAAGCCCACCCAGCCCGGCGCGAGGTTGTGGGGCTCGGTGGCGATCCGCCCCTTGAGTACGAGGCCGGGATAGCCGATGGAGACCACGTCGTAGTCCCAACCCTTCGCGAGCCGCTTCACGCCGGCGACCATCTGCCGGACGGTCAGGGTCGGTCCGGATTCGAATTCCCGCCGCGCGGACTGGCCCGTGGCGAGGATCTTCACGTGGGTGCCGCCGATGTCGATGACCAGGACTTTCATGCGCTCCTTCTCCTGCGCCGGTTGGCCACCAGCGCGCCTGCCAGTGCCGTCCAGCCCGTCTGGTGCGAGGCACCGAGCCCTTCGCCGGTGTCGCCGTGGAAGTACTCGTGGAACAGAACCGGGTCGCGCCACGATGGATCCCGGGTAAAGACCTCCGGCACGCCCTTCGGCGGCCGTCGCCCGGCCGCGTCGCGCGTGAAGAGCGCGAGCAGCCGGCGCTCGAGTTCGTCGGCGACCTGCCCGAGGGTCACGTGCACGCCCGAGCCCGTCGGCATCTCGACCGTGAAGGCATTGCCGATGCAGTCGTGGAGGTGGCGCAGCGACTCGACCGCGAGGAAGTTGAGAGGGAACCAGACCGGCCCGCGCCAGTTGGAGTTCCCGCCGAATAGCCCGGTCTCCGATTCCGCCGGCTCGTAGTCCAGTCGAGCCTCCCCGCCCGGCAGGGAGACGACCAGCGGCTGGTCGCGGTGGTAACGCGACAACGACCGCAGGCCGAACGGCGACAGGAACTCCGACTCGTCCAGCATCCGCGCGAGGACGCGGCGCAGCCGGTACTCGCTCACGAGCGTGACGAGCAGCGGGTGCTCGTGGCCGGGCGTGAGGTGCAGGAAATCGGACAGCCACGGGTTGTGATCGATGAACCATCGGGCCCGCGCGCGGAAATCGGGAAGCTTCTCCCAGAGGCGCGGGTCGATACGGACCGCGGCGAACAGCGGCAGCAGGCCGACCATGGAGCGCGCGCGCAGCGGAACCGCGCTGCCGTCCGGCATGCGCAGCCGGTCGTAGAAGAAGCCGTCGTCGTCGCTCCACAGTTCGCGCGTGGCGCGGGCGATAGCGCCGAAGTGCTCGAAGAACTTGAGGGCGACGTCCTCGTAGGCGTGATCGTGGTTCGCCAGGCGCAGCGCGATCTCGAGCATGTTGAGGCAGTACTTCGCCATCCACGCCGTGCCGTCCGACTGCTCGAGCGTGCAGCCGCCGGGCAACGGGGTGGAGCGGTCGAAGGCGCCGATGTTGTCGAGCCCGAGGAAGCCGCCTTCGAAGATGTTGTCGCCGAGCGCGTCCTTGCGGTTCACCCACCAGGTGAAGTTGATCAGGAGCTTGTGGAAGGCACGCTCGAGGAACTCGAAGTCCTGCCCGCCGTCGATCGAGAAGACCGCGAGCGCGGCCCACGCGTGCACCGGCGGGTTGACGTCGCCGAACGCCCACTCGTAGGCAGGCAGCTGGCCGTTCGGGTGCATGTACCACTCGCGGCAGAGCAGCAGGAGCTGGTGCTTGGCGGCGGCGGGATCCGTGTGGGCGAGCACGACGCAGTGGAATGCGAGGTCCCACGCCGCGTACCACGGGTACTCCCACTTGTCGGGCATCGCGAGGATGTCGTGGTTGTCCACGTGGCGCCAGTCCGAGTTCCGGCCGGACAGCCGCGCGGCGGGTGGCGTCACGGCGTCGCCCTTGAGCCAGCGCGCGACGTCGTAGTGGTAGAACTGGTGGCTCCAGGTCATGCCGGCGAACGCCTGTCGCATGACCCGCGCCTCGTCGTCCGTGGCGCCGTCCGGCCGCAGCCCGTCGTAGAACTCGTCGGCTTCGTGCTCGCGTTCGGCCAGCACGCGCTCGAGACCGGCGCCGAGGTCCGGCACGTCGTCTCCGTCCTGGCAGACGAGGCGCAGGCGCAGCTCGACGGCGGCGCCGGCCGCAACGTGCAGGCGATACCAGCACGCCATCCTGGTCCCGCGCCCTGCCGGGTTCACCGTCGCCGTGCCGCGCACCACGTGGTCGTTGATGCCGTCCTTGGGATACGGCGTCGTCGGCGGCGAGCCGAACAGTCGCGGCGCGTTGGTTTCGTTCTCGCAGAACAGGAGCTCGGGTACCGTGCCGTCCGGGCCCGCCGCCGCGGCCAGGACCCAGCGGCCGACACTGGACTCCTCCGCCTCGGCCAGCACCGCGTTCGCCGCAGCGGATCCGATGGCTCGAACCATCGGACGACGGACGTCACTGCCCCACGACCATTGATTGCGGAACCAGAGCGTCGGCAGGACGTGCAGGTCGGCCGCGTCCGGCCCCGCGTTACGGACGCGGATCCGGATACAGACGTCGCGAGGCGACGCCTTCGCATACTCGGCCGTAATCGCCCAATAGCGACCGTCGTCGAAGATGCCGGTGTCCGCCAGCTCGAACTCGCGGTCCTTGCGCCCACGGCGTGCGTTCTCCTCGCGAAGGCGGGCGTACGGAAACTCGGCCTGCGGGTAGTGGTAGCGCCACCGCAGCCACGACGCAGTCGGCGTGGCATCCTCGTACCACCAGTATTCCTTCGCGTCCTCGCCGTGGTTGCCCTCGGGCCCCGCGAGACCGTAGATGCGCTCCTTCAGGATCGGGTCGCGCCCGTTCCAGAACGCGAGCGCGAAGCACATGCGCTGGTTGATGTCGCAGAGCCCCGCCAACCCGTCCTCGCTCCAGCGGTACGCCCGGGAGCGCGCGTGATCGTGCGGGAAGTAGCCCCACGCGTCGCCGTTAGCGCTGTAGTCCTCGCGCACGGTGCCCCAGGCCCGCTCGCTGAGCCATGGGCCGATCGCCTTCCACTCGCCCGCATGTCGCGGCGACGACTGCCCGATGCGGGCCTGCTCGGCCCGCGGCGCGGCTGGATCGGGTTTCATGGCCTGGGGTTCGGTACCGCCGGCAGCGACTCCGGGCAGGAGACCTTACTCCCGCGAGCCCCCGGCGAAGCAGCCGCTGCCATCCTGCGGACAGAGGACCACGATGGTCTGGCGCTGGCCGCAACCCTCGACGCCGATCGTGTACTCGGCGCGCTGGACGCCAAAGCGGATCGACACGGGCTCGATCATCTGCCGCGAAAGCACCTGGCCCGTTGCACTCGGGCAGTTCATGTCGAAACTGACGCGGCTCACCGCCGTCTGGATGGCCTGCTGCTGCTCGGCGTCGAGCTGCTGGTCGGTCGTCTGGCAGCCGGCAAGGCCGAGCGCGCAGATCGTTGCCGCGAAAACGTGGAACTTCATCATTTCATCCTCCCGCCAAAAAAAGTGAAACCGTCCGCCCTTGCGTCACGACTGGTCGATGCATACCCCCACAGTCACTCGGACCTGCTGCCCGTCGATGAGTTCGCTCACCGGATCGCCGCGGCTCCGGACCCTGCCGCCGGCGCCTGGCTCATCTTCTCCGCTTCGGCGACCCAGCCGCCGCCCATGGACTTGTAGATACCGGCGAGCGAGGCACAGAGCTGGGCACGCGCTGCCGCCCACTCGAGCTCGGCCGGGAACAGCTGCTGCTGCGCCTGCAACACGGTCGAATACGGCGCGCGCCCGACGTCGAACTGCATCTTCGCGAGCTTTTCGTAACTGCGCAGCGACTCGACGAGCTTGGACTGCGCCGCGACCTGCTCGTCGAGCGTCGTGCGGGTGACGAGCGCATTGTCCACGTCGGCGAACGCGTTGCGGATGGCGAGCTGGTACGCGGCCAACGCCGCCTGCTCCGCTGCCTTCGCCTGCTTGTACTGGCCGTAGATCGCCCCGCCGGAGAAGATCGGGCCCGTGATGCCGCCGCCGTAGTTCCACGTGCCGGCCGGACCCTTGAACAGGTTCGAGAGGTCGGTGCTGGCACTGCCGATGGCGCCGGTCAGCGAGATCGCGGGGAAGAACTGCGCCTTCGCCGCGCCGATCTGGGCGTTCGCGGCGATGAGCTGCTGCTCCGCCTGCTGGAGGTCCGGGCGGCGCTCGAGCAGGTCCGAAGGCACTCCCGGCGGGATGGCGGGCAGGCTGATCTCGAAGATGGACTTGCCGCGCGGTATCGGGCCCGGTGTCCGGCCGAGCAGCACCGAGAGCCCGTTCTCAAGTACTGCGATGTCACGGCGGATGGCCGGGATCCGCGCAGCTGCCGTCTCGTAGCGGGCGCGCGCCTGGTCCACGTTCATCTGCGACACGCGACCGTGCTCGAACTTGAGCTCCATCACGCGCAGCGACTCCGCGTAGGCCGCCTGCGTGCGCTCGGCCATTTCGAGCTGCTGGTCGAGACCGCGCAACTGGAGGTAACTGGTCGCCACCGTCCCGACGAGCGACAGCACCACGCCGCGCTTTGCAGCTTCCGTGGCGAGGAGCTCGGCGCGCGCGGCCTCGGTAAGCCGGCGGATGCGTCCCCAGAGATCGATCTCCCAGCTCGCGCCGGCAAGCACCTGGTACACGTCCGTCGGATTCTTGAGGCCCGACGCGAGATCCGTCGTGCCGTTTTCCGAGAACCGCGCACGCGCCGCGGTGCCGTCGTAGCCGACCTGCGGGAAGAGCGGCGCACGGGCCGTCGTGAGCACGCCTGCCGCCTGCTCGACATTGGCCGCGGCAATCTTCACGTTCCAGTTGTTCGCCAGCGCCTCGGCGACGAGCGCATCGAGGACCGGGTCACCGAACTGCTTCCACCACTGCAGGTCCGCCTCGGCCGCCACCTGCTGCGGCTCGAACCGGTAGGCCTTCGGAGTATCCACCTCGGGACGGTGATAGTCCGGACCGACGGCGCAGGCGGCAACGCCACACGCGAGGAGAGCAATCGTGACTGCCTTGCGCATGTCAGCCGCCCTCCTTCGGAGTGCCGGCCGTAACCGGCGCTGCCGAAGCGTCCTTCGCGGACTCTCCGGCCGCAGCGTCGGCGTGCCCGCCGAACAGCCGCGCGCTCGTCGTCTCGAGCAACCAGAAGAACATCGGGATGAAGAAGATCGCGATCAGGGTCGCCGCCAGGGTGCCGCCGATGACACCGGTGCCGATCGAGTGGCGACTGTTGGCCGACGCGCCGGTCGCGATGGCGAGCGGCACCGTGCCGAGCACGAACGCGAACGACGTCATGACGATCGGGCGCAGGCGCAGGCGCGCCGCCTCGACCGCGGCGTCGAAGAACGACTTGCCTTCCTTGCGATTGAGCTCGACCGCGAACTCGACGATCAGGATCGCGTTCTTGGCCGCCAGCCCGATGAGCGTCAGCAGCCCGATCTGGAAATAGAGGTCGTTCGGGATACCGCGCAACGCGATCGCCGCCAGCGCGCCCAGGATCGCGAACGGCACGGCCATCATGACCGCGACCGGCAGCGACCAGCTCTCGTACTGGGCGGCGAGGATCAGGAACACGAACAGCAGGCCGAAGAGGAACGCGATCGCGGACGTCGAGCCCGACGACACTTCCTCGCGCGCCTCGCCCGCCCACTCGTAGCCGTAGCCGGACGGCAGTTCCTGCTCGACGACCTCGCGGATCGCGGCGAGCGCCGCGCCCGAGCTCACGCCCGGCGCCGGCGCGCCGTTGATCGCGATCGCGGGATAGTTATTGAACCGCGTCACGAGGTCGGCGCCCGTCACCCACTGCGTGGTCACGAGCGCCGAGAGCGGCACCATCTCGCCCACCCGGTTCTTCACGTAGAAGCGCCCGATGTCCTCGGGCGTCATGCGGTATCGGGGCTCGGCCTGCAGCACCACCTGGTACAGGCGCGAGTCCTTGGGGAACTGGCTCACGTACAGCGACCCGAACATGGTCTGCAGCGTGCTGTACGCGTCCTGCACCGGGACGCCGAGCACCTCCGCCTTCTCGCGGTCCACGTCCGCCAGCATCTGCTGGCCGTTCGTGTGGATCGTCGTGCCGAGGCCGGCGAGCTCGGGACGCTTCTTCCCCTCCGCGATGATCTTGTCGACGATCTCGGAGAGCTGCTGGTAGTTGCCGGAGCCCTTCTGCTCGATCCAGACCTGGAAGCCCGCGGTCACGCCGAGGCCCGGGATCGCGGGCGGATTGACCGCGCGGACGAGTCCTCCCTGGATGCCCGGGAACTGCTTGCCGGACGCGGCGATCACGTCGTCCGCGGCCATGCCCTTGCCCTTGCGCTGCTCGTAGTCCTTCAGCGACACGAACAGCACGCCGAAGTTCGTCTTGTTCTGTGAGTCGATCAGGCTGTAGCCGTCCACCTGCGAGATGTTCGCGACGGCCGGATGCTTCGCAACGATCCCGGCCGCCTGCGCGCCGACCGAGTTCGTGCGGTCGAGGCTCGCGGAATCGGGCAGGAAGTAGCCGACGAACACGTATCCCTGGTCCTCCTGGGGAACGAAAGCCGTCGGCAGGACCTTGAAGAGACCGACGCAGCCCACGACCACGACGGCGAACACGAGGAGTCCGCGAGCCCAGCCGTGCGTGACCCACTTGACGCCGTTCTCGTAGGAGGTGGTCAGCCGCTCGAGCGTGTCGTCGAACCACTTGAAGAAGCCCTTCTTCTCCTCGTGGCGCGCCTGGATCAGGATGGCCGCGAGCGCCGGCGAGAGCGTGAGGGCGATGAGCCCGGAGAAGACGACCGAGATCGCGATCGTGACGGCGAACTGCTTGTAGAGCGCGCCGGTGATGCCGCTCAGGAATGCCACCGGGATGAACACCGCATTCAGCACGAGGACGACCGCGATCACCGGTCCCGACACCTCGTCCATGGCGCGCTTGGCCGCCTCCTTCGCGGAGAGGTTGAACTGCACCATGTTGCGCTCGGTGTTCTCGACCACGACGATCGCGTCGTCCACGACGAGGCCGATGGCGAGGATCATGCCGAACAGCGTCAGCATGTTGATCGAGAAGCCGAACAGCAGCATGCCGACCAGCGCGCCGAGGATCGAGACGGGCACGGCGAGCGTCGGGATGATCGTGAGCCGCAGGCTGTGCAGGAACACGAACACGACCAGCACCACGAGCACGACGGCCTCGAAGAACGTCTTCACCACCTCGCGGATCGACGCCTGCACGAACAGCGTCGTGTCGAGCGCGATGTCGTACTTGAGCCCGTCCGGGAACTCCTTCGAAAGCTCCGCGAGCGTCGCCCGGACCTGCTTCGAGACCTCGATGGCGTTCGCGCCCGGCTGCTGGTAGACGGCGATCAGCGTCGCGGGCTTGCCCTGGTAGCTCGTGCGCAGCGAATAGCTCTGCGCGCCGAGTTCCGTGCGGCCGACGTCCTTGACCCTGACCAGCGCGGCGTCCTGGTTCGCGCTGCGCAGGATCATGTTGTCGAACTGCGCCGGGTCGGTGATCGTCCTCGTGGTGACCGGGAAGGTCTGCTTCACCGGGTAGGGCGTGGGCGGCGCACCGATGCGGCCGACGGCGAACTGCTGGTTCTGGTTCTTGATCGCGTTGGCGATCTCGCTCGTCGAGATGCCGAGCTGCGCCATCCGGTCGGGCTTCAGCCAGATGCGCATCGCGTACTCGGGCACGCCGAAGATCGAGGCCTGGTTCGCACCCGGGATGCGGTTGATCGTGCCCAGGATCTGCGTGTTGGTGTAGTTCGAGATGAAGTCGGGGTCGTAGCGCCCGTCCGGCGAGTAGAACGCCAGCACCATCAGGAACGTGTTGGTCTTCTGCTGGACGTCGACGCCCTGCGCCTGCACGGACTGCGGCAGCTGCGCCATCGCCTGGCTCACGCGGTTCTGGACGTCGACCTGCGCGAGCGAGGGATCCGTGTCGATGGTGAAATAGATCGTCAGCGTGTAGTTGCCCGTCGACGAGCTCGTCGAGGACATGTAGATCATGTTGTTCGCGCCGTTGACCTGCTGCTCGATCGGCGCGCCGACGTTCTGCGCGACGAGCGCGGCGTTCGCGCCCGGGTAGGTGGCCGTCACCTGGATCTGGATCGGCGTCACCTGCGGATACTGCGCGATCGGCAGCTGCACCATCGCGACGATGCCGACGACGGAGATCACGAGCGCGATGACCGCGGCGAAGATCGGCCGGTCGATGAAGAAACGGGAGAACATCGGGCGAGTCTCCGCGCGTTACTGCTTTTCGACCGGGGCCGGGGTGTCCGTCCCGGCGGACGTCTTCTCCGATGCCGTGGCGATCTTGACCGGTGCGCCCGGCGAGAGCCGCGCCACTCCGTCGGTCACGACCACGTCACCTGCGCTGAGCCCCGCGTTGATGAACCAGTCGCCACCCTGCCAGGCGCCGACCTGCACGGGCCGGATCTGCGCCTTGCCTTCCTTGTCCACGAGCACGACGAAGTGTCCCTTCGCCCCCTGCAGCACGGCCTCCTGCGGCACTAGCACCGCGTTCACGCGGACGGGGCCGGACACGCGCACGCGGACGAACTCGCCCGGTCGCAGCTCGCCCTCGGGGTTCGGCAGCGTCGCACGCAGCAGGAAGCTGCCGGTGCGCGTGTCGTAGCTCGCGTTCGCGAAGGTGATCGTGCCCTTGTGCGCGTACACGCTGCCGTCCGCCAGGACCAGCTCCACCACGTACTTGTCCTTGGGCGGCAGGCGCAGGCTGCCGTCCTTCGACTGGGCGCGGTACGCCAGCATCTCGTTCTCGGAAAGGGTGAAGTTCACCCAGATCGGGTCCACCTGCTCGACGTACGTGAGCAGGCTGTTCTCGGCGCTCAGGTAGGCCCCGTCCTGGACGCGCGCAAAGCTCGACAACCCGGTCACGGGTGCCGTGATCGTCGTGTACGACAGGTTGAGCCGCGCGGTCTCCACGTTCGCCTCCGCGGTCTGCACGGCGGCGGCCGCAGCCTGCTGCTGGCCCGTCGCGTCGTCGAGATCCTTCTGGCTCAACGCATTCAGCGCGGCGAGCGGCTTGACCTGTGCGAGGTTGTCGTTCGCGGTCTGCAGCCGTGCCTTCTGCTCCGCGAGCGCGCCCTCGGCGGCCTTGAGCTGCGCCTGGAACGGCTTCGGGTCCTGCTGGAACAGCACGTCGCCCGCCTTCACCATCGAGCCTTCGGTGTAGACGCGCCGGTCGAGGAAGCCGTTGACCCGCGCGCGGATCTCCACCTGGTGAGAGCTCTCGGTCTGGCCGACGTACTCGAAGCTGACCGGCGTGTCGCGCGGAGTGACCGTCATGACGCTCACCGTTACCGGTCCGCGCTCCTCGGCGGGTGGCTTGTGCTTGCCGCAACCGGCGACCGTGGCGAACGCGACGAGAACGAGCGGCAACCAACGCATGTCGGCCTTCCTCAACCTGTTGATCAACATCCAGGAACTACTCGGCGCCCGGCGGGCAACCGGATCCGGTGGCAGCAGTGGATACTGGGCCACACCCCGCCCCTGCGACAAACTGTCAATGTGCGGCCGGCGCCGTGACATTGTCTTGGCATCTTGTGACAGGGCCTCCGCTGCGCTGCGATGCACAACCGTCCCTCGCTCATCACCGACAGGCATGGGCTGATACCAGATGAAGATTGAGGTGCGGGGACGGTTACCGCAATCTTTCGGCGCCATCGCACGGGTAAGGAGTCCCATGGCCTCGGACGGCAAAGAAGGAAAGACTGGTCCGTCCGGTCGGGATGATCCCGGCCAGCGCGTGGGTCCATTCGCGGCGCTCCCGGACATGCTGCGGGAGTTCGGCGTCGATCCCGAGGAACTGCTCAGGGACCGGGGCCTGCCCCCCGACGCACTGGAGAGCCCCGAGCGACGCATCCCGTTCTTCCAGGTCGGCCGCCTGCTCAAGTCGGCCGCCGAGAAATCGGGCTGCGAGCACTTCGGGCTCCTCTTCGGCCAGCGACTCGGACTGCGCCACATGGGCACGCTCGGCGAGATGGCCCGCAACGTGCCCACCGTGGGCGATGCGCTGCGCACGATGGCAGTGCATCAACGCCTTCACAGCCACGGGGCCCTGGCCTTCGTGCTGGAGGAAGGAGCGCGAGCAACACTCGGCTACTCCGTCTTTCACGCCAGCACCGTCGGCGCGGACCAGATCCACGCCGGCATGGCGGCGTGGATACTCAACCTGGTGCGCGAATTGACGGTGCCGGGCTGGGTACCCGACGTCGTCCAGCTGGCACGAAGCCGGCCCGCCGTAGTGACCCCCTATCGGCGAGCGCTTTCCGCCCCGATCGAGTTCAACGCGGAAATCACCAGCCTGCGCTTCGATTCGGCCCTGTTGCGACAGAAGATCCCCGGTGCCGATCCAGTCCGCTTCGCCATATATGAGGCCCAGGTAGCGGCGATCGGGCGCCGGAGCCTGTTGAACGACGTGCGGCGCGCGCTGCGCCTGCAGATGGTCCACGGCAAGGCGGCGAACGACAGTGTCGCCCAGACGCTGGACATGCATCGCCGTACCCTGCACAGGCGCCTCCGCGAGTGCGGCACGACGTTCAGGCAGGTGCTCGACGAGGTGCGCTACGACACGGCGCGGCATTTCCTGCACACGACCGACATGCCGCTCACGCAGATCGCGGTCGCGCTCGGGTATTCCGAAGTGACGGCGTTCACGCGGGCGTTCCGGCGCTGGTCCGGCGAGACGCCGAGCCGATTCCGGGAGCTGGGACCGGTGCAGGCGACGGACGCGGCGACGCCCGCCGGGACCGGAAACGAAACGACCCTGGGAGAGACTCCCAGGGTCGTCTGACGATCGTCCTCGCTGCCGGGCAGCGAGGCCGCGCTTCACTTCGCCTTCGTCACCGCAGGCGGCTTCCACGAACCGTCCATGATCGACGGCGGCGTCTCGGTCGGCCAGTACATGCGCAGCGTGACGTTGAACGGCGCAGCCGGGGCCGGCAGCCAGTTCGACTCCTTGTCCTTGCCCGGTGACTCCGCCTGCAAGTAGATGTCGAGCGAGCCGTCCGGGTTCTTCCTGAACGGCATCCAGCTGCTCACCGCGTAGCGGTTGATCGGGTTCGCGACGAAGAACGAGCTGGCGTCGTACATCGTGATCGACCAGAAGGCCTGCACCGGCGGCGTCGAGTCCTTGTCGAAGTGGATGACGTAGCGGTTCGCGCCGTCGAGCGCCTGGCCGTCGCCATCCACGAAGGCCGACGGATACACCGCGTCCTGCGGCAGGTTCGCGCCGAGGCCGATCAGCGCGACGACCGCGCGGGCGCCGTACTCGGTGCCGTAGTTCCCGAGCACCATCGGCGGTACTCGCCAGCCATTGACCGGTGCGCCGGTCTCCTTCGACGCGGCCAGGAGCTTCTCGAGCGCGACGCTCACCGAATTCTCGAGTCCCTTCGCGACGGCGGGATCGAGCTTCGACGCATCGAACTTCTCGCCCGGCACGATGCCGATGGCCTTCAGCTTCTCGAGGACGGGCGCCTCGGACGCCGGCGGCGGGTTGTCCTTCATCAGCATCGCCATGCGATTGAAGAACGCGTCCGCACTCATCGCCTTCAGCTGGTCGACCGGCGCGGTCTTCATGTCCGCGTTCGGGTCCACCGTGCCTTCCGGCGGCGTATAGGGCTTGCCGAAGGACGACAGCGGCGTGAGCTTGAACCCGTCCTGGATCTTGTGCACCGCCGCGTAGTCCTTCGGACCGTTGGTCTGCGTGCGACCGATGATCCAGACCATGTTGGTGGGCGACTTCAATTCCGTGACGCCGGCGGGCAACGTGCCGGTCCAGCCCGGACCGGTGACGGCGAAGTTTCCGGCCTTCGTGCCGGTCGTGCGCTTGCCGGGCGAGGCGAAGATGTTCGTCCACGCGTCCATCATCGGCATCAGGTAATACCGGCCTTTAGTGTCCGGAACCGAGAGCACGATCGGCTCCTTCGACAGGTCGAGCCAGGCGGACGAATACAGCGTGTCCACATTGGCACGCACCACGTCCTTGAACGAGGCATCCGGGAATTCGCGGACGTTGGCGAACTGGTTGACCGGGGCTGCGAAGGCTTCGACCTGCGCCACGTTGGTCGTCTTGGCCCGCGTGATGTCCATGATCACGAGCGGCAAGCCGTAGACGACCGCCTCGACGCCCGCCTCGAGCGCCTGCTTCTCCTTTGAGGCCGCCTCCGCGGCGGCGCCAGCATTACCGGCGGCGGCCTGCGTCCCAGACTCCGCCCCGGCGGGCGGTGACGCCGGCTTCTGCTGCCCGCAGGCGGCGAGCGCCGCGAGTGCAGCCAATGCGAGTACCTGTCTGAGAGTCTTGGGCATGGAGCCTCCGATTTCGCGCCGTAATCGATGACCGCCGGACACGGCCATCCGTGGGGACGAAATGATAGAGGGGCCGGGCACCGCCGCGAAAGGGCGCAGGGCGCGTCGATCACCGGGCTCGACCCCCGGTCGATGGACCACCTCGCGCCTTCCTTGCGCGGAAACGGAACAACGTGCAATTCTGCGGCCCCAAGAAAAGCACGCGCTGTGGCCGCAGCCGCAGCCAGACGGGGAGACGATCCATGCGACAGCAACGAAAGGCGGCGTGGCTACTTGCCGTGTTCTCCTGCTTCGCCCTGGCCGCGACGCTTGGCATGTCGGCCTTTGAAGACGCGAGTTCGAGCGCAGCGACCAGCGGGCGGCAAAAGTCTTCGTCGACCGCCACCGCTGCCCGCGGCAAGGCGAAGAAGCCCAGGAAGTGCAAGAAGAACTGCGCGCCCGTCATCACCCTGAGCATCTCACCGGAAAGGGTGCGCGTCGGTGAAACGGCCACGCTCGCCTGGTCCGCGAGCGGCGCAACGAGTTGTAACGCAGCGCAGGCATGGTCCGGTTCGCAACCCGTGTGCGGCAGCCGGCCGGTGACGCCGGACAAAGGGGGGCAGCTCACGTACGCCCTCACGTGCAGCAGCGGCAGCGCGACCGCGTCCGCCTCGACATTGCTGACCGTGCCGATCCCGGTGCTTCCGAGTTCCTACGAGCATCGCATGGCCGCGGGCGATCCGGCGCAGGCCCGAGGCATGCCGACGATCGGCCCCGGCGGCAACAGCTTCTCGCCGGCCCCGGGCTGGCGAATGGCCTGGGCGGACTTCTTCCAGGACGGTTCGTATTCACTGGTGTTCGTTTCCGAAGAGAAGACCGGCCCGAATATCCCCGCCGACCTCGTCGGGCATTTCTATTTCTTCAAGCTCAAGCAGCCCGGCTTCCAGTATGAAGACCACACGGCCGAGGTACTGAAGGACACCACCGCCTGCCTTGGCAGCGAGGGACAGACGCTGGTGGCCGATTTCAACGGCGACCGCGTCCCGGACGTCTACCAGGCGTGTTACGGGGTCGACGTCGGGGAAGCGCCCGGCGACCAGGACCGACTGCTTCTCAGCCAGCCGGACGGCACGTTCGCGAACATCGTCGTGCCGGGCGTCGGCAAGCATCATGGCGGAACGGCGGCAGACCTGAACGGCGACGGACTCCCGGACGTGCTGGAGGCACAGCTCTGGCGTTTCCGCGTGGACCCGCCGACGCAGCAGCGCGTGCTCATCAACAACGGCGACGGCACGTTCCACGAAGAGCGGCAGCGGCTGCCGGCCTCGCTGATCGGCAAGGACCTCGCGCAATTCGAGTTGATCGATGTCGGCCGTGGCGTGCACGACCTGTTCGTGGGCGGTGTCGTCTGCGGTTCGAACACCACGATCAACGGCTGTCCTTCGAACTGGCTACCGGCGCACCTCATGATCCAGAACGACGGACAAGGCGGCTTCGTCGGTACCAAGGTGACCCAGCTGCCGAACCCGCCCGGCGCGACCGGCATCGTCTATGGGGCGGCGCTCAATTTCGTCTATGTCGAGCCCAATCTCTACTGGAAGGCGCAGAGCGAAACTTGGAACGACATCCTCCCCTACCACGCCGACATCATCCATCGACTGAACCTCGCGACGGGGGAGTACCAGCGGGTCTTCGAGCACATCGGCGCCTACCCGCAGCCCGACGGGTCCAGCTACAGCTTCTACGACTTCCTGCCCTGGGGCGACGGCACGATGCGCATCCGCTGCACGAGGATGCACGGCGGGGAAGTCCTCGGCCAATGCGCGATGAGCTTGCCGATGTAACGCAGGGACATGGTCAACGCAGCATGACCCGTCGATCCATCGCAATCCTCGGCGCCGGCAACGTCGGCCTCGCGCTCGCCAGGGCGCTTGTCGCGAAGGGCGAGACCGTCGTCTTCGGCGTCCCGAATCCGGACAAGTACCGTGACGCCGTGGCAGCGCTCGGCCCCTCTGCAGGCATCGGCTCGACCGACGCGGCGATCGACGCGGGCGACCTCGTGATTCTCGCCACACCGTACGCGGCGGCACTGGGCATCGCGCGCTCGCGGCCGGACTGGAGCCATCGCATCCTCGTCGACGCGACGAACCCGCTCGCCTCGGGACTCGCCGGCCTCTCGGTCGGAACGACGACCTCGGCGGCCGAGGAGATCGCGAAACTCGCGCACGGCGCTCGCGTCGTGAAGGCGTTCAACACCACGGGCGCCGAGAACATGGCCGACAGCCGTTATCCCAACGGCTTGGTGTTCATGCCCGTGTGCGGCGACGATGCGGACGCACGCAGCCGGGTCATCGAACTCGCCACGCTGATCGGCTTCGATGCCGTCGACTGCGGCGAGCTGAAGGCCGCTCGCTACCTCGAGCCGTTCGCGATGACGTGGATCCACCTGGCGATCAAGCTCGGGCACGGGCGCCACTTCGCGTTTGCGCGGCTGCGACGCTGAAGCCTTTGCTGCCCGCATTCCTCGCCTACGTGCTGAGCTTCGTCTACATCGGCATCTACTGGAACAACCACCACCACATGCTGCACGCGACCACCCGCGTCAGCGGCGGCGTGCTCTGGGCGAACCTGCACCTGCTCTTCTGGCTCTCATTGCTGCCGTTCGTCACGGGCTGGATGGGCGAGAACCACTTCGCCGCGATGCCGACCGCGCTCTACGGCGTCGTGTTGCTGATGGCCGCAGTCGCGTACTGGATCCTGCAGCGCGCGATCATTTCCGCAGACGGCAAGGACGCGCTGCTGGCCCGCGCGATCGGCAAGGACTTCAAGGGCAACGCGTCCGTGCTGATCTACGCGGCCGCCATCCCGTTCGCGTTCGTCAGCCAGAGCGTGTCCCAGCTCTGTTACGTCGCGGTCGCGCTGATGTGGCTGGTGCCGGACCGGCGCATCGAGCGAGTGCTCAAGGAGCACGATCGCTGAGCCCGCACGTCGACGAGCCGGGTCACGCCGCCGCTTCCTCCAGCCGGAACTCCCCCGCCGCGTCGTCGTAGACGAACGCCTCCGCATAACGCGCGAGGCTGACGAGCGCGCGGAGCGTCAGGTCCGCAGCTTCCGGCGACATGTGGTCCTCGAGCTCGTCGAGGAAGCGGCTCTTCGGCGCGCGGTGACTGCCGCGTTCCTCGAGAACCCGGCGCACGTGCGCGGCGAGCGGCACGTACGCGAGCAAATGGCGCCGGAACGACAGCTTGCGGTCGTCGAGCGACGAATTCGCGAAGTCGACGCCGGCGTCGGTCAGTCGGATGTCACCGCCCTCGACCTCCGCGAAGCGCAGCATCTGCAGCGTCTCCGCGACCGGGAACAGGTCGTCGATCTCGAGTTGCAGGGACTGCGCGATCACCGGCAGGTCGGCGCGACCGCCGAAGGGCGGCCCCGCGACGGTTTCCATGAGGCCGGCGAGCAGGTTGGATGAGACGCGTGGCAGGACGGTGCCGATGCCGGAGCCCGGAAAGAGCTCCGGTCGCGCGGCCGGCCGCGGGGCGCGCGCAGTCATCTCGACGTAGATGCGCTCCACGAGCGCACGGAACCTCGGGTCGAGGCGATCACGCGGCCGCGGGATGTTCACCGGGATCTCGACGAGGATGCGCCCCGGGTTGCTGCCGAAGACGCAGATGCGGTCGCACATCTGCACCGCCTCCTCGATGTTGTGCGTCACGAGCAGCACGGCGCCGATCGGCATCTGGCCCTCCGCCCACAGCTCGAGGAAATCGCCGCGAAGAGTCTCGGCCGTGAGGACGTCGAGCGCGGAGAAGGGCTCGTCCATGAGCAGGATCCGCGGGTGCACGACGAGCGCGCGCGCGAATCCCACGCGCTGGCGCATGCCGCCCGACAGCTCGCGCGGGTACGCGGCCTCGAATCCCGACAGGCCGATGAGGTCGATGGCTGACTCGGCGCGCTGGTGCATCGCGTCGCGGGGCAGCTTCTGCGCCTCGAGACCGAGCACCACGTTCTCCTCGACGGTGAGCCACGGAAACAGCGCGAAACCCTGGAACACCATCGCAATGCCGCGACTCGGGCCGTGTACCGGCCGCCCGGCGAAGCGGATCTCGCCGCTGCTCGGCGTCGAGAGCCCGGCGATGAGCCGGAGCAACGTCGACTTGCCCGACCCCGAGCGCCCGAGCAGGCCGACGATCTCGCCCTCGCGAAGGGTCAGGTTCACATCGTCGAGCACGTTGAGCTCGCCGCCGTCGCCGCGTGGAAAAGCCTTCGCGACGTGCTCGACCTCGAGCAGCAGTTCAAGCGCCGTTTCAGCTGCCGCATTCATGGTCGCTCTCCGATAACTGGCTGGCGCACGGGCATTCGATCGGTCTCACCATCAAGTCATCCGGTACTTCCGCTCGGCGAGCGCGTAGAGCGGACGCCAGAGGAACCGATTCACGCCGATCACGAACCCGGCCATCACGGCGATGCCGAGCACGATGCGGTGGAAATCGCCGGCCGTGGTCGCCTCGGCGATGTAGGAGCCGAGGCCCGTCGCTCGTACGTGCTCGGTGCCCCAGCTCGCGGCCTCCGCGACGATGCTCGCGTTCCACGAGCCGCCGGACGCCGTGAGCGCCCCGGTCACGTAATAGGGGAACACGGCCGGCAGCGCGAATCGATGCCACCAGGCCCAGCCGCGCACTTCGAGGTTGCGCGTGACGTGGCGCATCTCGGTCGGGATCGCGCTCGCCCCGGCAATCACGTTGAACAGGATGTACCACTGCGTGCCGAGGATCATGAGCGGGCTCAGCCAGACGTCCGCGTCGAGCTTCCAGCGCACGATCGCGTAAACGGCGACCGGAAACAGCAGGTTGGCAGGGAAGGCCGCGAGGAACTGCGCCACAGGCTGGACGATCCGCGCGAGGCGCGGGCTCAGCCCGACCCAGATGCCGACGGGAACCCACACGAGGCTCGCGATCGCGATCAGCGCCAGGACACGCAGGCCGGTCAGCAGTCCCAGGCCGAGGACGTGCGCGATTTCGCCGAGCCCGATGTGCGGCCCGAGAAAGCGGATGGCCTCGAGCAGGCAAAGCACGACGAGCACGCCGAGAATCGCCGTGCCGATCCAGTCCAGTCGCGTCGGATAGCCGGGCGGCAACCGCACGGAGGGCGCGATCGCCGGTCGCTTGACCGCCGTCGCGATCCGGCGCAGTACGTACATCAGCCGCCGGTAGAAGCCGACCATCAATGTCGACCGCGTGAGTGCTTCGAGCACCCACGACCGAGGCGCGACCGTTCCCGGCTCCTGCTCGAAGCGGTACTGGTCCGACCACGCAACGAGTGGGCGGAACAGCAGCTGGTCGTACAGCAGGATGACGCCGAGCATGGCCAGGATGGCGAGCCCGATGGCGCGCAGGTCCTGGGCGGCGATGGCGGTGGCGATGTACGCGCCCATGCCGGGGAGCGTGATCGTCGTGTGGCCGACGCTGATTGCCTCCGCCGCCACGACGAAGAACCAACCGCCGGACATCGACATCATCATGTTCCACGTCAGCGCCGGCATGGCGAACGGCACCTCGAGGCGCCAGAAACGCGACCACGGCGTGAGTCCGAAGCTCTGCGCCGCTTCCTGCAGCTCGACGGGGACGGTGCGCAGCGACTGGTAGAAGCTGAACGCCATGTTCCACGCCTGGCTCGTGAAGATGGCGAACACGGCGGCGAGCTCGGCCCCGAGCACGCGACCGGGCACGAGCGCAAGGAAGAAGACTACGGTGACGGAGATGAAGCCGAGGATCGGCACGGACTGCAGCAGGTCGAGCAACGGGATGAGCACCCTGCCGGCGCGACGGCTCTTCGCGGCCCAGGTCGCATACGTGAACGTGAACAGGAGCGACAGCCCGAGCGCCGCGAGCATGCGCAGGGTCGTGCGCGCCGCGTACTCGGGCAGGTGCGACGGATCGAGCGAGATGGGTTGCTGGCGCAGAGCGGACAGCGTCTCGAGGAGCCCGCGACTGGTTTCCGCCAGGAACACGAGCAGACCGAGCACCAGCACGACCGCGATCCAGTCGAATCGCGACGGACGCGCGCGCGCCGTGGCGGGAAACGTGTTGACGGCGGAGTCGCGCATCGAAGGCTCGAATCAGCAGCGGCCGGCCGCCGTGTTGGAAGGATATCGCCGCCCGCCCCGAGCCGCGACCATCGGCTTCGACCACGACGGCCAGGGAAAGTGCCACGTCCCGTGCGTCGGTCCGGCGTCACTCGGCGGTGTTATGCTCCTGCGCCCATGAGCAAGCCCAAGCTGATTTATTTCGACGCTCCCGTCAGTCGCGGCGAGGAGTGCCGGCTCGCCCTGCACCTTGCTGGCATCGACTTCGAGGACGTGCGCATCAAGCCCGCCGACTGGCCGGCGCTGAAGGGGCGGATGCCGTACGGCAGCCTCCCGGTCCTCGAGATTCCTGGACACCCGCCGCTCGCGCACTCGAACGCGATCCTCGTGCTGGTCGGCCGCCGCCATGGCCTGCATCCGGCCGACGACTTCGAGGCAGCGCGCCACGAAGGGATGATGCAGCACGTCGAGGACCTGCGCGCCGTCGTGAGCCCGACCATCCGCATGCCCGACGCCGAGAAGAAGGCCGCGCGCGAGGCACTCGTGGCCGGATACCTGCCGCAGTGGGCGCAGGCCGCCGAGCGCAACATCGGGGACGGGCCGTTCTTCGGCGGCGGGAAGATCCATGTCGCGGACCTCAAGATCCACATGGCCGTGCGCTGGTTCAGCGGCGGCAAGGTCGACCACATCCCCGCGACGATCTTCGCCGAGTATCCGAAACTCGTGCGGGTGCACGACGCCGTGCGCGACCACGCGGGCGTCAAGTCCTGGTACGCGAGGACCTGAGGCCGTCAGCCGGACCAGTCGATCGCGCCGCTCCAGGCCGTCGCGAACACCAGGATGCCGAACGCGATGCGATACCAGGCGAAGGGAACGAACGTGTGCGTGGACACGTACCGGATCAGCCAGCGCACGCAGGCGAAAGCGGCCAGGAACGAGCAGACCATGCCGACCACCCACATCCCGAGGTCGTCCACGGACAGCAGGGCGCGCTCCTTGTACAGCGAGTAGAGGCTCGCGACGCCGAGGGTCGGGATGGCGAGATAGAACGTGAACTCCGTGGCGACCTGGCGCGACAGGCCGAACAGGAGGCCGCCGATGATCGTGGCACCCGAACGGCTCGTGCCCGGCACCAGTGCAAAGCACTGCGCGAGCCCGACCTTCAGGGCATCGAGCGGCGTCATGTCGTCGACCGAGTGGACGCGCACCACGTGCTCGCGTTTCTCGACCCACAGGATCAGCAACCCGCCGAGGATGAACGTCGTGGCGACGGTCGGCGCGTTGAAGAGGTGCGCCTTGAGCGCGCTGCCGAAGAGCAGTCCGAGCGCTGCCAGCGGCACGAACGCGATGGCCACGTTGATCAGCAACCGGCGGGATTTCACCTCACGGTGCGCCTCGGCGAAGGCCGTGAAGATCCTGCGGCGGAACTCCCAGACCACCGCGAGGATGGCGCCCGACTGGATGACGATCTCGAAGAGCTTGCCGCGCTCGTCGTTGAAGTCGAGCAGCGAAGCGGTGAGGATCAGGTGGCCGGTGCTCGACACCGGGAGGAACTCGGTCAGTCCCTCCACGATCCCCATGATCGCAGCCTTGATCAGCAGTCCGATGTCCACGGCGCCCCGCTCGCGACCGAAAGGAGCGGATGGTAAACGATCGAGCGCCGGTCAGGCTGCGGACATTTCATCGGACGCCGGATCGGTGCCAGCCGTCGGGATCAGTTGCGCACGTAGATCGTCATTCCTTCCTTGATCGTCTCGACGACCTTGATGTCGCGGATCCGGTCCACCGGCGTCTTGAGCGGGTCCGCCGTGACGATCACGAAGTCGGCGAGCTTGCCCGGCGCAATCGAGCCGCGGCGGGTCTCTTCGCGGTACTCCCAGGCGGGGTTGATGGTCAGCGCCTGCAGTCCGCGATACGCGTCGATGCGCTCGCCAGGCCCGAGCACGTAGCCCGAGCGGGTCGTGCGCGCCATCGAAGTCCAGAGCATGAAGAACGGATCGAGCGGCGTGACGTTGAAGTCGCTGTGGTTGGTCGCCTTGAGGCCGGCATCCATCGCGGACTTCATCGGGCTGATGAAGGCCGCCCGGGCCTCGCCGAGATTCCTGCGGTGCACGTCACCCCAGAAGAAGGTGTGGTTCGTGAAGTAGCTCGGCGTGAGCCCGAGCGCGACGTAGCGCGGGATGTCCTCCGGGTGCTGCATCTGCGAGTGAATGACGATGGTGCGGCTGTCGTCGCCCGCCTTGAGACCCGAGGCTTCCGCCGCCTTGATCACCTGCTGGATGGCGCCGTCGCCGTTCGCGTGGACGAACACCTGCAGTCCCGCCTTGTGTCCGGTGTCGAAGATCTTCGCGAACTGCTCGTAGGGCAATGTCGTGCTGCCGTGCCAGTCCTCCTGCCCCTGGGGACCGCCCGTGAGCAGCGGCTCGATGTAGGAGGCTGTCTTGCCCTGGACCGAGCCGTCCTGGGTGATCTTGAGCCCTTGCAGCTTGAGGCGGTTGTCCCACTGGCCGAAGGGGAACTCGGGCTTGCCGAGCCACTGGTCCATTTCCGGGAAAGCCGGCAGCACGGTGATGTCGATGAACAGCCTGCCCTGCGCGGCGGCCTTCTGCAGCAGGCGGATGTCCTTCACGTGAGTGAAGCCGTCATTGGCGAGCGTGTAGCCGTTCCCTGCGTACATCATCTGGCCGGGCTTGAGCAGCTCGAGCATTTCGGCCTCGCCCGGCTGCGGCATCCTGTTGAAGACCGGCAGGAAGGCCGTCTCCATCAGCAAGCCTTCGGGATCCTTCCCGTCGGGGCCGCGGGCGATGATGCCGCCCGGGGGCGTCGCTGTGTCGGCAGTGATGCCCGCCCACTCCAGCGCCTTCGAATTGAGCACGGCACCGTGCAGCGACACGTGCAGCACCAGGACCCTGCGGTCGGGGAAGGCGGCGTCGAGGTCGCGCTTCGTGAGCTTGCCGCCCTGCACCATCGAGTCGTCGTAGCCCCAGGCCAGGATCCAGCCGCCCTCCGGGACCTGCGCCTTGTCCTGCCACGCCTTCAGCGTCGCAACGATCTGCTGCACCGTGTCGCCCGGGCCGACCGGCGACGGCGACACGTTGACCATCCGGGAGAGCGCCGGCGCATTGATGAAATGACTGTGCGCATCGACGAAGCCGGGCAGCATCGTCCGGCCGCCGAGATCCTTGACGGTCGTCGCGCGGCTCTTGTGCCGCATCGCCTCCACTTCGGTGCCGGCGAAGACGATCTTGCCGCCGGACACGACCACGGCTGCGACGTAGGCGGGGCGGTCGCCCTCCATCGTGATGATGGGGCCGCCGCGAATGATGAGGTCCGCCGCCGCCTCGGCCGTGCGCCCGAAGCCGCCAAGAGCCACCGCCACGCAGGCCGCGGCAAGCGAAACACGCGCTTGTTGAGTCATCATCGGTTCATGTCTCCTCGCCCCTCGAATAGCACGATCACCGCACTCCGTCCAACCCTGCCCGCCGACCTGAATCTTCAATACACGCGCGAGGTTACAATCCATCCCGGCGCAGGCGCGACGGGCGGGGAGGCCGCTCCCGGGCTGGCCTGTCACAAAGTTGTAACGTCCACAGGCCCATCATGTCGGGGTTCCCAGGATCGTCAACTTCGAGGAGGGCCGACTCGTGCTCCGACGGATGAATCACAGGTTTCTTGCGGTCTTTGCGCTGGCCGCGGCTGCGCTGCTCGGCGGCCCGGTATCGGCAGCCGACATTTCCGGCGCGGGCGCCACGTTTCCGTACCCGATCTACGCCAAGTGGGCGGAAGCCTACAAGAAGCAGACGGGCATCGGCCTGAACTACCAGTCGATCGGCAGCGGCGGCGGCATCAAGCAGATCAAGGCGGGCACGGTCACCTTCGGGGCCTCCGACAAGCCGCTCGAACTCAAGGAGTTGAGCGATGCCGGCCTGGTGCAGTTCCCGATGATCATCGGCGGCGTCGTGCCGGTCGTCAACGTCCCGGGCCTGCAGGCAGGCGTCCTCAAGCTCGACGGGCCCACGCTCGCCAGCATCTACATGGGCGAGATCACCAAGTGGGACGACGCCCGCATCAAGGCGTTGAACCCCGGCGTCAACCTGCCGGGCCTTGCGATCGCGCCGGTCTATCGCTCGGACGGCTCGGGAACGAACTTCCTGTTCACCAATTACCTCTCCTCCGTGAGCCCGGCGTTCAAGTCGAAGATCGGCGCCAACACGTCGGTCGAGTGGCCCGCCGGCATCGGCGCGAAGGGCAACGAAGGCGTCGCGAACATGACCTCGCAGACCTCCGGCGCGATCGGTTACGTCGAGTACGCCTATGCCAAGCAGAACAAGATGACCTACGTCCTCATGAAGAACCGTGACGGCAAGTTCGTCACCCCCGAAGCCAAGGCCTTCCAGGCGGCGGCCGCGAACGGCGACTGGTTGAAGGCCCCGGGCTACTACCTCGTCCTGACGGACCAGCCCGGCGCCGGCAGCTGGCCGATCACGGGCGCGAGCTTCATCCTGATGTACAAGAACCCGAAGGACCCGGCTGCGGCCCGCACGGCCCTCGACTTCTTCGCGTGGGCGTACGCGAGTGGCGGCGACCTGGCGAACCAGCTCGATTACGTGCCGATTCCGCCGAACGTCGTGAAGCTGGTCGAGTCCACCTGGCAGACCAAGATCACCTCCGGAGGTCAGTCGGTGTGGTCGCCGAAGCCCTGAGCATCCAGGCGCTGTTGCGCCGCGAAAGGCGCGTCGAACGCGCCTTTCGCGGCCTCTCGACGACGAGCGCGATCATCGTCCTCGCGCTCCTCGGCGGGGTCATCGTCGCGCTCGCCTACGATGCCTGGCCGGCGCTGCGCGAATTCGGCTGGTCCTTCGTCACCGAGACGCGCTGGAATCCCGTCACCGAGAAGTTCGGCGCGCTCGCGCCCCTGTATGGCACGGTGGTGACGTCGATCATCGCCATGGCCCTGGCGGTGCCGGTCAGCTTCGGCATCGCGATCTTCCTCACCGAGACGTGCCCCACCTGGCTGCGCGGACCGATCGGGACCGGGATCGAGCTGCTGGCCTCGATCCCGAGCATCGTCTTCGGCATCTGGGGCCTGTTCGTACTCGCCCCGGTCCTGCAGCACACCGTCCAGCCCTGGCTCATCGAACATCTCGGGCCTCTCCCGGGCATCGGCTTCCTGTTCCAGGGGCCGCCGTTCGGCATCGGGCTGCTGACGGCCGGACTCGTGCTCGCCATCATGGTGCTGCCGTTCATCACCTCCGTGATGCGCGAGGTGTTCTCGATCACGCCGGTCGCCCTCAAGGAGGCTGCCTACGGCCTCGGCGCCACGCAGTGGGAAGTGGTGCGCGGCGTGGTCATACCCTGGTCGCGACCGGGCATCATCGGCGGGCTCATGCTCGGCCTCGGCCGGGCGCTCGGCGAGACCATGGCCGTCACGTTCGTCATCGGCAACGCACACCGGATCACCGGCTCGCTGCTCGCCCCGGGGACGACGATTTCCGCCGCAATCGCCAACGAGTTCACGGAGGCCGTCGGCGACCTCTACACCTCGGCACTGATCGCGCTCGGACTGCTGCTGTTCGTGATCACGTTCATCGTCATCGCAGCGGCCCGGCTGCTGCTCATGCGGCTCGAGGCGCGCTCGGGGAGACGCGAATGAGGGTGCAGCGTCGTCGCCGCGTCGCAGGCGTGGTCGGAGCCACCGTGCAGCCACGTCGCCGGATCATGAACGTCGTCGGATTCGCGTTGTCCGGCGTGGCGACGCTGATCGGCGTCGCCGTGCTGGCCGCGCTCCTGTGGACCCTGGTCTCGCGCGGCCTGCAGGGAATGTCGCCCGCGGTGTTCCAGCTCAGCACGCCGGCCCCGGGAAGCGAGGGAGGTCTCGCCAACGCCATCTTCGGCAGCCTGGTCATGACCATGCTCGGCATCGCGATCGGCGGCCCGATCGGCCTCCTCGCGGGCACTTACCTGTCCGAGTACGGCCGCGGCACGGTGCTGGCATCCGTCATACGCTTCATCAACGACGTGCTGTTGAGTGCACCGTCCATCGTCGTCGGCCTGTTCGTCTACACCATCGTCGTGATGAACGTCGGGCACTTCTCGGCGATCGCCGGCGCACTCTCGCTCGCGATCATCGCGCTGCCGGTGATGGTCCGGACCAGCGAGGACATGCTGCAGCTCGTGCCGAACTCGCTTCGCGAAGCGTCGGCAGCCCTGGGCGCCAACCCGTGGCGAACGGTCTTCAGCACGGTCTATCCCGCTGCCCGGAACGGGCTGCTGACGGGGCTGCTGCTCGCCGTGGCCAGGATCAGCGGCGAGACGGCACCGCTGCTGTTCACGGCGCTCAACAACCAGTTCTGGAACACGGATCTCACCAAGCCGATGGCGAACCTCCCGGTCGTCATCTTCCAGTTCGCGATGAGCCCTTATGAGGACTGGCAGCAGCTCGCCTGGGCGGGTGCCCTCCTCATCACGACGTTCGTGCTCGTCCTGAGCGTCGGCGCGCGCTTCCTCGCATCGGCCGCACGATCCAGGAAGTCGGGTTGATCCTTCACCCCGCCGCCGGTCCCTGACCGGCGCGGGGCAATCCCGTGTCGCCCGGAGTGGCGGAACTCGCGCACCAAGCCGCGGGTCACAGCGTATATTGCCGTCCTGGCAGGTCACGCTGCCTGGACGCGTCGTGTCGACACACCCGGAGCTCGCCCATGAAGCGCAAGAACGTCGTCCTCGCCACCCTCGTGCTGCTGTCCGGCCTCCCCCTCTCCGGCGCGATTGCCGCCAACCCGGCCGAGGGCGCCGGCGAGATCCGGATCGACATTCCGGTGCAGCTCAAGAAGGCGGACGTCGTGTTCAACATGGATCACTCCGCCTTCCTCGGCGACACGCCGATCGGCCTGAAGCACATGCAGCTGATGGTCGACCGCTTCAAGCAGGCCGGCACGAACTGGCGCATGGCGGCGATCTTCCACGGCACGGCCGGCTACATGCTCCTGAACGACGACGCATACAACGCGGCCCGCATGACGACCAACGGCAACCCGTACAAGGCGACGATCGCGCGGCTGATCGCCGACGGCGTCAGCGTCGAGGAGTGCGCCGTGACGATGAAGGGCAACAAGTGGACCAACGCCGACATGCTGCCTGGCGTCAAGGTGAACTCCGGCGCCAATCTCCGGATCGTCGAGCTCGTGCAGCAGGGCTACGTGATGCTGCAGCCCTAGTTGAAGGAGCCCCGGGCCGCGGCCCGCCTCAGGCGTCCACCACCGCCGCGCCCGGGGTGCGCATCGCCTTCGCAAGCATGCCACCCGAGATGTTGCGGGCGGTGAATCCGTTCTGCTGCAGGATGCGCGTGGCGTAGTACGCGCGCTGCGCGGACCGGCAGATGACCAGGATCTCCCGGTCGCGCGGCAGTTCGCCCAGGCGCCCCCGGAGCTGCGGCAACGGAATGTTCACCGCGCCAGGAACGCTCTCCACCACCAGCTCGACGGGCTGGCGCACGTCGAGCAGGAACGCGTTCTCCGTGTCGGTCCAGTGCGCGATCGGCATGTCGCCGCGCAGGACGTCTGCCGCGACCATTCCCGCGAAATTGACGGCGTCCTTCGCGCTGCCGAACTGCGGCGCGTAGCACAGCTCGGATTCCTCGAGGTCGTACACGGTCGCGCGCATCTGGATCGCGACGGCGAGCGCGCTGATGCGCTTGTCGACCGCCGCCGCGTCCTCGCCGAGGGCCTGGGCGCCGAGCAGCCGTCCGTCGGACTTCCGGAAGAGGACCTTGAGGGCGATCATCTTCGCGCCAGGGTAGTACCCCGCGTGCGAATTGGGGAACAGGTAGATCTTCTCGAAGTCGTCGTCACCCAGGCGCCGCAGCGTCTTCTCGCTGGCCCCGGTCCACGCCGCAGCGCAGCCGAACAGGCCGACGATCGACGTCCCCTGCGTGCCGCGATAGCGCGAGTCGCGCCCGGCGATGACGTCCGCCGCGATCCGGCCCTGGCGATTCGCGGGGCCTGCAAGCGCCACCAGGCTCCACTCCCCGGTGACGAAGTCACGGACCTCGACGGCGTCGCCGACCGCGAAGATGTCGGGGTCGCTGGTGCGCATGTGCTCGTCGACGCGGATGCCGCCGCGCTCGCCGAGCGCGAGGCCGGCCGATCTCGCGAGCGTCGTGTCCGGCCGGACCCCGAGCGCAAGGATGACGACGTCCGCGGGATACACCTTCCCGGATCGTGTCTTCACGCGCAGGGACCCGGCATCGGCCTGCTCGAATGCGGCCACACCGTCGCCCAATGCGAGGTGGATCCCGTGCATCTCGAGGCGACCCTCGGCGAGTCGCGCCATCTCGCGGTCGAGCGGCGCGAGGACCTGGTCGAGCATCTCCACGATCGTGACGTCGAACCCGGCGTGCGCGAGATTCTCGGCGGTCTCGAGGCCGATGAAGCCGCCGCCGACCACGACCGCGTGGCGCCTGGGCTTCACGAACTGGATGCCGGAGTAATTCGACATGCCGGCCAGGAACGTGGTCCCGCGCTCGATCCACTCGCGGATCGCCCGCGCGTCCGGCACGGTACGCACGTGGAAGATGCCGGGCAGGTCGATGCCCGGCAGCAGTGGCCGAACGGACGCGGCTCCCGGCGCCAGCACGAGCTTGTCGTACCTTTCCGTGCCGACGTCGCCGGTCTTGACGTTGCGCAGTTCGACGGTCTTCCGCCCCGGCGCGATGGCGACGGCCTCGCAGTTCGTACGCACATCGATTCGGAAGTTGTTGCGGAAGCCCTGCTCGCTCGCCACCAGCAGGCTCGACTCCTTCGCGATCACCCCGCTGATGTGGTACGGGAGCCCGCAGTTTGCATACGAGACGTACGGCCCGCGCTCCACCATGACGATTTCGGCATTCTCGTCCAGCCGTCGCAGCCGCGCCGCACACGACGCGCCACCCGCCACGCCACCCACGATGACCACCTTCATCCCCGTCTCCCGTCCGGCTCGATCGAGTTGCCATGCACCATGAAGGGAGCGGCAAGACGCTGTCAATTCGCGATCACCGCTGCCGTCGGGTAGCCGCGCGTCACGCCAGGCGCATCCACGATCGCCTGCGATCATGAATCAGCCAGTACGTCATTGACGTAGGTACGTCGCTGGCGTACGGTACGCTGCATCCAGACCGCGAGCGCCCGAACGGTGACGATCGACCGCGAGACCTTCGAGACGCTGCTCGAGACCGCCCGGGTCCTGCGGCGCAAGCGCCGCGAGCGCGTCGCCCGGCTGTTGGGCGTCCCGAGACCCGCCGCACCCCCGGCGGCCGCGGACGCAGTCGACGTTCGGGCAATCCGGCAGCGGACGGGGCTCTCCCAGGCCAAGTTCGCCGAGCTGCTCGACATCGAACTTTCCACGCTGCGCAATTGGGAACAGGGTCGCCGACAGCCGACCGGCCCGGCCCGCGCCCTGCTCCGCGCGATCCGCAACAACCCGCTGGACGTCATCAAGGCCCTGAGCGGCTGACGAGGAGCGCTTGCCATGGCAGGTATTTCCCGTAACCACGTGTCCGACGTTCGCGGCGCGAGCAGGATGCTGCTCGACGCGTCCGCCGGCGTCGTCGACGTGGTCGAACGCATGCATCGCACGATCCAGCGCCGGCCCGGTCCGCTCGGCCAGCCAATCGTGGAGGCCACGCAGGGCATCACGGGCTTCGTGTATCGCAGCATCCGCGGCAGCATGCGGCTCATCGGCCAGGGGCTCGATGCATCGCTGGCTCCCGTGGAAGGACTGCTGCCCGCGGGTGAGACGACTCCCGGCCGCAATGCGCTCGTCTCGATCCTGAACGGTGTGTACGGGGACTATCTCGTGCGCACCGCCAATCCGCTCGCGATCGAGATGGGCTTCTTCCATGACGGCCTGTCCGTCGACGCGCATGACCCGGGCGCCCATTTCGATTCCGACGGCCGACCCGCGCCGACGGGGAAGATTCTCGTGTTCGTGCACGGGCTGTGCATGAGCGTCGAGCAATGGACGCGCGAGGGTTACAGCCACGGCGCGGCCCTGGCCGAAGAGCAGGGTTGGACGCCGCTTTACCTGCGCTACAACAGCGGCCTGCACATCGCGGAGAACGGCAGGCGGTTCGCGGAACTCCTCGAGCAGCTCGTAGCGAGATGGCCGGGACCCGTCGAAGAGATCGCAATCGTCGGGCACAGCATGGGCGGCCTGGTGGCGCGCAGTGCGTGCCTGGTCGGCGAAGAGCGTCGCCAAGGCTGGCTTCCGAAACTCCGCAGGCTCGTGTTCCTGGGCACTCCGCACCACGGCGCTCCCCTCGAGCGCGGCGGCCACGGTCTCGACTACGTGCTGCAGCTGAGCCCTTACTCCGCTCCGTTCACCCGGTTCGGCAAGGCACGCAGCGCCGGCATCCGCGACCTTCGGCATGGATCCATTACGCCCGGAAGTCACCGCGTCGTGCCACTGCCGAAGGGCGTCGACTGCTTCGCCATGGCAGCCACCGTCGGAACGCGCCGCAGCCTGCTCGCCGATCGCCTCGTCGGCGACGGTCTCGTTCCGCTCGACAGCGCGCTCGGCAGGCACGCAGAGCGCAGTCGCTCGTTGCGGATTCCGAAGGCGCGCCAATGGATCGGGTACGAAATGGGACACCTCGAACTGCTCCACCGAGCCGAGGTCTACGCGCAGCTGAGCTCGTGGCTGTCGCGGCCGCCCCGATGAGTCCGATCAGTTACGACCCGATCTCGCCTCGCAGCAGGCTCGACACGCTGCAGGAATTGCGCTTGCCCGTCGACGCGTTGGGCTGGGTGCCGTCATGGCTGGGCATGAAGTCGCGCCGCACGACTCGACCGCAGTCCGTGATCCTGTTGCCCGGGTTCGGCACCGGACCCCGCGCGATGCGCATCCTGGAGATCGCCCTGCGTCGCGTGGGACACCGCGTACGCGACTGGGGCCTCGGCCGGAACGACGGGGAGGCGAAACGGCTGCGCGCCGATCTCGAGCCGATCGTGCAATCGGCGGTCGATCACGCCGGCGGCCCGGTGGTCATGGTCGGCTGGAGCCTCGGTGGCTACATCGGTCGCGAGTACGCCCGCGAGCATCCCGCGCAGATCCGCAGGGTGATCACGCTCGGGAGCCCGGTGATCGGCGGACCGCGTTACACGGCGACCGCCGAGCGGTATCGCGCGCAGGGCCATGACCTCGACCAGATCGAGCGCGCGGTCCGGGACCGCTACGCCACGCCGCTCCGCGTCCCCGTCACCGCCATCTATTCGAAGCGCGACGGCATCGTTGCCTGGCGGGCCTGCATCGACAAATGGTCGCCGAACGTCCGCCACGTCGAGGTCGACGAAACCCACGTCGGCCTCGTCCTCTCCCCGCGCGTGCTTGCGATCGTCGCCGAGGAACTGGAGTCCGGCTGAATCGCGGCAAGCCACCGTTTCCAAGCCCCGGGGCACTGTGATAGATTGCCTATCTATTCGATATTTGTCGAATTATGAAAGAGCAGTCAGTCCTCAAGGCACTTTCGGCCCTGTCGCAGGCCAACCGGCTCAGGGTCTTTCGGGCGCTGGTCGTCGCAGGGCAGCCGGGCGCGACCCCCGGCGCGATCGGCAAGCGGCTCAAGGTGTCGCCGGCGACCCTCTCGTTCCACCTCAAGGAGCTGGTCAACGCGGGCCTCGTCACCCAGGAGCGCAGCGGTCGCAACCTGATCTACCGCGCCGACTACGCCGCCATGAACGCCCTGCTCGCGTACATGACCGAGAACTGCTGCCAGGGCGCAACCTGCGAGGCGCCTGCTCCACCCACCCGCCGCTGCTGAGCTGACGCGCATGACGACGAACATCCTGGTCCTCTGCACGCACAACTCGGCCCGCAGCGTGCTGGCCGAATCGATGCTCAACCACCACGCCGCGCGCCTCGGGGTCGACGTCCGTGCGTACAGCGCCGGCAGCGCGCCCAGCGGCCGGATCACCCCCCTCGCCGTCGCGGAGCTCGCCGACGCCGGCATCTCGACCGAAGGCGTCCGCAGCAAGAGCTGGGACGAGTTCGCGCGTCCCGACGCGCCCCGGATGCGCGTCGTCATCACCGTCTGCGACAGCGCCGCGAACGAGGTGTGCCCGATCTGGCCCGGCAGCCCGGTGAGGGTGCACTGGGGCTATCCGGATCCCTCGAACGCGCCCGGCGACGAGATGGCCCGCCGCACGGCCTTCGACCTGACGCGCCAGGCGATCGGCTACCGGATTCTGCAACTGCTGGCACTGCGGCTGGAGTCGCTGGACGACACCGCCCTGCGAACCGCGTTGCTCGGGATATCCCGCTCGTAGAGGTCGAACCATGGCCACCGTCACGAGCCGGCTCTCCTTCCTCGACCGTTACCTGACGGTTTGGATCTTCGGCGCGATGGCGCTCGGCATCGGAATCGGCTGGTTCGTACCCGGCGTCGAATCGTTCGTCGATCGCTTCAGCGTCGGCACGACGAACCTCCCGATCGCGATCGGACTGATCCTGATGATGTACCCGCCCTTCGCGAAGGTTCGCTACGAGGACCTGCCGGACGTCTTCCGCGATGGGAAGGTCCTCGCCCTGTCGCTCGTCCAGAACTGGGTCATCGGGCCGGTGCTCATGTTCCTGCTGGCAGTCGCGTTCCTCGCCGACAAGCCCGAGTACATGGCCGGCCTGATCCTGATCGGGCTCGCGCGCTGCATCGCCATGGTGATCGTGTGGAACGAGCTGGCCGGCGGCTCGACGGAATACGCCGCGGGGCTCGTGGCATTCAACTCTATCTTCCAGGTGCTGTTCTACAGCCTGTACGCCTGGGTGTTCGTCACCGTCCTGCCGCCATTGTTCGGGCTGCACGGCTCGGTGGTCGACATCTCGATCACCCAGATCGCCAGGAGCGTATTCGTCTACCTCGGCATTCCGTGCATTGCGGGCGTGCTGACCCGGATCGTGATGCTGCGTTTCGTGAGCAAGGACTGGTACCACGGCCGCTTCGTGCCGATGATCAGCCCGATCACGCTCGTGGCACTGCTCTTCACGATCGTCGTGATGTTCAGCCTCAAGGGAAAGCTGATCGTCACGATTCCCACGGACGTCGTGCGGATCGCGATCCCGCTGCTCATCTACTTCGTCGTCATGTTCCTGGTGTCGTTCGCCATGGGACGCCGCGTGGGCGCGAACTACCCGAAGTGCGCGACGCTCTCGTTCACCGCCGCGAGCAACAACTTCGAGCTGGCGATCGCCGTGGCGGTCGCCGTTTACGGCATCGGTTCGGGCGTCGCGTTCGCTGCGGTCATCGGACCCCTCGTCGAGGTGCCAGTGATGATCGCGCTCGTGCACGTCGCGCTTCGATTTCAGCAACGCTGGTTCGGCGGCCCGGGGGCCGCGCAGACACCGGCCAGGGCCTGACTGGCCCAGGAGGACCCCATGAGCACCGACATCAAGCAGGTCGTGAAGGAGAAGTACGGCGAGGCCGCCCGCAAGGTGATCTCCATCAAGGCGGAGTCGTCGTGCTGCGGGCCGGCGCCGTCCTGCTGCGATCCAATCACGTCGGACCTCTATGACGTCGCGCAGACGAAGGACCTGCCCGAGGCTGCCGTGCTGGCGTCCCTCGGCTGCGGCAATCCCACGGCACTCGCCGAGCTGCAGCCGGGCGAAGTCGTGCTGGACCTCGGCTCCGGCGGCGGCATCGACGTGCTGCTGTCCGCGAGGCGCGTCGGCCCGACGGGCAAGGCCTACGGTCTCGACATGACCGACGACATGCTGGCCCTCGCGAACGAGAACAAGCGCAGGGCCGGGGCAACGAACGTCGAATTCCTGAAGGGCGAGATCGAGCACATCCCGCTGCCGGACGACTCGGTCGACGTGATCATCTCGAACTGCGTCATCAACCTCTCGGCGGACAAGGACCAGGTGTTGCGCGAGGCGTTCCGCGTCCTGAGGCCGGGCGGCCGGTTCGCGGTGTCGGATGTCGTGACTCGGGGTGAGATCGAGCCCCAAATCCGTGCCAGCGTCCTCGCGTGGGTCGGATGCGTGGCGGGCGCGCTCGACGAGCAGGTCTATCGCGACAAGCTCGCAACCGCCGGATTCACGGGGATCGACGTCGAGCCGACGCGCGTCTATCGCGTGGAAGATGCGAGGGACTTCATCGCCGCGAGCGGACTCGACGCGGCTGCGCTGGCCCCCAAGGTCGATGGGAAGTTCATGAGCGCGTTCGTGAGGGCCCGCAAGCCGTTCATCTGAGGCGACCGTGCCATGAGCGAACCCGCGTACCTGCCGTTCCTGCAGCAGACGCTGACCTACTTCGATCGGCCGCACGAGGGTCCGGCGCTGGCGCCGGTCTCCTCGCCCGCTGCCTGGAAACGGCGCGACCTGGACGGTGCACCGTGGCGCGTGCGGCTGAGCCCGGACGAGGCCGCCGAACTTCGACGGGCGGTGGACTCGTGGACGACTCGGTCGCGGCCGCTCTCGGCGATGACCAAGGCCGATTTCCCGCTGCCGACGCTGGCAGCACGGATCCGCATCTGGCGCGACGAGGTGGCTACCGGACGTGGCCTGCAGGTCGTCTCGGGCGTGCCAGTCGAATGCTGGTCGGTCGAAGAATCCTCGGCGTTCTTCTGGGGCCTGGGCCAGCACCTCGGACGGCCGGGCGCGCAGAACCGCAAGGGCGATCTTCTCGGGCATGTTCGCGACACCGGCGCTGACAAGACGGACCGCTACGTGCGCCAGTACATGACCACCCAGGACATCCCGTTCCACTGCGACGCCGCGGACATGGTCGGGCTGCTGTGCCTGCGGAAGGCAGAGTCCGGCGGACTCAGTCGAATCGCTTCGTCCGTAAGCGTCTACAACGAACTGCTGCGTCGCCGGCCCGACCTTGCGCCGCGGCTGTTCGAGCCATTCATGCTCGACACGCGCGACGAGGCCGAGGCGAATGGTCTCAAGGCGCTGCCAATCCCGCCGTGCCGGTACGCCGGCGGGGTGCTGAGGACGTTCTGGCACTCCGAGTATTTCCGCACGGCACAGCGCCACGCCGGTGTACGGCTCACCGACGCCGAGAGAGAACTGCTCGATCTGTACGACGAGATCTCGTGCTCACCGGAGTTCTACATCGACATGGAACTCGAGCCGGGTGACGTGCAACTGCTGTCGAACCACACCGTGATCCACGCTCGCACGGACTACAAGGATCATCCGGAGGACGAGCGCAAGCGGCACCTGCTCAGGCTCTGGATCACGGTCTGAGCGGCCGCGGCCGACTGGTTCAATGCCGGACCTTCGCCCCCGACGTTCCCGGGTGCGCGCGACCGCACACCGACGTCAGTTGCTCACGGCGATCGCCGGCGCGGTGCGACCGCGGCCGGCGAACGCGCGCTGGATCAACTGGATCGACTCGGCGCTGTCCCAGTCACGCGCGCC
>VEPJ01000111.1 GCA_012026925.1 Gammaproteobacteria bacterium | reverse complement strand
TGGCCGGCAGGGGCTGGCGGGCCGTGTACGTCAGCGGCATCAGGGCCCCGACGAGGATCAGCACCACGAGCGCGATGAGCCCGAGCGCCTTCAATGCGCCGCCGTGACCGACATGAGGTAGGCGATCAGGCTCGCGCGATCCGCGTCGCCCGGCAGGCCCGGGAATGCCATGCCGGTGCCAGGCACCAGTGCGCCGGGCTGCTTGAGGAACGTGTCCATCGTCTCCGGCGTCCAGACGATCCCCGACCTGACCATCGCATCGGTGTACTTGAAGCCGGGCTCGGTGCCAGCCTTCCGGCCGAAGATCCCATTCAAGGCCGGACCGGCTTTCGGAGGCTGCTGGCCCGGCTCGAGGTCGTGACACGCCTTGCAGACCATGAACAGCATCTGGCCGCGCTTCACGCTGGCCGCCGCGAGGCGTTGTTGCAGGTCTTCCGCGGGCACGGACTGCGCAAGCGTCATGGCCATGACCAGGCCCACGGCGCAGGCGAAGAGGCGCATGCTCAATTCCTGGTCCTCATCAGCCCTTCCTGGGCCGTGCTCGCGACGAGACGGCCGGACCGGTCGAAAATGCGCCCGAAGGCGAGGCCGCGCGAACCCGAGCTGCTCGGGCTGATGAGCGCGTAGAGCAGCCAGTCGTCCACCCTCACGGGCCGATGGAACCACATCGCGTGGTCGATGCTCGCGAGCGTCACCTCCCCCGACCGATAGGACAGGCCGTGTGGCAACGTCGCCGTCTCGAGCAGGTGATAGTCCGACATGTAGGCGAGCAGGCAGCGGTGCACCACCTGGTCGTCGGGACACCGATCGATCAGGCGGAACCAGAGATTGCGCACGCCCGGGCGCGGCTCGCCTGCCTCCACTGCCTCGACCGACCGGAATTCGAACGGCCGCTCGAGCGACCAGAACCTGCGGCGCTCCGCCGGCATCCGCGAGAGGTGCTTGCGCACTTCCGCGGTGAGGTCCGGCGACTCCTCCGGCGGCGCGACGTCAGGCATCGGGATCTGGTGGTCCGGCCCTTCCTCCGCGATCTGGAACGACGCGGCCAGGTGAAAGATCTGCTCGCCGTGCTGGATCGCGACCACGCGCCGGCTCGTGAAGCTCTTGCCGTCGCGGCTGCGGTCCACTTCGTACACGATCGGCGCGGTGAAGTCGCCGCGGCGCAGGAAATACGCGTGCAGCGAGTGGACCTCGCGGTCCTCGACCGTCTCGCACGCGGCCCGCAGCGCCTGGCCGAGCACCTGCCCCCCGAACACCTGCGGGCTGCCGATGTCGCGGCTCTCGCCGCGGAACAGGTTGATCTCGAGTCGCTCGAGTTCGAGGAGCCGCAGCAGGTCGGCGAGTTGCTTGTTCATCGCGCGTGCCCGCCGGGCCGGATCACTCCGACACGCCGAGGCGCTTCTGCATGATCGGGCTCGTCGTCGTGTACTGCAGGTGAACCTTCTTCGCCGGGTTCAGGTGCTCCGCGATGGCGAACGCCGCGAGCGCCGCCTCGTGGAACCCGCTCAGGATCAGCTTCTTCTTTCCCGGGTAGGTGTTGATGTCGCCGATCGCGTGGATGCCCGGTACGCTCGTCTGGAACTTCGCCGTGTCCACCTTGATCGCCTTCTTGTCGAGCTCGAAGCCCCACTCCGCGATGGGCCCGAGCTTCGGGTGCAGGCCGAAGAACGCAAGCACGTGGTCGGCGTCGAACTCGGCCGTCGTGCCGTCGGTGCGCTTGATGGTGATCCCGGTGAGCCGGCCCTCCGCCGTGCGCAGGCCGGCGGCAATTCCTTCGACGTAGGTCATCCGGCCCTCGGCGCCGAGCTGCTGCATGCGCGCGACCGAGGCCGGCGCGGCACGGAACTCGGGACGCCGGTGGACGTGGACGATGCTCTTCGCCTTGCCGTTCAGGTCGATCACCCAGTCGAGCGCGGAGTCGCCGCCGCCGAAGATGACGAGCCGCTGGCCGTGGAAATCGGCCGCGTTGCGCACACGGTAATGGACCTGGCGGTCCTCGAGCGCGTCCGCACCCTCGACGCCGAGCCGGCGCGGCTGGAACGAGCCGAGGCCCGCCGCGATTACCACGGCCTTCGCAACGAATCTCGTGCCCGCGGACGTCTCCACGTGGAAGGTGCCGTCGTCCCGTCGCTGCAGCCCCGCCACTTCCTGCCCGAAGTGGAACTGCGGGTCGAACGGCTTGATCTGCGCGAGCAGCCGATCCACGAGTTCCTGCGCGCCGCAGACCGGCAACGCGGGAATGTCGTAGATCGGCTTGTCGGGGTAGAGCTCGGCGCACTGGCCCCCGGGGTGCCGGAGCGTGTCGACGACGTGGGACTTGATGCCGAGCAGCCCGAGCTCGAACACCTGGAACAGTCCGGCCGGGCCGGCGCCGATGATGACCACGTCGGTCGCGATGGGGCCACCCGCTGAGGAAGCGGAACTGCCTGGGTCGTTGATTGTCAAATCGGTCTCCGACGGAAACGGCGGGATGAGGCGAAATTCTAGCGGATCCGGGCCAGCCCCTACCCCTCCCCCTACCCGCTGCCCGAGTCCGCGACTATCCTTCGGCATGTACCAATGGCCGGCCGGCGCGGCCTTCCCATCCTTGACGCACGTCAAGGCGGGGGGGCCCGTCTTGCCACAGTGTCGGGACCGAGGCTGTCCCCAAGGACGCAGATGAATTCGCACCAGATCCGGTTCGACGCCGACCTCATCCGCCGCTACGACCGGTCGGGGCCGCGCTACACGTCCTATCCGACGGCCGTGCAGTTCACCGATCGTTTCGGCCTGCAGGAGTACAAGGCCGCGGCGCTCGCGAGCAACCAGGACCCGATCCCGCGGCCCCTGTCGCTCTACGTCCACATCCCGTTCTGCTCCAGCCCCTGCTTCTACTGCGGCTGCACCAAGGTCATCACGCGCAACCACGAGAAGGCAGAGGCCTACCTCTACCGCCTGCATCGCGAGATCGAGCTGCAGGGCCAGCTCTACGACCGCGACCGCGAGGTCGAGCAGCTGCACTTCGGCGGCGGCACGCCGACCTTCCTCACTTCGCTCGAGATCGACCGGCTGGTCGAGAAACTTGGCAGCCACTTCAGGCTGTCGGGCAACCCGGGCCGCGAATACTCGATCGAGCTCGACCCGCGCACCATCACGCGCGACACGCTGCGCGACCTGGCACGCGTCGGCTTCAACCGTTGCAGCCTCGGCATCCAGGACTTCGATCCGCTGGTGCAGGAGGCGGTGAACCGAATCCAGTCCGTCCCGGACACGCTGCGGCTGATCCGCGAGGCGCGCGAGTTCGGCTTCGGCTCCGTGAGCGTCGACCTCATCTACGGCCTGCCGAAGCAGACGGTCGAAGGGTTCTCGAAGACGCTCGACACGGTGCTCTCGGCCAAGCCCGACCGGTTCGCGGTTTACGCCTATGCGCACCTGCCGCAGATGTTCAAGGCGCAGCGGCAGTTGAACGCCGAGTTCCTGCCGACGCCGGACGTCCGCCTGCAGCTCCTCGGGCTCACGATCGAGAAGCTGTCGGGCGCGGGCTACGTCTACATCGGCATGGACCACTTCGCCCTGCCGCAGGACGAGCTCGTGATCGCGCAGGAGAACGGTACCCTGCACCGTAACTTCCAGGGTTACTCGACACGGGGCTACTGCGACCTGATCGGGCTCGGCGTGAGCTCGATCGGCAAGGTCGGCGACAATTTCGTGCAGAACCTCAAGACGCTGCCGGAGTACTACGGCGCGCTCGACCGCGGCGAGCTGCCGGTGCACCGCGGCTACACGATGACGCGTGACGACGTGATCCGCCGCGACGTGATCCAGCAGATCATGTGCTACGGCGTGCTCGACTTCGAGGCGACCGCCAGGCGCCACGGCATCGACTTCCGCAGCTATTTCGCGAGCGAGCTCGTCGCGCTCGAGCCGCTGGTTGCCGACGGCCTCGCGGAATTCGTCGCGCCCGGGCTCCGCGTGCTGCCCGCGGGCCGGCTGCTGCTGCGACATCTCGCCATGGCGTTCGATGCGTACCTGCCTTCTGTCCAGGCTTCGCAGCAGCGGTTCAGCAAGGCGATCTGAAGCAAGCGGATAGTGATCAGCGGATAGCGGACAGTGAAGAGGCCGGCAATGCCGGCCTCTTCACTTCTCGCGACCCGCCATCCCGGTTCCCCAGTCCGCTATCCGCTAACCACGAACCGCTTCTCCTTCCGTCCCCCCCTCCGCTTGATCTCGGTCAAGGTGCGCTCGATTGCTGCCCCGCACCATTGCGCCATGTCGCGGCCCGGCCGCGATGCGTCAATCGGAGCAAGACATGACTAATACGAGCCGACTCTGGAAAGTGCTGGCGATACTGCTGATCGTGTCGTTCGGCATCCTTCTCTACATGGGCCGCGAGATCTACCTCGCGGCACCGCCGGTCCCGACCGCCGTGAAGACGACGACCGGGAAGACGCTCTACACGCTCGCCGACATCCAGACCGGCCGCGAGGTGTGGCAGAGCATCGGCGGGCACGAGCTCGGCTCGGTCTGGGGTCACGGCAGCTATGTCGCGCCCGACTGGTCGGCCGACTGGCTGCACCGCGAGGCGACCGGCATCCTCGACATCTGGGCGCAGCGCGCGGCCGGCAAGAAGTTCGCCGACCTCGACCCGGCCGCCCAGGCGTCGCTGCGCTCGCAGCTCCAACCGGAGATGCGCACCAACACCTACGATCCGGGTTCGGGCGTCGTCACGGTCTCCGAGGATCGCGCCGCGGCCATCGCCGTCGTCGCCGACCACTACCTGCGACTGTTCAGCGACGACCCGAGCCTCGATACGCTGCGTTCGCAGTACGCGATCAAGAAGAACCCGATCCCGGACGCGGCGCGGCGCCAGGCGCTGACTGCGTTCTTCTTCTGGACGGCCTGGTCCACGGTGACCAACCGCCCCGGCCAGACGATCAGCTACACGAGCAACTGGCCGGCGGATCCGCTGGTCGGCAACACTCCGACGGCACCGACGTTCCTGTGGACGTTCATCAGCATCTTCGGGCTGCTCGCGGGCGTCGGTGCGCTCGCCTGGTACTACGTTTCGACCCACGGCAAGGAGCCGGCGCCTGCGATCCCGAGCGGCGACCCGCTGCGCTCGCTGAAGCCGACTCCTTCGATGAAGGCCACGGCGAAGTACTTCTGGGTCGTGACCGCACTTTTCCTGGTGCAGGTCGTCCTCGGCGGCATCACGGCGCATTACGCGGTCGAGGGCCAGGGGTTCTACGGCCTGCCGCTCGCGGACTACCTCCCGTACGCGGTATCGCGCTCGTGGCACCTGCAGCTCGCGGTGCTCTGGATCGCGACGGCCTGGCTCGCCACCGGCCTCTACATCGCTCCCGCGATCTCGGGGCATGAGCCGAAGTTCCAGCGCCTGGGCGTCAATTTCCTTTTCGTCTGCCTGCTCATCATCGTGGTCGGCGCGTTCGCCGGGCAGTGGCTCGCCGTCATGCAGAAGATGGGCCTCGCGGCCAACTTCTGGTTCGGCCACCAGGGCTATGAGTTCGTGGACATCGGCCGCTTCTGGCAGGCGTTCCTGTTCGTCGGCCTGATGCTGTGGCTGCTGCTCGTCGGCCGCGCGCTGTGGCCGGCGCTCAAGGCGCGGGACGACAACCGGTCCATCACGATGCTGCTGTTCCTCTCGACGATCGCGATCGGGCTCTTCTACGGCGCGGGCCTCATGTGGGGCCGGAACACGCACCTCTCGATGGTCGAGTACTGGCGCTGGTGGGTGGTGCACCTTTGGGTCGAGGGATTCTTCGAGGTGTTCGCCACGGCCGTGATCGCCTTCCTGTTCACGAAACTGGGGCTGGTGCGCGCGAAGACCGCCACGAATGCCGTGCTGTTCGCGACGATCGTGTTCCTGAGCGGCGGCGTGCTCGGCACGTTCCACCACCTCTACTTCACCGGGACGCCGACGGCCGTGCTCGCGATCGGCTCGGTCTTCTCGGCGCTCGAAGTGGTGCCGCTCGTGCTGGTCGGCTTCGAGGCCTACGAGAACTACAAGCACAGCCATGCGACGCCGTGGGTCGCGGCCTATCGCTGGCCGATCCTGTTCTTCGTTGCCGTCGCCTTCTGGAACCTGGTCGGCGCGGGGCTCTTCGGGTTCCTGATCAACCCGCCGCTCGCGCTGTACTACATGCAGGGCCTCAACACGACGCCGCTGCACGGCCACACCGCGCTCTTCGGCGTGTACGGCATGCTGGGCATCGGCCTGATGCTGTTCTGCCTGCGGGGGCTCGGCAACCTCGAGCAGTGGGACGAGCGGCTGCTCAAGGGCGCGTTCTGGACCATGAACCTCGGGCTCGCCGCGATGGCGCTCTTCTCGCTGTTCCCGTACGGCCTGATGCAGGTGTACGCAGCCGTGTCGGAGGGCTTCTGGTACGCGCGGTCGGCCGAGTTCATGCAGCAGCCGACCATGCAGCTGCTGGTGTGGCTGCGCATGCCGGGCGACATCCTGTTCAGCATCGGCGTGCTCATGCTCGTCGCGTTCGTCGGCAAGCTGTGGCTCGGCGGCGGTCGGCGCCAGGAGGCGCAGGTCCCGGCGGATGCCCAGCCTGCGGCGCGCGCCGCTCGCTGATCGCGGTCGACAGTCGCAGCGGGCGCCGCTAGGCGCCCGCGGCCTTTCCGGAAAACCGGTGCCACGCACCTAATTTCCCTGGCTGCGGAAATTCGGTGCGTGGCACCGATTTTCCGGCGATAGACTGCTGCGCCCATGAACACGTCGCCGAAAGCACCGAGTCGCTGGACCCTGCTCACGACCGCGCCGCACCGCACGATGTTCTTCTGCGGAACGGCCAATCTCCTCCTCGCGAGCACCTGGTGGCTCACGCACCTCGTCGCCCGCTACACCGGGTTCCCGCTGTTCGCGCTCGACGTCAAGGTTGCGCCCATCTGGGCCCACTCCTTCCTGATGCTCTTCACCGTGTTCCCTTCGTTCATCTTCGGCTTCCTCTTCACGACGTTCCCGCGCTGGATGAATGGCCCATCGGTCCCGCGACGGGCGTACGTCGCCGCGGGGATGTCACTCGTCGCCGCGACCGTCGCATGGATCAGCGGCGTACACGCGGGAACCGGGCTCCAGCTCGTGGCGGCCGCGCTTGCGTTCGCGGGCCTCGTCATCGGCCTCGCGAGCCTGCTCGGCGTGCTGGTCGACTCGCAGCAGGTCGTCTCGCACGCCGTGGTCGCGAGCATTGCACTCAGCGTCGGAATCGTATCGCTCGCCGGATTCGGCTACGGCGTCTGGCAGGCGAACGACTTCGCGCTCCACTTCGCCGTGCGTTCGGCGCTGTGGGGCTTCCTGCTGCCCGTCTTCTTCGCGGTCTGCCATCGCATGGTCCCGTTCTTTTCGCAGAATGCGGTTCCCGGCTACCAGGCCTGGCGACCCCAGTGGATCCTCGCGGCCGTCGTCTCGCTCGCCTATGCCCGCCTGCTGCTCGGCACGACGGGAGCCCTGAGTTCGCTCGTGGTGGTGGACCTGGCACTCGCGCTGCTCACCGCGGCCTGCGCGGTGCGCTGGACGTCGCTCGGGGCGCGGGGCAATCCGCTGCTCTGGACTCTGTACGCCGGATTTGCGTGGCTGCCGGTCGCGATGGCGCTGCAGGCGGCCCGCGACGGCGCATTCGTGCTCACGGGCGAGTGGGCGCTTGGCCGCGCCCCGATCCACGCGCTCGGGATCGGCTTCTTCGGCGGCCTCCTCGTCGCGATGGTCACGCGCGTCACGATGGGGCACTCCGGCCGGCCATTGCGCATGGACCAGGTCGCGCTCGCCTGCTTCGCCGGCGTGCAGCTCGCCGCGGTCTCGAGGGTCGCGAGCGAGATCGTGACCGCCCCTGCCGCGATCCGCAGCCTCCTGCTCGGCAGTGGCATCCTCTGGCTCCTCGCCTTCGCAGCCTGGTCGCTGCGTCACGCCGGCATTTACCTGTCGCCCCGCACCGACGGCAAGCCCGGATGACCGAGTTCTACTTCGGCCTGCGCGCCGTGCACATGACCTGCGCTGCCCTGACCATCGCGCTCTTTTTCACGCGCGGCGTGATGATGATGCTCGACTCGCCACGCCTCGCTCATCCGGTCGTCCGCTGGACGCCGGTCGCGGTCGATACCCTGCTGCTCACCTCCGCCCTGATGCTGACGACGATCATCCACCAGTACCCGTTCACGACCTCCTGGCTGACGGTCAAGGTCGTCCTGCTGGTCGTCTACATCGGGCTCGGCAGCATCGCGCTCCGGCGCGGGCGCACCAAGACCATCCGGGTGGCCGCGTTCGTCGCGGCCCTGGCGACGGTCGCTTTCCTGGTGTCGGTGGCCCGGACGCACAGTCCGCTCGGAATCTTCGCCGGCTGAATGCGCCCCTGGCGGGGATGCGGCTGCGGCAGTCCCTATTCCCCGCGCGCCGTCGGGCTGCTAGTTTCGCGCGCCATGACTAACCTGGAACGGCTGACTCCCATACTCCGCAGCCATCACCTGTTCGCGGGCCTCTCCCCGCAGCAGCTGCAACGCGTGCTGACGGCGAGCCACGTGGACGAGTTCGAGTCCGGACAGCTGCTGTTCGATCGCGGGCAGCCCGCCCAGCACTTCTACATCGTGCTCGAGGGCCAGGTGAACCTGGTGCTTTACTCGAAGGCCGGCGAGGAGAAGATCGTGGACATCCTCGGCCCGGGCAACAGTTTCGCCGAGGCCGTGCTCTTCATGGAGGGTCCCGTTTACCCGGTATCGGCGGTCGCAGCGTCGAAGTCGGCCGTGGCCCGTTTCCAGAACCGCGAATACCTCGCGATCCTGAAGGAGAGCCCGGAGACCTGCCTGCGGATGCTGGGTCACCTGAGCCAGCGCCTGCACATGCGCATCCGCGAGATCGAGTACCTGACCCTCGAGAGCGCGACCCACCGCCTGGTGCGACTGATCGAGTCGCGCCTGCCGCCGGGCGCGGAAGGCCCGCAGGAGATCAGCCTGCTCGAGTCCCGCCAGGAACTCGCCTCCCGCCTCTCCATGAAGCCGGAGACGCTCTCGCGGATCCTCCGCCACCTGTCGGATGCGGGCGCCATCGTCGTCCACGGTCGCCAGCTGCAGGTGCCTGATCGCAAAAGGCTGGTGGCTGTCCTCGACCAGCCCGTCTAGGCACCATCCCGACTACCGATTGACCGAGATCAAGGCGACCATCGGCTCCCCGACCTAAGGTTGCGGGTAACGGCGGCGAGCGGCCCTGCGTTCGCCGGACCTTTCCAACCGACGGGAGTCACCCATGACAACGACGCTGAGATTCCGACTGAGGCCGGCGCTTTCGCTGGCCGCAGCCGGTTCGCTCGCCCTGGCCGCCCCGGTCTGGGCGCAGCAGGTACACCAGGCCGAGGTCGCCGGCGCGGGCGCGCTCGCGACGCAGGTGGCCGACGGCAAGAAGGTCTTCGAATCGATCTGCCAGGCCTGCCACCAGGCCGACGGCAAGGGTCTGCCCGGCGCCTTCCCGCCGCTGGCCGGCTCAGACTACCTGCTCGGTGACAAGGACCGCGCGGTCGGCGTGGTCGTGAACGGCCTCACGGGCGAGGTCGTCGTCAACGGCAACAAGTACAACAGCGTGATGCCGGCGATGATCCAGCTCTCGGACAAGGAGATCGCCGACGCGCTCACGTATGCAATGAACTCGTGGGGCAACAACGGCGGCGCCGTCTCGAACGCCCAGGTCGCGGCGGTGCGTGCGAAGGCCGCGGCGACGGTACCGAAGGCCGGAGCCCCGAGTGAGCATCCGACCACGGTCGCGGAGATGAAGTACCAGGGCGCCCCGTCCACGGCGGGCGCCGAGGGCACGGAGATCATGATCACTCCGGGCGCGCCGAACATGACGATGGCCGAGTTCAAGCAGGCCCAGCAGATCTACTTCGAGCGCTGCGCCGGTTGCCACGGCGTGCTCCGCAAGGGCGCGACCGGCAAGCCGCTCACGCCCGACATCACGCAGAAGAAGGGCACGGACTACCTCAAGGTGTTCATCACGCAGGGTTCGCCCGCCGGCATGCCGAGCTGGGGCAAGTCGGGTGAGTTGACGCCCGAGCAGGTGGACCTGATGGCGCGGTTCGTGCAACACACCCCGCCGCAGCCGCCCGAATTCGGCATGAAGGAAATGAAGGCGACCTGGAAGGTGCTGGTCCCGGTCCAGGACCGCCCGAAGACGCAGCAGAACAACTACAACCTGAGCAACATCTTTGCGGTGACCCTGCGCGACACCGGCAAGGTGGCGCTGATCGACGGCGATACGAAGAAGATCATCACGACGATCAAGACCGGCTACGCGGTGCACATCTCGCGCCTGTCGAGTTCGGGCCGCTACGTGTACACCATCGGGCGCGACGGCAAGATCGACCTGATCGACCTCTTCATGCCGACGCCCGCGGTGGTCGCAGAGATCAAGGTGGGACTCGAGGCGCGCTCCGTCGAGACCTCGAAGTACAAGGGCTACGAGGACAAGTACGCGATCGCCGGTTCGTACTGGCCGCCGCAGTACACGATCATGGACGGCGCGACGCTCGAGCCGCTCA
>VEPJ01000188.1:38131-40971 GCA_012026925.1 Gammaproteobacteria bacterium | reverse complement strand
TGCTCGCCTTCTGCGCGGCCTGGACCGAGCGGTCGGTCTGCTCGAGCGGCGTGCCCGGCGGTAGCCGCAGGTCCACGTTGAACTCGCCCTGCGACATCTGCGGGATGAGCTCGGTGCCTAGCCGCGGGACGATGACCACCACGGTGAAGACGAACAGCGCCGCCGCCGAACCGATCGTCTTGCCCGGGTTCGCCAGCGCCCAGCGGATCGCGCCGGGGTAGTGATCGTCGGCCCAGCGGTTGATCCGCTGCGTCACGCGCACGACCGGGCTCAGGGCGAGGGCGCAGCCGGCTGCGATCCAGCCGAAGCCCTTGCGCAGGGCATCTGCGATGCGTGCCAGCGCGACCTCGTAGCGGCGTCGCGGGCGGACCTCGCCGGTCGGCTCCGCTTGCGCCTCGCGCGGATCCCGGCCGGCCGCGAGCATCGGCACGAGCGTCAGTGCGACCACCAGCGAGAAGGAGAGCGCGAAGGTGACCGTGAGCGACTGGTCCTTGAAGAGCTGGCCGGCGACGCCGGTGATGAACACCATCGGGAAGAACACCGCCACCGAGGTCAGCGTCGCCGCGGTCACGGCCATCGCCACCTCGGCCGTGCCCTGTCGCGCGGCCTCGCGCCGCTCCATGCCGTGCTCCTGCTTGCGCACGATGCTCTCGAGCACCACGACCGCGTTGTCCACCAGCATGCCCACGGCGAGCGCGATGCCGCCGAGCGACATGATGTTGAGCGTCAGGTCGAACGCGTACATCAGCACGAACGTGCCGAGCACCGAGACGGGAATGGCGATGCCGCTGATCAGCGTCGCGCGCGCATCGCGCAGGAACGCGTACAGCACGAGGATCGCGAGCAGTCCGCCGATGAGCGCCGCGCTCTTGACCTCGCCGATCGCCGCCGAGATGAAGGTGGACTGGTCGTAGACCGTTCGCACCTCCGTACCTTCGGGCAGGCTCTTCTCGAGCGTCTTAAGCCGGTCCTGCACGCCCTTCGCGAGCTGCACCGTGTTCGCGTCGCCTTCCTTGTAGACCGCGAGCTCGATCGCCTCGCGCCCGTCCACGCGCGTGATCGCCTCGCGGTCCTTGTAGCCGCGGGTCACCGTGGCGACGTCCTTGAGGTAGACGGGCTGGCCGTCGCGGTTGGCGATGATCGCGTTCGCCATCTGCTCGATGGTCCCGAACTCGTTCAGCGTGCGGACCAGGAAGCGCTGCATGCCCTGCTCGAGCCGGCCACCCGAGAGGTTCACGTTCTCGGCGCGGATGCGCCGCGTCACCGTGTCGATCGAGAGCCCGAGCTGCGCGAGCTTCTGCTGGTCCACGAAGACCTGCACTTCGTCCTCGTAGCCGCCGCTCACCTTGACCGCCGCGGAGCCTTCGACCGCCTCGAGGTCGGGCTTGAGGCGATCCTCGGCGAAGCGGCGCAGCGACTTCAGGCGCTCGACGCTCTCGTCGCGCGCCTTGTCGGACTTGTCGAGGAACGCCAGGCGCAGCACGGGTTCGCTCGAGGGGTCGAACCGCAGCAGGAGCGGGCGCTTCGCCTCGATCGGCAGCTGCAGCAGGTCGAGTTTCTCGCGGACGTCGATGCCCGCCATGTCCATGTCCGTGCCCCAGACGAACTCGAGCGTCACGTCCGACTGGCCCGCGCGCGAGACCGAGCGCACCTGGCGCACGTTGCGGATGATGCTGACCGCTTCCTCGACCGGCCGCGTCACGAGCGTCTCGATCTCGAGCGGCGCGGCGCCGGGCAGCTCGGTGCGGATCGTGATCGTGGGATAGGACAGGTCGGGCAGCAGGTTGAGCTTGAGCCGCGACAGCGACACGAGGCCGAAGAGCGCGATGGCCACGGTGCACATGACGACGGTCACGCGCCGGCGGATCGCGAAGTCGATCAGCGTCATGGGATTCCCCTGTTCCGGGCGCGCCCGGACGCTCGAATGCTTACCTGGCCTTCGCCTTGTCCGCGGCAGGCGCGCCGGCCGGTGCCGAGGTATCGACCACCTTCACCACCGTGCCGGTCTTGAGCCCCGCCTGGCCCACCACGACGACGCGCTCGTCGCCCTTGAGTCCCTGCAGGACCTCGACCCAGCCGTTGTTGGCGAGGCCGGTCTGGATGCGGCGCTGCTCGGCCTTGCCGTTCGCGACTATGAAGACCGATTGCTCGCCGTCGGCGTCGAGGATCGCATTGCGCGGCAGCTGCAGCGCGTTCTCGCGGCGCTCGTAGACGATGTTGACGCGGGCGAACATGCCGGGCTTGAGGCGGCGCGTCGGATCCGGCACCTCGACCTCGGCCCGGAACGTGCCGGTCTGGGGGTCCACGGTCGGGCTGATCCGGGCGATCGTCCCGGTGAAATGCTCGCCCCCGAGCGCGTCGACGATCACGTCCGCAGGTTGCCGGGCGGCGATCTTGCGGAATTCCTTTTCCGGCACGTGCACGTAGGCGATCAGCGGGTCGAGGTTCGTGACGCGGAACGTCGGGTCGTTCGGCTTGATCGTGTTGCCGACCTTGATGTGCCGGGCCGAGACGACGCCGGCGATCGGCGCGCGGATCTCGGTGTAGCTCAACTCGAGCTTGGCGCTCTCGTAGGAGGCGCGCAGGGCATCGAGGTCGAATTTCGCGTTCTCCGCAGTGCCCTTCGCGACCAGGCCCTTCTGGCTCAGTTCCTGCTGGCGGTTGTAGTCGCGCTCGAGCTTGCGCAGGTTGGCCTCGGTCTGCGCGAGGGCAAGACGCAGTCGGTCGCCGTCGAGCCGGGCGAGCACCTGGCCCGCGGAGACGGTGTCGCCTTCCTCCACGAAGATCTGGCGGACCTCGCCGCCGACCTTCGCTACCACCTCGGCCTCGTCGTGCGCCAC
>VEPJ01000188.1:28866-38121 GCA_012026925.1 Gammaproteobacteria bacterium | reverse complement strand
TCCCGGAATAGACGGCCACCATCGGAGCGCGCTTCAGGGGTTGTACCTCGACGGGCACCGAGGTGTCGGCTTCGGCAGCGTCCTTGTCCTTGGCCTTGCCGTTGCTGCACCCGGCCGCCACGGTCGCCGCGACCATGAAAGCGAGGGCCGCGCGGGCGGGGGTCAGGAACGACGCTGGACGTACGCGATCAGGCTTGGACACGGTGGGGTCCCCAACGAGTGTGCTTTCCCGGCATCGTAGGCATATGTGGTGTTGTAGTCAAGTACAACACCACATTTGTGAAACACGGGCGGCCGGGCGCCGCCCGGGCTCAGCCGCCCGGGCGGGTGCGCGCCACGTAACGGGGCTCGAGCTGGGTCAGGTCTGCGGTGATCTGGGTGGCCTCGGCAAGGATCGCATCGGGCGAGTCCTTGATGTCCTCGGCCGACTTCAGCGGCGTCTCGCCGTGCGCAGCGCGACGCGTGTTCTCGCGGGCGAGTTGCTCCTGCTTGCGGCGTTCCCGGTCCGCCTGGCGCTGCTTGAGGTTGAGCGACACCGATTTCTCCTGCCGCATCGTCTCGACCGCGGCGATCTCGCCTTCGGCGTACTGGAAGTCGGGGTCAGTGGCGATTCGCGCGTCGTGGTCCCTCTGCAGCTCCGCCAGCATCGGCGTGAGCGATCCCTCGGGCTTGAAGTTCGAGGAGCGGATTCGGTTCCAGGGCAGGGCGCTCTCGCGGGAACTCTCTCCGACTTCCTCGGGGCTGATGGCCGATGGCAGCTTGATGTCCGGCTGGACGCCGCGATTCTGCGTGCTGTCACCCGTCACCCGGTAGTACATGCCGATCGTCACCGTCAGCTGCCCGTAGCCCGGGTCCTGCCCGAGCGCGTAGCGGTCGAGCGGGTAGAGGTTCTGCACGGAGCCCTTGCCATAGGTCTCCTGGCCGATCACGACGCCGCGACCGTAGTCCTGCATCGCGGCGGCGAAGATCTCTGACGCGGAGGCGCTGAAGCGGTCCACGAGGATGGTGAGCGGGCCGGAGTAGGCGACACCCTGGTCGTCGGACTCGAGCACCTCGACCCGACCCCCGGTCTCGCGCAGCTGCACGACCGGCCCCTTGGGTACGAACAGGTTCACGAGGCCGATGGCCTCGGACAGGTGGCCGCCGCCGTTCTCCCTCAGGTCGAGCACGAGGCCGTCGATGCCGCCGTCCTTGTTGAACTCCTCGATCAGGCGCCGGACGTCGCGCGTCGTGCTGCGGTAGTCCGCGTCGCCGGCCGTGCGCGCGTTGAAGTCCTGGTAGAACGACGGGACGGTGATGACCCCGATGCGCAGCTCCTTGTCGCCGCGCTTCACCTTGCGCAGCTCCTTCTTCGCAGCCTGCGCCTCGAGCGTGATCTTCTTGCGCGTGAGCGTGACGACCCGCTCGTTCGAGCCCGGTGCCGCATTGCCCGGCTGCACCTGCAGGCGCACCTGCGAGCCGCCCGGGCCGCGGATCAGCTGCACGACGTCGTCGAGCCGCCAGCCCACGACGTCCACGAGTTCGCCCGCCTTGCCCTGGCCGACTGCCAGGATGCGGTCAGTGGCCTTGAGTTCGCCGCTCTGCTGCGCGGAGCCGCCCGGGAGGATCTCCATCACGGTCACGTAGTCGTCCACGACCTGCAGCGATGCCCCGATGCCCTCGTAGGAGAGGCTCATCTGGATGCGGTACTCCTCGGAATTGCGCGGCGAGAAGTAGCTCGAGTGCGGGTCGAAGACGTGCGCGAACGCATTCATGAAGTTCTCGAACACGTCGTCCGAGGTCACCTGCTCGCTGCGCTTGGCGGCGCGCTCGTAGCGCTTCTGCAGGATGTCGCGGGCCTCGGGCCAGGTCTTGTTCGTGAGCATGAGCGAGATCGCGTCGTTCTTGACGCGCTTGCGCCAGATCTCGTCGAGCTCGGCCTTGTTCGCGGCCCAGGGCGCGTGCTCGCGGTCGAAATCGAATGTCTCGTCGAGCGTGAAGTCCGGCTCCTGCTTGAGGCTTTCGAGCGCGAAGGCCATGCGTTCCCGGTTGCGCTCCTGGAAGCGGTTGTAGATCGCGAAGGCCGGGTCGAGCTTGCCCGAGGAGATCGCGTCGTCGAGCTGGTATCGGTAGCGCTCGAACTCGGCGATGTCGCTCGCCAGGAAGTAGCTGCGGTTGCCGTCGAGGGACTCGAGGTAGCGGTCGAGCACCAGGGACGACACGGGGTCGTTGATCGGCGCCTGCCGGTAGTGCGAGCGCTCGAACATGCTGCTCACCAGGCGCGACACCTTGGCCTGGCGGTCGGTCGGTGCCAGGTCCCCGGCCGTCGCATTGGCGACCTGCGATGGCGCCCGGGCCGTCCCAAGCAGCAGCGAACAGGCCACCACGACCACCGCCGCGAGGGCGGTCGTGCCCGCGCGCGACCACGTCCTGCGGCGCGGCGCCGTCTCTTCCTGATGACCTGCCTGATACACTTTGCGGAATCCTCGACCGTTAGGCGTAAACACCTAGGCTAGAGACACCCCGGCTCCAACTCAAGGGCCGCGGTGTCGGGCACCTGCGACACCGTGCGACCCCTCACCGTTCTCACCGGCATCGTGCTCGGCTCGTCCGTGGCGACCACTTTCGGCCTCGCGGCCACCCTGGTGGTCTTCCTCGTGCTGTCCGGGGAAGTCCCCGAGTTCCGCGCGGAACTGCCGCTGCTCGCCAGGTACCTCGTCCTCTTCGTCGCTTTGACCGCCGTGGCCGGCGTCAGTTTCCTCGGCCAGGCTAAGAATCGGCCCTGGCGCCACTGGGCGCAGGCCGCCATGTGGGGCGCGCTGGCCGGACTGGCCGCGCTCTACTGGTCCACCCGCAGCTAGGTTCCTGGAGAAACAAGTGCGAGCGCGCGACATCCAACTCTCCCTCTCGATCGCAATCGGCGCCGTCGTGGCCGGGTGCGCCTCGAAGCCGGTGCCCGAGCCCGTGTTCCCGGCTTTCTCGCAGGTGCAGTTCGCGTCCGAGATCAAGACCCTGTCTTCCGACGAGTTCGAAGGGAGGCGTCCCGCCACGGCCGGCGAAGAAAAGACCGTCGCCTTCATCGAGCAGGCATTCCGCGAGGCGGGTCTCAAGCCCGGCGTCGGGGACAGCTACCGGCAGCCGGTCCCGTTCGTCGAGCTCACGACGCGGCCGGCCGACACGCTGGTCGTGGACGGGCCGGGCGGCAAGTCGCTGGCGCTGCGTTACGGGGACCAGGCCGTGTACTGGACGAAGAGGGTGGAAACCCAGGTGCAGCTCGACAAGAGCGCGATGGTGTTCGTCGGGTACGGCATCGTCGAGCCCGCGATGGGCTGGAACGACTACGCCGGGCTCGACATGCGCGGCAAGACGGCGGTCATCCTCGTGAACGACCCCGGATTCGCGACCAACGATCCGACCTTGTTCAAGGGTCGCGCCATGACGTACCACGGTCGCTGGACGTACAAGTTCGAGGAAGCCGCGCGCCAGGGCGCCGCGGCCGCGATCATCATCCACGAGGAAGCCCCCGCGGCGTATCCGTGGGAGGTCACGCGCAACGGCGCCGCGCGCCCGCAACTCGTGATCGACACGACCGGCGAGAAAGTACCGCGCGTCGGCATCGAGGGCTGGATGACGAACGACGCGGCCGCGCAGGTGTTCGCGGAGGCCGGACTCGACTACGCCGCGCTCAAGGCGCAAGCGGCCCAGCGTGGCTTCAAGGCGGTGCCGATGGACCTCACCGCCTCGACCTCCGTCCGCAACGGCATCCGGCGGGCGACATCGAACAACGTGGTCGGCGTCCTGCCGGGTACGAAGCGGCCCGACGAGTACGTCGTACTCGCGGCACACTGGGATCACCTCGGTCGTGCACTGGCTTTCGGCGGCGACGCGATCTTCAACGGCGCGGTGGACAACGCGACGGGGACGGCGGGGCTCCTGGAACTGGCGCGTGCATTCGGCAACATCCACCCGAAACCGGAGCGATCGGTGGTGTTCGTCGCGTTCACGGGCGAGGAGTACGGGCTGCTCGGGAGCGAGTACTACGCCGAGCATCCGACGGTTCCGCTCGCCCGGGTCGCGGGCGGCATCAACATCGACGGCATGTCGGTGAACGGGCGCACGCACGACGTGATCGTGATCGGCTACGGCTCGTCGGAACTCGAGGAGGACTTGCGCGCGGCGGCCGCCCGGCAGGGGCGCGTGCTGGTGGAGGAGCCCACGCCGGAGAAGGGCTACTACTACCGCTCCGATCACTTCAACCTGGCGAAAAAGGGCGTGCCGATGATCTACGCGAAGAGCGGCGTGGACAGTGTCGCCCACGGCAAGGAATGGGGCCTCGCGCAGCAGGCCGACTACGTCGCGAACCGCTACCACAAGCCGAACGACGAGTTCGACCCGAACTGGGATCTCGGCGGGGCGATCGAGGACCTCGACCTGTATTTCGCGATCAGCTACCGGTGGAGCCAGGAAGCACGGTTCCCCAACTGGTACCCGGGCAACGAGTTCCGGGCGATCCGAGACCGCAGTCGGGCGGATGCCGCCGCGCAGTAGGCGCCACCACGGTGACGCAGGCCGCGCTCAGTCGTGGTCTATGCGTTCCCAGCTGTGGGGCTTGGCGAAGCCGGCGTCGCTCGAATACGGGTCGAAGCCAGCGGCGCCGACCCGCGAGGGTCGCTTGGCATCGGGCGGGTCGGCCAGTTCGAGCCCGGACGGCTTCGCCGCCTTGGCTGCCGGAGGTCGCGGCGCCGTTGCAGGCTCAGGTGCCGCCGGCGCACGGCCGGTGAGCCTCTGCCACCAGTCTCGCACGGTACCCATTGCCCCACCTCCGCGCCCGCTGGGTCAGTCCGACCCCTCGCGCCAAGCATACGCCGCGAGCGTACGCCAGATGATGACGAAGATCGCAGGACCGAGCAGCAGCAGCCAGGCCGACCAGCGCAGGCGCGCGAGGTCGGCCAGGAAGTCGCCGTAGAAGCCGAGGGCTCCCCCGTGGGAGTACGGACCAAGCGCCACGACACCCGTGTAAAAGACCAGGAACGGCAGGACGCAGGCGGAGAAGAGCAGCGCCGCGAGCAGCCACAGGGCGTGGGGCCGTAGGTTCATCGGCGGCATCCTGCGTGTAAGCCGCAGGAACCGCAATAGGCCGCATTAAGTATCATCGCGCCCATGCAATACGTCAGAACCGCCGTCATCGGCGTCGGCTATCTCGGCCGGTTCCACGCCCAGAAATACGCTGCGCTGCCCGACTCCCGGCTCGTCGCCGTCGTGGACGCGGACCCGGCCGCGCGGGAGAAGGTCGCTGCCGAACTGGGATGCCGGGCGGTCGGCGATTTCCGCGACATCCTCGGCGGGGTGGATGCCGTGAGCATCGCGACGCCGACGCCGCTGCATCACCCGATCGCGAAGGCATGCCTCGAGCGTGGCGTGCACGTGCTCGTCGAGAAGCCCATCACCGAGACGCTCGAGGAGGCGCGCGACCTCGTCGCGCTGGCGTCGGGCAAGGGCCTCGTCCTGCAGGTCGGCCACCTCGAGCGCTTCAATCCCGCGATCATGGCGCTCGAGGGCACGCTCACCACGCCGCGCTTCGTCGAGTCGCACCGGCTGGCGCCGTTCAAGCAGCGCGGCACGGACGTCAACGTCGTGCTCGACCTGATGATCCACGACATCGACCTGATCCAGAGCCTCGTGCGCGCGCCGATCGTTTCGATCGACGCAGTCGGCACGTCCGTGTTCTCTTCGGGACTCGACATCGCGAACGCGCGCATCCGCTATGCGAACGGTTGCGTCGCCAACACGACCGCGAGCCGCATCAGCATGAAGCAGGAGCGCAAGCTCCGCCTGTTCCAGGACGATGCCTACGTCTCGATCGACCTGCAGCAGAAGATCCTGACGGTCGTGCGCAAGCCGCCCGAGGGTTCCGGGGCCGCGCTCGGCCAGGTGTCGATCGAGGAGCGCACCTACGAGCAGGGCGATGCGCTCAGGCAGGAGATCGAGGCGTTCCTGCGCTCGATCATCGAGGGCAAGCCGCCGGTGGTGACGGGCGAGGACGGGCTGCGGGCGCTCGAGACGGCGCTGCGGATCACCGAGCTGGTGCAGGGCAAGGCGGGGCAGCGATGAAGAGAGAGCACTACGCGGGGCGCGATTTCCGCCGGGCGGTCAACATCGAGGACCTGCGGCGCATCGCGCGCCGGAGGTTGCCGGCGTTCAGCTTCGAGTACGTCGAGGGCGGCTCGGAGGACGAGGTCGCGCTGCGCCGCAATCGCGACGTGTTCGAGCGCATCACGTGGCTGCCGCGCACGCTGGCCGGGGTCGGCGCACCCGACCTCACGACCGAGATCTTCGGCCGCACCTGCCACCTGCCTGTCATCATCGCGCCGACCGGTTTCAACGGCCTGCTCTGGCCGCAGGGCGACCTCGCGCTCGCCCGGGCCGCCGCGTCGGCCGGCATCCCGTTCACGCTGAGCACCGTCTCGAATTATTCGCTGGCGAAGATGAAGACGGAGGTGGACGGACAGGTCTGGTTCCAGCTCTACCCCGTGAAGGACCAGAAGGCGATCGACCGGCTCGTGGACATGGCGCGCGAGGCCGGCGTCGAGACGCTGGTCGTCACGACCGACGTGCCGATCTTCGGCGCGCGCGAGTGGGACCTGCGCAACTATTCGGCGCCGATGCAGCTCCGTTTCTCGCGCAAGCTCGACGTGCTCGCGCATCCGCGCTGGCTGTGGCAGGTGATGGTGCCGAAGGGGGCGCCCCGCTTCGAGAACCTCATCGAGTTCCTCCCGCCCGGTGTCCGGTCGGCGATGGTCGGCGCGCGTTACATGGGCACGCAGATCAACGCGAAGCTCGCGTGGGAGGACATGGAGCGACTGCGCAGGCGCTGGCCCGGCAAGCTGGTCCTGAAGGGCGTTCTCTGCGTGGAGGACGCGCGGCGCGCCGTCGAAGTGGGTGCGGACGGCATCGTGCTCAGTAACCACGGCGGGCGCCAGATCGACTCGTGCGTGTCGGGCGTCGAGCTGCTGCCGGCCGTGGCGAGCGAGCTCGGCGACCGACTCACCGTGCTGGTGGACGGCGGATTCCGTCGCGGGGCGGACGTCCTGAAGGCCATGGCGCTCGGCGCGCACGGAGTAATGATCGGACGCGCGGCCCTCTACGGCCTTGCGGCGGGAGGCGAGGCGGGGGTGAGCCACGGGCTGACCCTGCTGCGAACGGAGATGGAGCGCGTGATGCTGCTGCTCGGCTGCCGCACGCTCGGGGAGCTGGGGCGCCACCTGATCCGGTCCTGAGCCTTCAGGGCTCGCCGATCGCCTCGAGCTCGGCCTGCAGCTCGAGCCAGCGGTCCTCTGCGGCAGCGAGCAGCCGCGCCGTTTCCGCGGCACGGCGGGTCGCCGCCTGCACTTCCGCCACGTTGCCCGAGGTGTAGAAAGACTGGTCGCCGAGCCGGGCTTCGAGTGCGCGCTTCTCGGCTTCGAGGTCCGCGATCTCGCGCTCGAGTCGCGTCGACTCCTTCATGAGCGGACGGCGCCGCACCAGGCGGGCCTGCCGCTCCGCTTCCGCCGTCTCGCGCTGCGCGCGACGCGCCTCGCGGTCGAGCCGGGTCGAGGACTCGAGCGCGGAGGGCTCGGTGCGAGCGCGGCGTTCCGCGAGCCACGCCAGGTAGTCGTCCACATCCCCGTCGAACTCGGCAGCGCGCCCGTCGGCCACCAGCAGGAAGCCGTCACACACGGCGCGCAGCAGCGCGCGGTCGTGGGACACGAGCACGAGGCTGCCCTCGTAGCCCGCCAGCGCGCGTGTCAGCGCGTGGCGCATCTCGAGGTCGAGGTGGTTCGTTGGTTCGTCGAGCAGCAGCAGGTTCGGCCGTTGCCGGACGATCAGCGCGAGGGCGAGCCGGGACTTCTCGCCGCCCGAGAATGCGCCGACCGGCGCGTCGGCCATCGCGCCGCGGAAGTCGAAGCTTCCGAGGTACGTGCGGAGCTCGAGTTCGCGTGTCTTCGGCTCAGCGCGGGCGAGGTGCTGCAGCGGTGACTCGTCCGGCCGCAGTTGCTCGAGCTGGTGCTGCGCGAAATACCCTACGCCGAGTCCGTGTCCCTCGAGACGCCGGCCCGACAGGGGTGGCAACTCACCGGCGAGTACCTTGACCAGCGTCGACTTGCCAGCGCCGTTCGGTCCGAGCAACCCGAGCCGCGCCCCCGGCCTGAGCGACAACTGCACGTCCTGGAGGATCGCGCGTCCCGCGTACCCTAGCGCAGCGTCCTCGAGGGTCAGCAGCGGGTCAGGCGAGCGCTCCGGAGGCGGGAACTCGAAGTCGAACGGCGCGTCCACGTGCGCGGGAGCGATGCGTTCGAGCCGGTCGAGCGCCTTGAGGCGGCTCTGGGCCTGCCGTGCCTTCGTGGCCTTGGCGCGGAAACGCGCGACGAAGGCCATCATGTGTGCGATCTCGCGCTGCTGCTTCTCGAACATCGCCTGCTGGACAGCGAGGCGCGCCGCACGCTGCTCCTCGAACGAGGAGTAATTGCCGGTGTAGAGCGTGATGCGTCGCGACTCGATGTGCGCGACGTGCGTGACGCAGCCGTCGAGAAAGTCGCGATCGTGCGATACGAGCAGCAGCGTACCGCGATAGTTCGCGAGCCAGCGCTCGAGCCAGACCACTGCGTCGAGGTCGAGGTGATTGGTCGGCTCGTCGAGCAGCAGCAGGTCCGCGCGGCTCAGGAGTGCGCGCCCGAGGTTGAGCCGCATGCGCCAGCCGCCGGAGAAGGACGCGACCGGCCGCTCGAGTTCGACAGACTCGAAGCCCAGGCCCGACAGCAGGGCGGCCGCGCGCGATCGTGCCGCGTAGCCGTCGATCGCGTCGAGCCGGGCGTGCAGCTCGGCCACGGCGTGCCCGTCCTGTGCGCGCTCCGCCTGCGCAAGCGATTGCTCGATCGCGCGGAGCTCGGTGTCGCCGTCGAGGACGTAGTCGATCGCCGCCTGCTCGAGCGCCGGTGTCTCCTGGCTCACGGACGCGATTCGCCAGTCGCCGGGCACCTCGCAGTCGCCGACCTCCGGGTGCAGTTCGCCCCGGATGAGCGCGAACAGGCTCGACTTGCCGCTGCCGTTCGCGCCGACGAGGCCGACACGCCAACCCGCGTGCACCTGCAGGTTGGCGTCCTCGATGAGGTGCCGGGCGCCGCGTGAAAGGGTCAGTTGCCGGAGCAGGATCAAGGCCGTGAGCCTGTGGGGGCGGGCGGGGCGCGCATTCTAGCCGCTGGCCGGGCGGGCCGCGGGCGCCATGCGCCGTGCCCCAGA
>VEPJ01000188.1:0-28856 GCA_012026925.1 Gammaproteobacteria bacterium | reverse complement strand
AGTCAGCTTCCGCCCGCCCGGCCCGCGCCGGGACCCAGGAGTACCCATCCCGATGCCGTTGCCGCGCCTGTTCGAGTCCCCGGTTGCCGCCTGCCTGGTCCGTGTCCTCCTGCCCGTCGCCCTGTCCTGCGCGCCGGTGGCGTCGTTCGGCCAGTCCGCGACGCCCGCGGTGTCCACGATCGTGTCCTTCTACGCGTCCGTCCCGAACGGCGGCATGGTGCTGGGGCCGGATGGCGCCTTGTACGGCACGACGTCGTCCGCCAGTACCGTGACGGGCGGACTCGTGTACCGCGCCGCGGTGGACGGGTCGTCCGTGACGACGCTCTACCAGCTTTCGAACAACGAGGCCTACAGCCCGAAGAGCGGGCTGCTCCTGGCTGGCGACGGCTTGCTGTACGGCACTACCAGCCTTGGCGCGGTCAGCGTCGAGGCGAACACCACGGGCACGGTGTTTCGCATCGGAACCAACGGCCGCGGCTTCACCATCCTGCACAAGTTCGCCCAGACCACGCGTTCGAACCAGGATGGCGATGCGATCAACGACGACGGTGCCTTCCCGGAGTCGGCGCTGATCCAGGGCCCGGACGGCTACCTCTACGGCATGGCCAGGGCCGGTGGACCGAACGGCACGGGCACGGTCTACAAGATGTCGACCGATGGCAGCTCGTTCACGGTGCTGCACACCTTCGGGGCACTTACTTCGTCGGCGAATGCCAGCGTGCAGAAGAACCTCGACGGGGCGGGACCGATCGGCACCCTGCTGCTCTGGACGGATGGCAAGCTGTACGGCACGACGAGGGCCGGCGGCGTCAACGGCCGCGGAACGATCTTCCGGGTCGGCACGGACGGCCAGGGATTCCAGACGCTGCACGAATTCCCGGACCTTTCATCGAACTCGCCATTCACGAACGCGGACGGGGCGACTCCGCTCGCGGGTCTCACCGACGGGGCGGACGGCCGGCTCTACGGGGTCGCGAGCGCGGGCGGCGCGAACGGCGTGGGCACCATCTTTGTACTCGATCCAGCGAGCCCGCTGTTCACGGTCCTGCACGACTTCGAGGACAAGAACGGCAACGGTCCCGCGGGCGCCCTGATCCTTGGCCAGGACACCAGGCTCTACGGCACGACCTCATACGGCGGCACGGCTTCGGGCGGTGGCAGCTCCAACCTCGGCATCCTGTTCTCGATTGCGCGCGACGGCACCGGATTCACCAACCTGCACAGCTTCGAGAGTGCCGAGGCGGCGCACCCGATCGGCCGGCTGCTGCAGCTGAATGCCTCGACGCTCGTCGGCATCGCGAGCGACGGCGGCAAGTGCGGGCAGGGGACTCTGTTCCAGTACAGCAGCACCGGCGCCAAGGTCACCGGCAACACCAGCTGTGGCCAGAAGAAGAACAAGAGCGGCGGCGGCGCCGTGGCGCCGTCCGTTCTGCTCCTGCTCGGCGTGCTCGGCATGGCGCGCCTGCGGCGCAGGTGGTGAACGCCAGCTGACGGAACGGGGGGAGTGATGGGGGAAACGCAGCTTCATCACCGCACGTGCTCGATCTGCGAGGCGATGTGCGGCATCGTGATCGAGCACCGCGACGGGCAGGTGCTCTCGATCAAGCCCAATCGCGACGACGTGCTGAGCCGCGGGCATATTTGCCCGAAGGCAGTCGCGCTCAAGGACCTGCACGAGGACCCGGATCGCCTGCGCCGGCCCATCCGGCGCACGGCGTCGGGCTGGGAGGAGATCGGCTGGGCCGAAGCGTTCGACGAGATCGAGCGGCGGATCGGGGAGGTGCGCGCGCGGCACGGCAACGACGCAGTCGCGATCTACGCGGGCAACCCGACGGTGCACAACCTGGGCGCGATGCTGTCGATCGGCGACTTCATCCGCGCCGTGCGCACCAAGAACCTGTACTCGGCGACGAGCGTGGACCAGCTCCCGCACATGGTGGCCTCGTACCTGATGTTCGGACACCAGTTCCTGATGCCGGGGCCGGACGTGCATCGCACGCAGCGGTGCGTGTGCATCGGCGGCAACCCGGTGGCCTCCGGCGGCGCGCTGATGAGCGCGCCGGGGTTCGAGAAGCGCGTCGAGGCACTGCGCGGCCGCGGCGGCCGCTTCATCGTCGTGGACCCCCGTCGCACCGAGTCGGCGCAGATCGCCGACGAGTACCTGCCCATCCGTCCCGGCACCGACGTCTTCCTGCTGCTCGCGCTCCTGCACGAGGTGCTGGCTGCACGCCTCGCGGACCTCGGTCACCTCGGCCCGCAAGTGCGCGGCCTCGATCAGCTGCGCGAAGCCGTGCTGCGGTTCGACCCGGTGCGACTCGCCGCGAGAACTGGCATCGCGCACGAACGCATCGCGCGCCTGGCGCGCGAGATCTGCGCGGAGCCGCGCGCACTCGTCTACGGCCGGGTGGGCGCCTGCACGCAGGAGTACGGCGGTCTCACGATCTGGCTCATCTACTGCCTCAACGTGCTCACTCGCCACATGGACCGCGAGGGCGGCATGATGTTCGCGGAGCCTGCGGTCGACCTGACCCGTGCCTACGGCTCGCGCGGGCACTACGGTAAGTTCCGGTCCCGCGTGCGGAACCTGCCGGAGTTCGGCAACGAGCTGCCGGTGGCGGCACTGGCGGAGGAGATCCTCACCGGCGGGCCGGGACAGGTCCGCGCCCTCATCACGTTTGCGGGCAATCCGGTCCTGTCCACGCCGAACGGGCGCCAGCTCGACCGTGCGCTCGCCGACCTCGAGTTCATGGTCTCCGTGGATCTCTATCTCAACGAGACGACCCGCCACGCGCACGTCATCCTGCCCCCGACGAGCCCGCTCGAGCACGGTCACTACGACGTGGCGCTGAGCGGCTTCGCCGTGCGCAACGTCGCCAAGTACGCGCCGCCGCTCTTCGAGCGGCCCGCCGGAGCGCTGCATGACCACGAGATCCTCGGGGAACTGACGCTGCGCCTGGGGACTCGCCCCGGAGCGGAGCGGAGCGCGGCGCGCGCCAGGCGCAGCATCCCTCGGCGCCTCGGGCCCGATGGGCTGCTCGACTGGATGCTGCGGACCGGCGCCTATGGCCAGGAAAATCGCGGCGCGCTGCGATTGCTCGGTCGGTTGCCGGGATTCGGCGCGATCCGCAAGCAGCTCGAGGCGCCCGACCGGCGACCGCAGGGCTTGAGCCTGCGCAAGCTCGTCGAGTCACCGAACGGCGGCGACCTCGGGCCGCTCGAGCCCGGACTGCCGAGACGCATCGCCACCGAGGACCGGTGCCTGAATCTCGCGCCGGACGCTTGCCTGCGCGATCTCGAGCGCGCCGCGCGCGCGCTGGATGCTCCGCCTCCGGAACTCGTGCTGATCGGCCGGCGCCACGTCCGCAGCAACAACTCTTGGCTGCATAACAGCCAGCGGCTCGTAAAGGGCAAGCCGCGTTGCACGCTCATGATCCACCCCGGGGACGCGGCGCGACGCGGCATCGTTGACGGCGCGAGGGCCAGGCTGCGCTCGCGCGTGGGCGAGGTCGAGGTCGCCGTGGAAATCACCGAGGACATGATGCCGGGCGTCGTCTGCCTGCCCCACGGCTGGGGACACGATCGGCCGGGCGCGCACCTCTCGGTCGCGGCGAAGGTCCCCGGTGTCAGCATCAATGACGTGATCGACGACCAGCGCATCGATCAGCTGACCGGGACGGCCGTGCTGAACGGCATACCGGTCGAGGTTGAGCCCGTTCGCCCGGCGGCGCTCGCATAGAGACGACGCGAGTGCCGCGGCAGCGCGGTCAGTGCGGGATGCTCTCCACGGCCTCCTTCACGGCCTCGAGCGGGTTCCACTTGCTCTTCTTCTTCTTTTCCGGCGGCGGCGCGGCCTGAGTGCCTTCGGCCGGCGGTGCCGGCGCGTCGGTCATCCCCTCGGTGTCCGCGCCTTCCGCACCCGGCATGCCGCCGCCCTCGGGCATCCCGAGCATCGTGGTCGTCATGGACTTCACGCGGATCTTCACGTTCCATTCCGGTTCCCATGCGATCTTGGGATCCGTGGGGCGGGGCGGGTACGCCATGTTGAGGTCGGTGCCGTAGGCGATCGCGCGCAACATTCCGGCGCCCGCGGCCTCCTTCGGGATGGCGCACTTCGTCGTGGTGGGCGGCAGCAGCACCTTGTCCTTGAGCCATTTGTCCACGGCGGCGTTCGTCTGGTAGTCGAACAGCCCGAAGCCGCTGTCGGGCAGCTCGCTCGAGGTCCAGATCACCATGCCGGCCTCATCCTTGCCCTCGCTTCCGGGGAGCCCACCCATGCTGCCGAGGAAGTACGCGCGGGCGGTCGGGATCGCGTTCCACTCCAGCTGCACGAACGTCGGCTGGGCGGTCTGCTTGATCTTGATCTCGGGCATGATGTCCTGTGCGGCGGGTATGGAGAACTTGAAGCTCTCCGGCACGCCGTCACCCGAGAATGCATGCTGGCCGACGATCGAGGCGCCAGCCGGGAAGGTGCGCTTGTCGGACTTGCTCGGCCAGATCGGCTGTCCGGCCGTCGCGTGAGTGCCGCGCTGCGTCGCGTGCCGTGACTCGAAGAACTTGGCGAATTCCGCGAGCGTCGCGGTCTCGAGGTTCACCACCTTCGGCTGGCCGGGCCGCACGGTCTCCGAGCAACCCCAGTACATCACGAGCTTGCCCTTGGGCGGCTCGGCGTTGATCTCCGTCGGCGATTCGTCGTCGGTGGCCTTCGGGGCCGGCTTCGGCTTTTCGGGCGTCTCGAGCTTCAGCGTCGGTGCGAGTCCCGTCGATTCGGGGACGCTCTGCAGCGCCTCCGGGAGATTCGGGTTGCGGCTGGTGTAGAGCGTCACGTCCATCCAGCGTCCGGCCGGCCCGCCCTGCGTGAAGCCGAACTCGGCCTTCGCGTTGCGGCCTCCCATCAGCGCGCCGAGCGTGGCGTTCATCATGCCCTGTCCGCCCATCCCGGCGCCCATGCCGAAGCCGGAGAAGGTCGCGACGTCGATCCAGGCCTGTGAAATCGGCGGCTTCACCACTTGCTTCGGCTCGGTCTGTGCAGTGGCGCCCGCAGAGGCGAGCACGGCAGCGGCGGTCAGGGGTGCAATCGCACCGTACATTCGGTTCGGCATGAGGTGACTCCCTGGACGTGCAGGTCGCCATCGTCGCTCACGCGCGTCGCGGCTACAAGTCGCGACCGATGCCGTGTCCTGAGCGGGCCGGGCGTGCCTCCGGCTCGAGGCGGTTGTAGGATTGGCCGTCCGCCGATCAATCGACGGCGGCCGCAGAGCACGGCCGCCATGCCTCCCAGGGAGCCTCGTTGCGCGCCGAACGGCACACCGTCCTGCACAGCTGGTGCATCCAGGCGCAATGGGACGCGCCGACCGTGGTTGGCGGCTCCGGCGCGCGGCTGTTCCTCGCCGACGGCCGGCAAGTGCTCGACATGAGCAGCCTCGCCGAGTGCAGCAACCTCGGGCACCAGCATCCGAAACTCGTCGAGGCGGTTCGCGCGCAGGCAGAGCGCCTGTGCTTCATCACGAACGCCTGGGGTGCGGAACCGCGTGCGAAGCTCGCAGAGATGCTGCTCGAGCGCTCGGGTTTCGCGGGCGGGCGCGTCTTCTTCACGCTCGGCGGTGCCGACGCCAACGAGCATGCGGTCAAGATCGTGCGGCAGGCGATGCACAAGCCGCGCGGCATCGTGATCGCCCGCGAACGTTCGTACCACGGCTCCACGCACCTCGCGATGGCGTTGTCCGGCGACTCGCGTACGCGCACGCTGGTGGACCCCGATGCCTTCGGCGTGAGCCACGTGGAGCCTCCCTACGCCTACCGCTGTCCGTTCGGCAGCGGCAGTGATGCGGAGTGCGGGGAGCTCGCTGCTGCCGCGGTCGCGGAACGCATCGATCACTTCGGCGTGCCTGGCGTTGCTGCGGTATTCATGGAGCCGAACGCCGGTTCGAACGGCATCGTCGCCCCGGACACGTTCTGGCCCGCGCTTCGTCGCGTGACACGCGAGCGGGACGTGCCCCTGGTCGCCGACGAGGTGATGAGCGGATTTGGCCGCTGCGGCGAGTGGTTCGCGTGGCAGCGGTACGGCGAGGAGGGGCGACCGGACATGATGACGCTGGCCAAGGGCCTGACCGGCGCCGTGCTGCCACTCGGCGCCGTCGTGCTTTCGCCGGCTATCGCCGACCGGGTCGAGCACGAGATGCTCTACACGGGCCTGACCTACTGTGGTCACCCGTTGTCGTGCGCGGCCGGTGTCGCGGCACTCGAGGCCTACGCGGAGGAAGGACTCATCGAGCGGTCGCGCCGGCTCGGCGCGGTCCTGTTGCAGGAGCTCGAGAATCTGCGGCGTCGCCACGCAGTGATCGGCGACGTGCGCGGAGGCCATGGCCTGTTCGCCGTCCTCGAACTGGTGACCGATCGCGCGACGCGTGAGCCGCTCGCTCCCTGGCCGCAGGGCCATCCGGCGCTCAAGGCGCTGGTCGACGACGCGATGGCGGCGGGCGTTTCCTTCGCGACGCGCGGCAACCTCATCCTGGTCGCGCCGCCGCTCGTGATCCGGGAGCGAGAGCTGGCCGACGCGCTCGCGCTCCTCGACCGGCTGCTCGCCCGCCATTTTCCCGCAGACTGAAGGGACGGCCTGCATGAGCTTTCGACTGACGTACGCGACGATGTTCGACCCGCCGGAGGCGATGCACGAGCGCTTCGACGCCGCGCTGGCAGAGGCGACGGCCCGGCTCGGCGGCACGCACGACCTGTTCATCGACGGGAGCGACGTCGCAACCGGCCGGAGCGCGCCCAGGCCGAGCCCGATCGACGTGGATCGCAACCTCGGTTTCTTCGCGGTCGGCGGCCGCGAGCATGTCGAGCGCGCGATGAGCGCGGCGCAGGCGGCTTACCCCTCGTGGCGTGCGATGCCCGTTGCGGAACGGGCACGGCTGGTTCGCCGGGTGGGGGACGTGATGGAGCAGCGCGTCTACGGGATCGCGGCGGCGCTCGCGCTCGAGGTCGGCAAGAACCGCATGGAAGCCCTCGGTGAGGCGCAGGAGACGGTCGATTTCTTCCACCACTACGCACAGGACTTCGAAAGCCACGCCGGTTTCGATCACGAACTGCCGAACGATCCGCTCGTCGGCGTGCTGTCGCGCAATCGCAGCGTCATGCGGCCCTACGGCGTGTGGGTGGTGATCGCGCCTTTCAACTTCCCCCTGGCGCTTGCCGGCGGGCCGGTCGCGGCCGCGCTAGTGACGGGCAATACCGTGGTCGCGAAGGGCGCGAGCGACACGCCCTGGGCGGGCCGGCTGCTCGCGGACTGTGTGCGCGACGCCGGACTCCCGCCCGGTGTATTCAACTATCTGTCCGGTTCCGGTCGCGAAGTCGGCCAGGCGATGGTGGCCCACGACTGCACCGCGGGCCTGACGTTCACCGGATCGGCGTCCGTCGGCATGGACCTGCTGAGGAGGATGGCGGGCGGTGCCTACCCGCGACCGTGCATCGCCGAGATGGGTGGCAAGAACCCCTGCATCGTCACGGCACGGGCGAACCTCGATCACGCGGCGCAGGGCATCGTGAGATCCGCGTTCGGCATGGGCGGGCAGAAATGCTCCGCCTTGTCCAGGCTCTATGTGGAGGAATCGGTGGCCGACGCCGTGCTCGAGCGGATCGAGCGGCTCACGCGGGCGATCCGCATCGGCGACCCGCTGCTGCGGGCGAACTGGCTCGGCCCGGTCGTGAATGCGGCCGCCTACGCCAATTTCGCCCGGTACGCCGGCGAATTGTCCGGAGGCGGTGCCCGGATCATCGTCGGCGGTCACCAGGCGCGCGACGGCGAGTTGGCGCGAGGCTATTACGTCGAGCCGACGGTGGCCGAGGCGCCACTCGCTCATCCGCTGTGGCGGCACGAGATGTTCCTGCCCATCCTGATGGTGCATCGCGTGCGGGACCGCGAGGAGGCGATGCGGCTCGCGAACGACTCGGACCTCGGCCTCACCGCCGGCTTCTATGGCGGCGCGGACGAAGTGCCGTGGTTCCACGAGCACATCGAGGCCGGCGTGACCTACGCCAATCGGCCGCAAGGCGCGACCACCGGGGCGTGGCCCGGCTATCAGCCGTTCGGCGGCTGGAAGGGGTCGGGTTCGACCGGCAAGGCCATCGCTTCCTTCTACTATCTTGCGCAATACATGCGCGAGCAGTCGCGGACCGTCGTCGAGTAGCCGGATGCAGCTCCTGTCATTGCGCGAGGCCATCGCGGAATACGTGACCGACGGCGCCTGCGTCGCGCTCGAGGGTTTCACGCACCTGATCCCGTTTGCGGCCGGGCACGAAATCATCCGCCAGGGCCGGCGCGACCTGCACCTCGTTCGCATGACCCCCGACCTCGTCTACGACCAGATGATCGGCATGGGGTGTGCGCGCCGTCTCACGTTTTCGTGGGGTGGCAACCCCGGGGTCGGTTCACTGCACCGCCTGCGCGAGGCCGTCGAGCGCGGCAGGCCGAAACCGCTCGAACTCGACGAGCACACGCACGCCGGCATGGCCGCGGCCTACTGCGCCGGTGCGGCGCGGCTGCCGTTCGGGATGCTCCGTGGTTACATCGGCACGGATCTGGTTGCTGCGAACCCGAGGATTCGCAGCGTGGAGTGCCCATTCACGGGCGAGCGGATCGCGGCAGTCCCTGCACTCAATCCCGACGTCACGGTCCTGCACGCGCAGCGTGCGGACCGGCAGGGCAACGTCGCGCTGCACGGCATCGTCGGCGCGCAACGCGAGGCGGGGCTCGCGGCGAGGGCGCTCGTCGTGACGGTGGAAGAAATCGTGGACACACTGCCGCCGGCGATGAACTCGATCGTCCTGCCGCACTGGGTCGTCAGTGCCGTCGCGCACTGCCCGGGGGGCGCCTATCCCGCGTACGCCCAGGGCTGCTACGGTCGCGACAATTCCTTCTACCAGCGCTGGGACGCGATCTCGCGCGATCGCACGGGATTCCAGGCTTGGATGGAGCGGCACGTGCTCGGCACGGCGGATCACCGCGAGTTCCTCGCGAGCCTGCAGGGGGCCGCATGACTGCGTGGACGCGCGACGAGATGATGACGGTGGCGGCCGCGCGCCTGCTGTGGGACGGCTGCGTGTGTTTCGTCGGCATCGGGTTGCCGAGCGCCGCCTGCAACCTGGCGCGATTGACGCACGCGCCCGGGATCGTGCTCATCTACGAGTCGGGGACCATCGGGACGCGACCGGACGTGCTGCCGCTCTCGATCGGGGATGGCGAACTCGCGGACACCGCGAGCTGCGTCGTACCGCTGCCGGAGATCTTCGCCTACTACCTGCAGGCGGGCCGGGTGGACGTCGGCTTCCTCGGTGCGGCGCAGGTGGACCGCTTCGGCAACCTGAACAGCACCGTGATCGGCCCGTACGAATCGCCTTCCACCCGCCTGCCGGGCGCCGGCGGCGCGCCCGAAATAGCGGCCCACGCGCGACAGACCTTCGTGATGCTCAAGGCCACGCCACGCAGCTTCGTGCCGGCCCTGGACTTCCGCACGAGCGCGGGGTTCCTCGAGGGGCACGGATCACGCGCGCTGAGCGGCGCACGGGGCGGCGGACCGCGGGCGGTCATCACCGACTTCGGCATCCTCACCCCTGCAGCGGTAAGCCAGGAACTCGAACTGAGCGCACTTTTCGCGGGCGCGACGGCGGAAGAGGCCCGCGCCGCCGTCGGCTGGCCGCTGCTCGTTGCGGAGGAGGGCGAGACGCTGGCGCCCCCCAGCGACGTCGAGGTTTCGACGCTGCGCGCGCTTCACGCGCGCACCCGGGAAGCGCACAGCCACCCGGTAAGACTGCCCGCGTGACCCGCGGCCCCCCTGACCAGGAGTCCATCGTGCAGAACCCGCACATCAAGACCGAGCTTCCCGGCCCGAAGGCGCGCGCGCTGATCGCGCGCGACGCCGCCGTCGTTTCGCCGTCCTATCCGCGCGACTACCCGTTCGCGATGTCGCACGGGCGCGGTACCGAAGTGTGGGACGTGGATGGCAACCGCTTCCTCGATTTCGCTTCCGGCATCGCGGTGTGCGCCACGGGGCACGCGCACCCCGAGGTCGTCGATGCCGTCAAGCGTGCCGCGGAGAAGTTCCTGCACATCTCGAGCGACTACTGGCACGAGAATTTCGTCGGCCTCGCCGAGCGCCTCGCGGCCGTGGCGCCGATGGGCGAGCCCGTGATGAGCTTCATCTGCCAGTCGGGCACCGAGTCGGTGGAAGGTGCCCTCAAGCTCGCCCGGTACGTGACCGGACGACCGCGCTTCATCGGATTCCTCGGGGGCTTCCACGGCCGAACGATGGGCTCGCTCTCGTTCACGTCGAGCAAGTACACGCAGCAGAAAGGCTTCGCCCCGACCATGCCGGGCGTCACGCACGTGCCATACCCGAATCCCTACCGGCCGCTGCTCGCCGGATCGGACCAGGGCAAGGCGGTGCTGGACTACATCCGGATGCTGTTCGAGCGCAACGTACCGCCCGGCGAGGTGGCAGCAATCCTCGTCGAGCCCATCCAGGGCGAAGGCGGTTATCTCGTGCCGCCCGACGGGTTCCTCGCCGGCTTGCGTGCACTTTGCGACGAGCACGGCATCCTGCTGATCTGCGACGAGGTGCAGTCCGGCGTCGGGCGCACGGGGCGGATGTTCGCGGTCGAGCACTGGGGCGTGCGACCCGACGTGGTCACGAGTGCCAAGGGCCTTGGTTCCGGATTGCCCATCGGCGCGGTGATCGCCAGGCGCTCGCTGATGGAGCAATGGAAGCGAGGTGCGCACGGTAACACGTACGGCGGAAACCCAGTGACCTGCGCAGCGGCCATTGCCACGCTCGAACTGGTTCGTCGCGAGTACATGGCCAACGCTGCGCGGGTGGGCGAGCACTTCATGGGGCGTCTGCGCGAACTCGCGCGCCACTATCCGTGCATCGGCGACGTGCGCGGCAAGGGCCTGATGATCGGCATGGAGCTCATCGAGGCCGACGCGGAGCGGACGCCGGCGCGGGCCTTGTGCGATGCACTCGTGACGCGCGCCTATCAGAACGGGCTGATCCTGCTCTCCTGCGGTACGAGCACGGTGCGGTTCATGCCGCCGCTCTCGGTGACGGTGGCCGAGGTCGACGAGGCGGTGCAGTTGCTGAGGGCCAGCCTCGACGAGGCGCTCGCAGGGCAGGGCGCGTGACCGGCCCTCGCGGCGCGTGGGTCGCGCTCGCGGCGGCCTGCTGCATGCTCGGCGGCGGCGCGGCGCGCGCGGACCGCGAACCCGCGTTGAAACAGGTGGACCTGCCGCACAGTTACTACTGGCGGGAACTCTACCTGCCGCAGCTCACGACGGGACCGTCGTCGGCGAGTTTCACGCCGGACGGCCGGGGGCTCGTATACAGCATGGCCGGTTCACTGTGGCGCCAGGACGTCGATTCGATCGACGCCACGGAACTGACGCATGCGGCCGGCGCCTACGACTACCAGCCGGACGTCGGCCACGACGGCCGCACGGTCGTGTTCTGCCGATACGACGGGGTCGGCATCGAGGTCTGGCGCCTCGACCTCGAGAGCGGCCGCGAGCAGCAATTGACGTCGGGGGGTGACGTCAACGTCGAGCCGCGGCTCTCGCCGGACGGCAAGCGGATCGCCTGGGTCTCGACGCGGGGCACCGGTCACCTGAACCTGTTCCTCGCCGAGCTCGACGCCACCGGCCTGCGCGATGCACACCCGTTGCTCGGGGAGCGCCGCAGCACTGTGGACCGTTATTACTACTCGGTGTTCGACCACGCAGTGAATCCCTCGTGGTCGCCGGACGGTGCGACGATCTACTACGTCGGCAACGCGGAAGTGCCGCTCGGTTCCGGGGATATCTGGGCCGTGCCGGTCGCCGACCCTTCCGCGAGACGCAAGGTACTCAGCGAGGAGACGACCTGGAGCGCGCATCCGGAGCAGGCACCGGAGGGCAGGCGGCTGCTGTACAGCAGCTATCGCGGCCGCCAGTGGCACCAGCTCTGGCTCACGACGACGGACGGTGCGGCGCCGCTGCCGCTCACGTTCGGCGACTTCGACAGCCGCAATGCCCGCTGGTCGCCGGACGGCAGGCGCGTCGTCTACGTGAGCAACGAGCGCGGCAACACGAGTCTGGTCGTGCAGGACGTGGTCGGCGGAGCCCGGCAGGAGATCGTCGCCGGGCTGCGCCGATACAAGGTGCCCCGGGCGCGACTGGTCCTCGACGTCGTGGATCCGGCCGGCAAGCGCGTGCCCGCGCGCGTCTCGGTGCTCGCGGACGACGGGCGGGCGTACGCGCCAGCGAATGCGTGGATGCATGCGGACGACGGCTTCGACCGCTCCCGGCAGACCATGGAGACGCACTACTTCCACTGCTCGCCGCCGTGCACGCTCGAGGTTCCGGGTGGAGCCGCAACCGTCACGGTACAGCACGGGTTTGCCGCGTTGCCGTGGCGGCAACGCGTGGAGCTGCCGGACGGACGGGAGACGCAGGTGCGGGCGACGCTCGCGGGCAACGCGTTGCCGCCCGACTTCGGGCACTGGGTGAGTGCCGACCTGCACGTGCACATGAATTACGGCGGGCATTACCGCAATACACCCGCCGGGCTCGCGCGGCAGGCCGAGTCCGAGGACCTCGGCATCGTCTACAACCTGGTAGTCAACAAGGAGGAGCGCGTACCGGACCTCGGCTATTTCCGCACCGGCCCGGATCCCGCCAGCAACGATCGCGTGCTCATCCTGCAGGCGCAGGAGTTCCATACGAGTTTCTGGGGGCACCTCGGGCTCCTGTACCTGTCGGACCACCTGATCACGCCGGACTTCTCGTCGTACCGGCACACGGCGCTCGCGAGTCCCTATCCGTACAACGGGGTCATCGCCGATCTTGCGCACGCGCAGGGTGCGCTCGTCGGCTACGTGCATCCATTCGACTGGCCGGTGGTGCCCGAAAAGGAGAAGACGCTCAGCCACGAGCTGCCCGCGGACGTGATCTCGGGCAAGGTGGATTACATCGAGGTGGTCGGCTTCTCGGACCACAAGGCGACGGCCGAGGTCTGGTACCGCCTGCTCAACCTCGGCTTCCGGCTGCCCGCGGGCGCCGGCACGGACGCGATGGCGAACTACGCATCGTTGCGTGGCCCTGTGGGCCTGAATCGCGTGTTCCTGAACACGGGCGGCCGCCTCGACGGGCAGGCGGCAAAGCTCGCGCTGAAGTCGGGCAGGAGTTTCGTGAGCAATGGTCCGCTGCTCGGTTTCGACCTCGGGGGCGCTCGGCCCGGGGACACGCTGAAGCGCGGGGCCCCCGGCGTGTATCACTATCGGGTGGCACTGCGCTCGCCCGTGCCCGTGGATCACCTCGAGATCGTGCGGAACGGCAAGGTGGTCCGGCAGTTCGTGCTGGCGGGCGACCGCCGCAGCTTCGATGGCGAAGGCGACCTGCCGGTGGATACCGACGGCTGGGCCGTGCTGCGCGCGTGGAACGATTCCGCCGATCCGCTGGTGCTCGATCTCTATCCGTACGCGACCACGAGCCCGATCTACCTCGACCTGCCGGGCGAAGCGCCGCCGGCGCCGGAGGACGCCGCGTACTTCGTCCGATGGCTCGATCGCGTGATCGCGGAAGCGCAGGCGCGTACCGACTACAACGACGAGCGGGAGCGCAGCTCGACGCTCGGTTACCTGGCGCACGCCCGCGAGGCATACGCCGCGCGGGCCGGGGGTGCGGCGCGATGAGCAGCGGTGCGGAAGCGTCGGCCGGCCAGGGCAAGGAACTCGGATTCTGGATGAGCGCCGCGCTCGTGGTCGGCAACACGATCGGCATGGGCATTTTCCTGCTGCCCGCGTCGCTCGCACCCTACGGCTTCAACGCGCTCGTCGGCTGGGGCATCACGGTCGCGGGCGTGACCGTGATCGCGCGGGTGTTCGCACGCCTGGCACAGGTGTTCCCCGAGTCCGACGGTCCCTACGCGTACATGCGCTCGACGCTCGGCGAATGGCCCGCGTTCCTTGCGCTCTGGTGCTACTGGATATCCTGCTGGGTGACGAACGCCGCGCTGGCCGTCGGCGTGGTCGGATACCTCGGGAGTGCAGCGCCTGCGCTGGCCGGCGTTCCGCCGCTCGTCCTGGCGCTCTCGCTGCTCTGGATCTTCACGGGCTTCAACCTGCTCGGCACGCGCACCGGCGGCCGCGTGCAGGTGTTGACGACGGCGCTGAAGCTGCTGCCGATGGCGTTCGTCATCCTGCTCGGGGCGTGGCTGCTCGTCGCAGAGCCCGAGGCATACTCCCGCAATCCCCCGACGACGCCGCTCACCTTCGGGTCGATGCTCGCCGCGTCCACCATCGCGCTCTACGCCATGCTCGGGGTCGAATCGGCTGCCGTGCCCGCCGGCCGGGTCCGCGACGCCGCGCGCACGATTCCCCGCGCGACGATGGCAGGCACGCTGCTCACGGCCGCCGTGTACGTGGCAGTCTCGGCGGTCGCGATCATCCTGCTGCCCCAGGAGGAACTCGCGGCGTCCGGAGCGCCGTTCGCGGACCTGCTCGATCGCTTCGTCGGGACGGGCAGCGGCCGATGGCTCTCGGTGTTCGTCGTCGTGAGCGGACTCGGCTGCCTGAACGGCTGGGTGCTGCTGTCGGGCGAACTGAGCCGGACGATGGCGAGCCACCGCATGCTGCCGTCGTGGCTGCAGGCGTCCAATCGGTACCGCGCGCCCGCAGCGGGGCTCGTCGCGACCAGCACGCTCGCGACGCTGATGATCCTGATGAACTACAGCAAGTCGCTCGTGGACGGCTTCACGTTCCTGACGCTGGTCGTGACGGCTGCCGCGCTGCCGCTCTACCTGTGCTGCGCGCTCGCGCTCGTGGTGCTCTGGAACCGCGGTGGGAGCGGGCGATCCGCCGAGCTGCTCGTGCTCGGTGCGCTCGGCTGCGCCTACAGCGTCTTCGCGTTCGTGGGCATGGGGCGGGAGCCTTTCCTGTGGGGCATGGCTCTGGCGGCCGCCGGAATCCCGCTGCTCGTCTTCCTGAGGCGCCGCGGCGCAGCGGAGGTCAGCCGCGTGCGCTGACCCGCAGCACTCGCCGCGCGGCGTTGCGGCCGCTGACGCCGCTCACGCCGCCTCCGCCGTGCACCCCGCTGCCGCACAGGTACAGGCCGTCCACCGGCGTGCGGTGGTCCGACCAGCCCGGGATCGGACGCATGAAGAGCAGCTGGTCCAGGATCAGCTGCCCGTGGTTGAGGTCGCCCTCCGTCAGCGCCCACGTCTGCTCGAGGTCGAACGGGGTGATCGACCGGACCTCGCGAATGCTGTCGCGGAATCCGGCGAACCGCTCGCTCACGGTCGCGATCGCGCGTCGCTCGAGGGTCGCGCGCATTGCTTGCCAGTCGCCGCCGCGCAACGAGTACGGCGCGAACTGGTAATGAATGGAGACGACGTCGCCGGAGTGGGTGAGCTCGAGGTAGGGGTGCTCCGAGACCTGGCCGTACTTGGCGGCGTCGTAAGCGCGCTCGAGATACTTCGTCGTCGGCGCGATCACGACCGTGCCGCCGGGAATCCCGTGCTGGCCATCGGTCAGCACGTGCACCTTGGCCACCGAGCCGCGCATCTTGATGGACTGCGCTTGCCAGACGAACTCGGGCGGCAGCTCCGGCGCTCCGACGAGCCCCAGCAGCGTGCGCCGCGGGTCCGCGTCCGAGAGCACCGTGCCGGCGAGGATCTCTTCGCCTGACTCGAGGCGCACGCCGCGCACGACCTGGCGTTCGACCAGCACCTGGGCGACCGGCGCGGAAGTCCTGAGCTCGCCCCCGCGAGCGCGCAAGGCGGCGACCAGCGCGTTCACCATGTCCTGCGCTCCGCCCCGGGTGCCGCGATGGGCGAGTCCGCCGCGATTCAGCCAGTTGTGGATCAGCACGTAGCCGCCGCCGGCGGACATGGAGCCGATGCTGACGCCGTGGATCGCCACGGCGCCGATCGCGGCACGCAGGGGCTCGGACTCGAACCATTCCTCCGCGAACTCGACGGCCGACATCGTCAGGACGCGCATGAAGCGGAACATGTCCGTGCGACCGAGGCGCCGCAGCTTCCACGCCAGCGCCGCGAGGGGCCGTCCCTGCTCGAGCAGGTCGGCGTTCGCGAGGCGTGGCATGGGCGTGGCTTGTCCGGCCTCCAGGTACGCGGCCGCCGAGTTCATGAACCGTACGAACTCCGGCCAGCGCTCCGCATCGCGCGGCGACAACGCGCGGATCGAGTCCAGCGTTGCGGCGTCGGTGCTGGCGGCGAGCCGGAGCATGCGCCCGTCCGGCAGCGGAGCGAGGTAAGCCCCGGCGTCGGCGGACGCTTCGGACGCGAGGCCGTGATTCGCGAGCCCGAGGTCGCGGACGATGTCCGCGCGCAGCTGGCCGCCCGCGTGAATCGGCCGCGTCGCAAACGCGCCGATGCGTGCGTCGCCAGCCAGTTGTCCGCCGGGCACTTCACGACGCTCGAGCACGAGCACCTTGCGTCCCGCCCGTGCGAGGTAGGTGGCCGCGACGAGCCCGTTGTGGCCGGCACCGATGACGATGATGTCTGGATTCGCCATGGCCGCCTACCGCCAGTCCTTGAGTACTTCGAGTGCCGCGAGCCGGCCGTTCGCGCCCATGATGCCGCCGCCCGGGTGCGCCCCCGAGGCGCCGTAGTAATAGCCCGGCACCGGCGTGCGGAAGTCCGCCCACTGCGGGGCCGGCCGCAGGAAGAACAGCTGGTGCAGCAGCAGCTCGCCGTGGAAGATGTTGCCGCCCGTGATGCCGGCCATCTGCTCGATGTCCTTCGGCGTGATCACCTGCTTGCCGACGATGGCGCGCCGGATGTTCGGGGCGTGCCGCTCGATCGTGGAGATCACGGCCTCGCCGAACGCCTCGCGCCTGGCATCGTCCCAGCCGCCCTCGATGTCGTACGGCGCGTACTGGACGAAGCACGACATCACGTGGTGTCCCGGCGGCGCCATGTCCCGGTCGATCATCGAGGGGATGATCGCGTCGATGTACGGGCGCTCGGAGAAGCGGCCGTACTTCGCGTCGTCGTAGGCGCGCTCGATGTAATCGATGCTCGGGCTGAACGAGATCGCCCCGCGGTGCAGCGGGCCCTCGCCGGGCAGGCAGGTGAACTGCGGCAGTTCGGACAGGGCCAGATTCACCTTGCCCGAGGAGCCGCGGACGCGGAAATTGCGGATCGCCGCGAGGAAATCGTCCGGCAGGTGCTGCGGATCCAGGAACTGCAGGAAGCTGCGCTTCGGGTCGGCCGCCGACATGACGACCTTCGCCTTCAGCTCGTCGCCATTGGCGAGCGCCACGCCCGTGGCGCGGCCTCCGGTCACGATCACCTTTTCCACCGGGGCGCTCAGCCGCAGTTCGACGCCGAGCGCCTTCGCGGAGTTGGCGATCGCCTGCGCGATGCCGCCCGTGCCGCCCTTGGCGAAACCCCAGGCGCGGAACGCGCCATCGATCTCGCCCATGTAGTGATGCAGCAGCACGTAGGCAGTGCCCGGCGAGCGCGGCCCGAGGAACGTGCCGATGATGCCGCTCGCGGACTTCGTGCCCTTCAGCGGGTCGAACTCGAACCACTCGTCGAGCAGGTCGCCCGCCGACTGCATCATGAGCTTGGCGATCCGGTAGCGTTCCTGCTCGCTCAGCGATGCGCCGAAGCGTCCGAGCTGCAGCAGGCGCGCGAGGTCGCGCCAGCTCAGGGAGGAGGGATCCGGGGGTACGACGCCCAGGATCGGCTTGATCGCCTTCGCCGCCCGTGCCATCACCCGGGAGTACTCGTCGGTGGCCTCCGCATCGCGGGGCGAGTGGCGGTAGATCTCGCGGCGCGTGAGGTCGTGGTCCTCCCAGGCGGCGAGGTAGTCGCCGTTGTCCATCGGCGTGACCGTGCTGGGCAGCGGCAGGATCTTCAGTCCGTGCCGCGGCAGTTCGAGGTCACGGATGATCTCGGGCCTGAGCAGGCTCACGACGTAGGAGAACTCGGTGAATCGATAGCCCGGGAAGATCTCGCGCGTGCTCGTGGCGCCGCCGATGTAAGGGTTGCGCTCGAGCACGATGACCTTCTTGCCGGCCCGGGCGAGATAGGCGGCGGCGATGAGGCCGTTGTGGCCCGCGCCGATGACGATGGCGTCGTATTGCTGCGCGCTCACTTCTTCTTCCACTCCGGTTCGTAGAACGGCAGCGCGACCACGGTGCCGGGGGCGTACCGACGATGATGTTCGACGGTGATCTCGATCTCGACGCGCGTGCCGGGCTCGAAGTGCGGGCGCTCGAGGTGCACGAGCGCGATGTACTTCTTCAGGATCGGCGACCAGGTGCTGGTGGACGCGTATCCGACCTGCTGGCGGTCACGCATGACGGGCAGGCTGCCGCGGACCGCGGTGCCCGGGATCTGCGGCGGCAGTCCGACCTCCGCGTACACGCGCTCGAGGCCTTCCCAATCCACCTCGAGGCCGACGAGCCTCCAGGCCGAACCCTCGCGGTGTTCGCGCTCGAGTGCGCGGCGTCCGACGAAGTAGCCGGGCTTGTCGAGATTCACCGTCCAGCCAAGTCCCATCTCGTAGGGCGAGGACTTCTGGCCGGCGATCCAGGCGTGGTTCGCGGCGGTGTAGTCCACGTCGATCATGAAGAGCCCCGCTTCGACGCGCGCCATGTCCATCGCGAGGATGCCGCAGGGTACGATGCCGTGATCCGCGCCCGCTGCCATGATCGCGTCCCAGACCGGGAGTGCGTCCGCGGCGTCCATCCAGATCTCGTAGCCGAGGTCGCCCGTGTACCCGGTGCGCGAGATCGTCACGGACCGGCCCCCGAGGCGATTCGGCGCCATGCGGAAGAAGCGCAGCGTATCGAGCCCGTCCTCGCAACAGCGGTTGAGCACCGCGCGCGACTTCGGTCCCTGCAGGCTCAGTGCCGCCATGCGGTCCGTCGCCTCGGTGATCGTGACGTCCATGCCGACGGCGTTCATCGCCAGCCAGCGCAGCGAAGGCTCGGCCGAGGTCAGGCGGAAGCTCCGTTCGCCGAGCCGCGTCACGGTGCCGTCGTCCAGCAGCTTGCCGTCGTCGTCGCACCAGCCGGTATAGAACACCTGGCCGATGGCCATCTTGTGGATGTTGCGCGGCGTGATGCGGTCGAGCAGTCGCGCGGCATCCGGGCCCTCGACGAGGTACTTCATGAGCGGCGAGACGTCGATCAGGGCCGCCGCGTCGCGGATCGCCCAGTACTCGCGGTCGATGCCGAGATCGTAGGAGCCGACCGTGATGCAGCCGGCCCAGCGGCGCCAGTTCTGCGGCAGGCAGAGCGGCGCGACGCGCTCGTGGAACGGCGTTCGCTTGAGCCGGTAGAGGGAGTAGGGGGCGTCATTCATGGGCGGGTACCGGTCGAGAAATCCGCGTGCAGCAGGCGGTGGAACAGGTGCTCGCCGGCCTCGCGTCGCACCGAGAGCCGGCCCGTGTCGTAGGCGCGCGAACGGAGCCCGCGCTGCACTGATTTGCAGATCGCGGTGTCCTCGTCCTGGATGCGCTGCCCGACGTGGATGCTGGCGCGGTTGTGCACGGCGGCCGCAGCGGAGACGTCGGCGAACCAGAAGTCGAAGATCACCTCGGTTTCGTCCGTGCCGCGCGGGAAGACGAGGTTCGTGTCCATCACGCCCTCGTACCAGTTGATCATGAAGTTCGGGTAGAACCAGTAGTAGAGCGCCCGGTCGCCCTTGCGGACGGCTCCAGTCTCGAACTCGGCTCCCTTGCTCGAAACCGGGCTCGACTGCAGGCAGTGGTGGCGGCCGTTCTCGATCGTGTAGTTCGCGATGTCGAGGACGCTCGACAGGCCCTTGTGCAGGTAAGGCACGTGGTAGCCGCCGTCGAGGTAGTTGTCCACGAAGACCTTCCAGTTGCACTCGAACCGGTAGTGACGACGCTCCAGCCAGTGCAGCCTCGAGAGCCCGAGCGCGCGGATCTCGCCCACGACCGCCGGGCCGAGGAACTCCTCCAGCGACGATCCTTCCGGCTCGAGCCGCACGAACACCCAGTTCTCCCAGGCCTGCGTCGCGACCGGCACGAGGCCGTTCCGCGCCGGATCGAAGTTCCGCTCGTTCCTGAAGCCGGGCGCGCCCTTCAGCGCGCCGTCGAGCGCATAGGTCCAGCCGTGGTAGGGGCAGCGCAGGTGCTTTTCGCAGCCCTCCGGCTCTGTCATCACGGCGGCCGCGTGGTGGCGGCACACGTTGTAGAAGCCGCGCAGCACGCCGTCGTTGCCGCGAACCACGACGATCGGCTCGCCCGCGACCTCGGTCGTGACGTACTGGCCCGGCTCGCGAACCTGGTCGAGCCGCGCGACCAGCTGCCACGTGCGCGCGAACGTCGTCCGTTGCTCCAGGTCGAGGATGCGCGGGTCGACGTACCACGACGACGGGCAGGTGCTCGCCTCCTCCAGCGGGAGGCTCGGGTCGTAGGCGTCGATCAGATCGCGGGGTGGGGCGCGCATGCCCGGTCGGCTCCAGTACGCACGGAGTCTTGGCGCCCATCGTACGGGCTCCCGGGGCCGGGCCGTGCGCGACCCGGCCCCGGGGGGGAACGTTTCGCCAGACGGGGCCCGGCTCAGAACTCCTGGCGGAAGATCAGGCCGATCGTGCGCGGCTGGTTGGTGCCGGTGTAGGTCGTGTAGGGATGTCCGACCGCCACGCCGCAGACCTCGACCGCGCACTCCTGGTACTTGAAGAGATCGGCCCGTTCGTCGAACGCATTGTTGATGAAGAGCGTCAGGGAGTAGGGCCCCTTCTTCATGCTGCCGGAGAAGTCGGCGATGCCGTAGGCGCCCTGCTTGCCGGTGAACTGCCGGTTGTAGGGAATCAGTTCCGATTCGACTTCGTTCTGGTAGACGTACGAGCCCTGCACGCTGGCGTCGTATCCGCCGACGTTGAACATGTAGGTCGCTATCAGGTTGCCCTTGAATGTCGGCGTCACCGGCAGCTGCGTGCCCTTCTTGGCGAGCTGTTCCGGCGGGCAGGGATTCACGTCGAGGGCCTGGCAGAAGTTCTGCGTCAGCTCCGGATTGAGCCAGGTCGCCCCAGCCGAGAGCCGCAGCTGCGAAGTCGCCGCCCAGTCGACATAGGCCTCGATCCCGTCGATCTCGGCCTGGCCGGCGTTACGGATGTTGGTGAGGCCGTTCTCGCCAAGGTACGAGTACTGGAACTTGTCCCACTTTTCGATGAACGCGGCCCCGTTGAAGCGCACCGTGCCATCGGCCAGCGTCGTCTTCCACCCGACTTCGTAGTTGGTCAGGTAGTCCGCCTTGTAGGGCGGGAACGTCCCGCGACGGTTCACGCCACCGGGCCTGAATCCCTCGGAGTAGGTGGCGTAGACCATCAGGTCTTCCTGGAACTTGTAGGCGAAATTGACCTTGGGCGTGCCGCCGCTCTCGCTCGTGTCCTTGTTGAGGTTGATGCACGGCGCGCCGCGGTACTTCTTGGGGTTGAAGCAGGCCGCCTCGCCGGTCTTGGAGCTGTAGTTGGCGTTGAATCCGAAGAAGCCCTTAAGGTTGTTGTCCGTGTTGAACAACCTGTAGCCCGCCGTCGCGGTCAGCTTCTCGGTGATGTCGTAGTAGAGTTCGCCGAACGCAGCGTAGCTGTCGTCCGTGCGCGTCTGCTCGGTCAGCCAGATCGTGTCGGGCCAGCCGGTCACCCAGTAGTACGAGGTGAGGTCGTCGACCATGTACCGCTGCTCGATCTGGTGCTCGGCGGACTGCGCGAACAGGCCCCCGGTGAACCTCAGGCGCTGGTCGCGTGGCGAGCTGAAGCGCAGCTCGTTGCTCCACATCTTGTAGCCGTCCTTGCCGCGGATGAACTGCGCCGGGCTCACGAAATCACCTGCGTCGTTCTTGAAGTAGGTGCCGTAGCCGCAGCACACGTCGTACCAGTAGCCGTAGTCGGAGTAGTCGGACTGGGTATCCGTGGTGCGGTCCAGGTAGGCGCCCGCATAGACCATGTCCCAGGACCCGATCTTGCCCTCCACGGTGAGCGAGGCCTGGACCCAGGTGTCCTTCGACTTCTCCGGGTAGAAATGCGTGATCTTCAGGTCGCCGATGTTCGGGTCGTAGGCGAATACGCCGTTGTAATCCGCGACCTGTCCCATCACGCCCGGCGTGATCGTCCAGTTGTCGTTCAGGTCGATCTTGAGCAACGCCCGGCCGCCGTAGGTGTCGCCGCTGTTGTAGTTGTCCTTGGCCCGCGAGTAGTTGTCCATCGTGATGCCCGACGTCGGGAAGGTCATCGTGCCCTTCACGTTGTCGATGTAGCCGGGCGAGTGCTCGTACCAGCCGACGAGCCGCACCGCGCTCGAGTCGGTGAGCGGGATGTTGACGTAGCCCTCCGCGGTATAGCCGCCGTCGCCCCCGGAAACGTAATTGCCCTGCAGGTCGTAGCTGGCGCTGAAGGCCTTGGGATCGGGCTTGTTCGTGATGGTGCGAATCGTGCCGGCCTGCGAGCTCGCGCCATACAGCGTGCCCTGCGGACCGGCGAGCATCTCGACGCGCTCGATGTCGTAGACGTGGATGTCGAGCGAGCCCTGGATGGTCGTGATCGGCTGCTCGTCGAGGTACTGGCCGACGCTCGGCATCGGGCCCGAGTGGTTGCCGTTGTCGCCGCTCGCCACGCCGCGCATGAACACGCGCGTGAAGCCGGGACCGAACGTCTGGAAGGTCACGCTGGGCATGAACTTCATGTAGTCGGTCATGGAGGTGATACGGAGGTCCTGGAGCTTGCTCTCCCCGAACGCCTGGATGCTCATCGGCACGGCCTGCAGGTTCTCCTGCTGCTTCTGGGCCGTCACGACGACTTCCTCGAGCGCGGCGCCCGTATCCTGCGCGAGGGCGCTGCTCACGCCGGCCATCAGCAGCGGCGCCAGAGGCAAGGCCATCGCCATCCGTCGCGCGGACGGTCCCGCCTGCAGTCGCTGCAGCTTTCTCTTGCGGCTACGAGTCATCGCCGTTCTCCCCTTTGGAAAAATTTTGCAATTCTGATCGTCCGCCCCGGCGGATTTCAACTCGCGTTGCTGCGGGCGTAAGTCTCGACGACAGGACCCAGCGCCTGCTCGAGCGGCCCGAGCCACTCGCGATAGTGGGTCCATTGCTCCAGCGCGTCGCGATAGATGGGCCGGCGCACCTGCTCCGAGCTGGCCGTTCGCACGGCGCGCTCGTTCTCGTAGAAGCGCAGGCACGCGTCCTCGAAGGGCAGCCCGCAGTAAGCGAGCAGGCGGCGGACTTCGCTTTCGGTGTCGTCGACCACGCGCTCGTAGATCGCACGGTGCACGCGGCCGGGCAGGACCCGGTCGAAGTGCTCCATCAGGTCGACGTAGTCGCGGTAGTAACGGCCGAGTTCGGCGAGGTCGTAGGAATAGCGGTTGCCGCGCGCGAAGTGCTGCTTGAACGCCGAAAAGCAGCAGCTCATCGGGTGCCGGCGCGCGTCGATGATCCTGGCGTTCGGCAGGATCAGCTGGATCAGCCCGACGTGCAGCCAGTTGTTCGGGTTCTTGTCGATGAAGAACGGGGCATCGCTCTTGCGCTGCACGCGGGTGCTCCGCAGGTAGCGGTCGCCGAGGGCCCGCAGTTCGTCGTCCGATAGCTCCCCCAGGATGCCCGGATAGGCGTAGGGTGCCTTCCGTCCCCGGCGGTCCCCCAGTTCGCGCGCAATGGCGCCGATGTCCGGGAGTTCCATGGTCCCTTCGACGGCGGAATGGCTGGAGAGGATCTGCTCGAGCAGCGTCGACCCCGAGCGCGGCAGGCCGACGATGAAGATTGGGTCCTGCGCCTGGCTGCCGCTGCCGCGGCGGGACTCGATGAAGTCGGCCGTAAACAGGGACTTGGTCTGGCCAACGCGCTCCGACACGGCGTCGGCGTCGTAGTCGATGACTGACCGGCGCAGGCGGTTGCCCTCGGCGTAGTGCCCGAAGGAGGCGCGGTAATCGGCCGCATCCTCCAGCGCCTTGCCGAGCGCGAAGTGGAAGTGGAAACGATCCTCGATCGAAAGGTCTTCCCGGCGCAGCTGCTCGACCATCCGCTCGATGTCCGCCGCCGAAAAGCGGAAGGTCTTGAGATTCGCCAGGCTCCAGTAGGCTTCGCCATAGCCCGGGGACAACTCGACCGACCTGCGGTACGCGTCGATCGACTCGGACTGGCGGCCGGTCGTGCGCAGCGCGTGCCCGTAGCTGTGCCAGACCTTGGGGTGCCCGGGAAACTGGTCCAGCACCTGCCGGTAGATTTCAACCGATTGCTGGACCTCGCCCAGCCTCGCCAGAAGGGACGCTTTCAGGTTCCGGCCGCCGGTGTCGGTCGGGTCCGCCTGCAGGAGTCGCTCGACCTCGCGCAGCGCGTCGGCGAACCGGTCCTGCCGCTGCAGGACCAGCGCGTAATTGTGGCGGGCAGCATTGAAGCCCGGGGCCAGTTCCAGGCAGCGCGCGAGCAGGGTCTCGGCGTCGCGGTAGCGCCCGAGCCGCGCGGCCACTTCGGCCAGCATGCGGATGGCCGCGACGTCCGTGGGAAAGCGCTTCAGGTGCTCGCGCAGCAGGCGCTCCGCAACCGGGATGCGCCCCTCGCAGAGGGCCGCGGCCGGCTCGAGCAGGCGAGGGTCCCGGGTTGCGGCCTTGATGTGCCGGGCATAGGCGGCATCGGCGCCGTCGGTGTCCCCGAGGGCGGTGAGATTGTCGCCGAGCGCGCGCCACGCGTCGCCCATCTCGGGCTTGAGTTCCACGGCGCGACGCAGCCGAGTCACTGCATCGGTGCTGCGACCGGCAGCACCAAGTGCGAGGCCGAGCTCGTACTGTGGCGAGACCCAGTCAGGATAGGCGAGCGCCAGGGGCTCGAGTATCTCGAGCGCCGCTGCGGTGTCGCCTCGGGCCCGGTGCGATGCGCCGAGAATGACCGTCGCGACAGGGTGTCCCGGCGCAACCTTGAGAACCTCGCTGGCCTGTTCGGCGGCCAGGGCCGGTTGTCTCGTAAGCAGGCGTGCAGCGTGAGCAAGCGCTACGTCTATGGTGCCGGTCGGCTCCTGGGCGCCGCTCATTCAATGGCCTCGTTTCGATGGCGTGCGCGACGAATGAAAGACTGGCCTCATTCCCTTGTCAAATGCATCGACGCATCCGGCTCGCCGGGTCGCCAATAAAGATGTCTCAGACATCAAAGAAGATACCCGACAATTTATAATCAACCGAAAATAATGGTAATGTTCGTCGGGTCGATCAGCGGCCTGGTGGCCGCGTCGAAATCCGGAACCCGTCGACACCCGTGCGAGCATGACCGTTCTCGAATCGCCGTTGTCCGCCTGCCTGACGCTGCTCGCGCTGTGGCTGGCGATCGGATTCTGCGGCGTGCTGCGACCGAACAGTTTCAGGCTGATCGCGCGGGTCCTGTTCCCGCTCGGGGCCTCGTGCGGGGCGCTGCTGGCCGCGGTCGCGGCCATCGGCATCGTCTCTCCCGCGGAAACCGTGACGCTCCTGGTCGGGCTGCCCGATCTTCCGTTTCACGCGCGCCTCGACGCGCTGTCCGGCGTCTTCCTCTTCCTGCTCGGTGCCGCCTCGACCGGGATATCGGTCTTCGCCGCCGGCTATTTTCGCAAGGGGCAGGGCACGGCGCCGGGGCTCCTGTGCCTGCAGTACCACCTGTTTCTCGCCGCGATGGGGTTCGTGCTGCTCGCCGATGACGCCTACGGGTTCATGGTCGCGTGGGAGACCATGGCCCTGTCGTCGTACTTCCTGGTCACGGCCCAGCACGGGCTGCCGGAAATCCGGCGTGCTGGATTTCTCTACCTGCTGATCGCGCACCTGGGCGCGATTTCGATCCTGCTCAGCTTCGGCGTGATGCAGGGCGGGAGCTGGCAGTTCACGTTCGATGCCATGCGTGCCGCACACCTGGCGCCGGGCTGGGCGGCCGCGGCGTTCGGCCTCGCGCTGGTCGGGTTCGGCGCCAAGGCAGGGCTCGTGCCCCTGCACGTCTGGCTGCCCGAGGCACACCCGGCGGCGCCGTCGCCGGTCTCCGCGCTGATGAGCGGCATCATGCTCAAGACGGCCGTGTACGGCGTACTGCGGGTCACGTTCGACCTGCTGGGCGACCCGCTCTGGTGGTGGGGCCTGATCCCCGTCGCGGTGGGGCTCGGCACGGCGCTCTTCGGCGTCGTGTTCGCCGCGGCGCAGACCGACATGAAGCGACTGCTGGCTTACTCCTCGGTCGAAAACATCGGCATCCTTTTCACGGGGATCGGGCTCGCGATCGTCTTCCAGGGCGTCGGCATGCGGCCACTCGCCGCGCTTGCGCTCACCGCGGTCCTCTACCACGCCCTCAACCACGCGTTCATGAAGAGCCTGCTGTTCCTCGGGACCGGCGCGGTCCTGCACGCGACCGGCGAGCGCAACCTCGGCAGGCTCGGCGGCCTGATCCACCGCATGCCCTGGGTCGCCTGGCTCACGCTCGTGGGCGCGCTCGCGATTGCCGGCCTGCCGCCGCTGAACGGGTTCGTCTCCGAGTGGCTGCTGCTGCAGTCGTTCCTGTTCGCGCAGGAAGTGCCGCACCCGTTCGTGAACATGCTGCTGCCCCTCGGCGCGTCGGTCGTGGCGCTCGCGGCCGCCCTGGCCGGCTACGTGATGGTCAAGTTCTACGGCGTGATATTCCTGGGCCAGCCGCGGGAGCCATCGCTCGCGAACGCGCACGACGCAGGCCAGCTCGAGAAGCTGGGCCTCTCCTGGCTGGCGGCGGGTTGCGTGCTGCTCGGCCTGCTGCCGGTGCAGGTCGTGCGCGGACTGGGCCACGTCACGGGACAGCTGACGGGCCATGCCGTGCCGGCCGTTCGGGGATGGTCGTGGCTGCTGGCGCCGCTGCCGGACCGGGAGGTTTCGTACGCGCCGCTGGTGCTGTTGCTGGTGATCATCGGCGTCGTGGCGATCACGTATTTCGCCGTCCGCGGCACTTATCGCCGCGCGGTGCGACGGGCACCGGCGTGGGACTGCGGTTTCGTGCGGCTCGATGCCCGAATGCAGGACACCGCGGAAGGATTCGGGCAGCCGATCCGCCACATCTTCCAGTCGTTCTTCCACATGGACCGCGAGTTGCCGTCGCCGTTCGACAGCGCGCCGCAGTACCGCGTCACCATCGGTGACCGGATCTGGATCGCGCTCTACGAGCCGCTCGGCGCAGTCGTGCAGCGCGTGGCGGATGCGGTGGCATGGCTGCAGCAAGGCAGGATCTCGACCTACCTGCTCTACAGCTTCATCACGCTCGTGCTGCTGCTGGCGGTGGTCCTGTGAACGCCACGGCGTGGACGACGCAGGTGCTCGAGGTGCTCGCCGCACTCGCCGTGGCGCCACTGTTCCTCGGCTGGGTCAACATGTGCCGTGCATGGCTGCAGAACCGTCGCGCCCCGAGCCTGCTGCTGCCTTACTTCGGCATCCGCAAGCTCTTCCACAAGGACGCGGTGATCGCCGAGGCGGCGTCGCCTCTCTTCCGCGCGGCGCCGTACGTCGTGTTCGGGGCCATGGTCGCCGCCGCCGCGATCATTCCTTCGATGGGGACGGGCCTGCCGTTCACCTCGGCGGCGGACGCGATCGCGCTGGTCGGGTTGTTCGCCGTGGCCAGGGTGTTCCTGTCGCTCGCGGCGATGGACATCGGCACGGCCTTCGGCACGCTCGGCGCGCGGCGCGAGATGATGGTCGGGTTTCTCGCCGAGCCCGCGCTGCTCATGGTCATCTTCGTCGCGTCGCTGATCTCGGCGACGACGGCACTGCCGCTCATCACGGAGCGGCTGGCCACGCAGGCGCTCGGACTCTACCCGAGCCTCGCGTTCACGGCCGTGGCCTTCACGATGGTGCTCCTCGCCGAGAACGCGCGCATCCCGGTGGACAACCCGGCCACCCACCTCGAGCTCACGATGATCCACGAGGCCATGCTGCTCGAATACTCGGCGCGGCACCTGGCCCTGATGGAATGGGCGTCGGCGCTCAAGCTGTTCAACTATGCGTGCATCGGTTTCGCGCTGTTCGTGCCCTGGGGCATCGCGACGGGTGACGCGGGTCCGCTCGACCTCGTCGTGTCCATCCCGGTGCTGGCAGGCAAGCTGGCGGTGGCCGGCGCGTGGCTCGCGCTGATCGAGACGCTCTCCGCCAAGCTGCGGGTATTCCGGGCCCCCGAGTTCCTCGCGACCGCGTTCCTGTTCGCGGTGCTCGGGATGCTCGTGCACATCCTGCTCGGAGCCTGAAGATGGCCGGCACGCCCTTCGACCTGCAACTCCTGAATGCCTGCGCGGCGCTGCTGCTGCTGCTGTCGTTCTCGATGCTCTCGCAACGACGCATCGTGAGCCTGGTGAACCTGCTCGCCCTGCAGGGGGCGCTGCTCTTCGTGGCCACCGTGCTGCTCGCGTGGCGGACCGGACAGAGCCACCTGTACCTGTCGGCCGCACTGACTCTGGCGCTCAAGGTGATCCTGCTGCCGTGGCTGCTGCACCGCATGATCCGGCGGCTCGAGGTGTACTGGGACACGGAGCCCATGATGAACATGGGCGGCACGATGCTCGCCGGCGTGGTGACGGTGGTCTTCGCATTCGGACTGGCGCAGCCGATCGCGGCGCTGGCCAACACCGCCATGCGTAACGCCATCGGCATCGCGGTCGCGGTCATCCTGCTGGCGTTCATCACGATGATCACGCGTCGCAAGGCGATGTCGCAGGTCGTCGGCTTCCTCTCGATGGAGAACGGGCTCTTCTTCGGCGCGATGAGCGCGACCTACGGCATGCCGATGATCGTGGAGCTCGGCGTCGCGCTCGACGTGCTCGTCGCCATGCTGGTGCTGGGCGTGTTCTTCTTCCAGATCCGCGAGCAGTTCGACAGCC
>VEPJ01000131.1 GCA_012026925.1 Gammaproteobacteria bacterium | reverse complement strand
GCAACTTCTTCACCTTCACGAACTGCGCCGTCACGCTCTTCGCAGCGTCCATCGTCACGACGCACGTCGGCTCGCTTCCGCTGCACGCACCGCTCCAGCCAGCGAACGCAAACCTGCCGCTCGAGCTCGCCGTCAGCGTCACGGTCGTCGCGGACGATTGCGCGAAGCTGAACGCGCACTTCTTCGTGCAGTACTGGCCGGTCTCGCTCACCGAGACCGAGCCCTTGTTCTTCTTCACTACATAGATCGACAGCGCGACGGGCTGCCCCGTCGAGGTCACGGGTTTCTCCGGTGTGACCGGCGGAGTCGGCGCCGGGCTCGGTGCGGGCGTCGGTGTGGGCGTGGCAGCCGGGACTTCCACGGTCACGCTGACGGCCTGGGTAGTGGTCAATCCGCTCCTTGCTCCCGTCACGCCGGCGCCGATCTGAAACGTGCCCGGTGCCTGCGAGGACGGCACCTGCACGGTCAACGTCGTCGATCCCTGTGCACCCGACGCCATGGTCAGCGCCGCACTGCCGAGCGCTTGCGACCAGCCGGACGGCACGGAGGCTCCGACACCGTACGCCTCGGCTGCGCAACTCGCCGAGTTCGTGTTGCCGGCAGTAAGGACCAACTGCACCGTCGAACCCGCAGTGACACTCGCGCTCGCGGGCGACACGCTCAAGCTCGGCGTGCCCGTGGTGCAGGGCGGCGGTTCGGGCTTCATCACCGTGACGCTGGAGACGGCCTGCGCGGACAGGCCGCTCGCCGCGCTGTTGACCGACGCCTGCACGGCATACGCACCGGGATCCGCGGCTTGGGGAACAGCGACGCTGAACGTGAACCTTGCTTCCTGGCCGGGGCTCAGCGAAACGGAGTCACCGCCGAACGCATCGGACCAGCCGGAAGGCACCTTCGCACCGAGGTTGAACGCCTCGGCGCCGCAGGTGGACGCGCTCGTGTTCCTGATGGTCACCGAGAGCTGCATTGCGCGGCCCGGCTCGAGCGTGACGTCGGCCGGGGACATCGTGACGAGTGGCGCGCCCGGGGCGCACGCCGGCTTCACAACGTCCACCGCGACGGTACCCGACGCATTGATCGTGCCGTCCACATTACGCACGCTGACGGCCACGGGATACGTTCCTTCCGCAAAGCCATCCGGCACGCCGATATCGAGCGCCACCTGGCCGTCGGCACCCGACGCGATGCTCACTGTGCCGGTCTTCAATGCGTAGGACCACGACGTCGGCCCATTGGCGCTCACCGAGAGCGACTCGGCCGGGCAGGCGCTCGAGTCATTGTTGTGGATTCCGATCGTGACGCGCGTGGACGCGCCGTAGTCGACCGTCGCCTTCGCCGGCGACATCGTCAGCGTCGGGTTCATGACCTGGCAGGTCGCGCCGGCCGGCTCCGTCACCGTGACGTTGGCATTGGCCGTGGCCGGAAGCGCGCTCGTGTCGCCGCGTGCCGTCACCGACACCGGGTAGGTCCCGAGTGCGTAACCCGCCGGCACCTTGACCGACAGCGTCGTCTGCACCTGCTGGCCCGGCAGCACGGTCACCGAGCTCGCGACGAGATCGGCGGACCAGCTGCCCGGCGCCGCCGTGGACAGCGCGAAAGTCTCGCCGCCGCACACCTGGGCGTTGTTGTTACGAACGACCGCCGAGATGAACGCCGTCCCGCCCTGTTCCGCGGAGGCCGCGATTGGCGAGAGCGTGACCGACGGCGCCACCGGCGTGCACGTCGTGGCTCCGTAGTTCACCGTGACCGCCATCCCGGAGGACGACATGCTGTTCACGGTGATGCTGACGTTCGAGTACGGATCCATCCACGTGCGGCCCACCGCGAGCACGGCGTCGTTGAACGTGTCGGTCGCCGGCGTGAAATCCAGCAGGTTCGATGAGCTTCCGGTGAAGTCGTCCTCGTAGCGGAGCAGTGCGCCGTTGAAGACCGCCGGGTTGAGCTGCGAGCTGTACGGCGCCTGGCTCTGGTGCGCCTCGATCCACAGGAACGCGTTGTTGCCCGTGCCGCGACGCACGCGGAGCGCCTTGAGTCCCGCCGGCCGGGCCTCGTACGGCTGCAGCGTGTACGTCCCGCTCGTCTCGACCGTCTGGTAGTTCGTGCCGGCATCGAGCCAGTGCAGCGAGTTTGCCTGCTGCGAGGCCGCGTAGAAGCCGAAGTTCCAGGAGCCCATCGTGTTGAACGTGTCCCCGTACTCGTTCCACGTCCCCATCGAGCCGAGGGCGCCGACCGCGTCGACACCGAAGTCCCGCGTCGTCCCGTGCCCGAGCGTCAGATTGTGGGGCCGATCTCGTGGCTCGAGAGCCGGACCGCGCTGCCGCGCGTCGCCATGGTCTCGGCCCGCTGCCACGCGACGGACGCGGTGAAGGGGCCGTCGCCCGCGCTGCTGAGCGAGCGACAGCCGACGTTGGCCGTGCCGGCCCACGTGCACGCGCCGTTGCCCGGCATCACGATCTGGATGCGCGAGTAGTTGCGGAAGTCGACCTGCCCGTCGATCGCCGCGATCACGGCATCACGCAGCGCGTAGTTGTCGCAATAGGTGCCGCCCGAGCCATTGGTGTTGAAGTTCGACGCGAGCTGGATCGGACCCACGACCGTGCTGTTCGGGTCGACCCACGTGCGGCCGTCCGACGACTGTCGCCAGAAGTCGTCCAGGTTCCAGTCGGGCGTGCTCTTCACGCCGCTCGAGGCGTTGCCGAGCAGCACGCCGCGCATGAAGTCCGCGGTCACCGCGGTGGGCAGCTTGTAGTCGGGAAGGTTGACGAGCACGGTCAGGATCGGCTGCGCGCCCGTCGTCGAGCACTGCGCCGCGCTCGCATCGAGCGACTGGGTCGAGCCCGAGCCGGCATCGAGGAATCCGTCGAGCATTTCCACTTCGGTGGCCGCGACCGAGCGTGCAGCCCGCACGCCCCCGACGCGCAGTCTTTGCCCGCTGCGGAGTCGCGGCGGCTCGCGACCGGCGAACGACAGCTCCAGGCTGTCCGCGCCACGGAGCAGACGGAAGATCTTGCGGTGCGACTGCAGCTTCGCGTCGTCCTCGATCAGGTATTCGACCTCGCCGTCCCAGCTGCCCCGCTGCTCGAGAGTGGCCTTCTGCGCAGGGAACGTCTGGCCGAGCTGCGCGAGCACCTTGCCCGGCAGCGCGATCGCGGCCGCTGCGGCGGGGTCGCGGTCGATCAGCTTCTGCAGCGCCATCTGGCGCTTCGCCAGCGATTTCGCTGCGCGGGTCCCGACGTCCGTGGCCTTCGTGCGGCGAGCCTCGGATTGCAGCCGCAGGACGTCGCCGTTCATTGCCCGCACGTCCTCGCCGGCCGGCGCGACACCGGCCGGAGCGGCGTAGAGGGTTGCGGCCAGCAGGGCACCGGCCAGCAATGCCGGCGCGGTGCGGGTGATGCTTCGAAACGCCATCGCTCGTTCCCATCCGCCGGGCGGACATAAGCTTTCCCGGCGCGGGAACGAGTCTGTTCGTAAGATTTTCCGACGAACGTGATGGGCTGCTCAGGCGGCGGGACCGCCAGTGAGAGGGATCTCTCAGTTCTCCGGGAAAGCTCGTAAGATCGGAATGACCCGTGGCGCGCTGCGTGCACCGGTCACAGAATTGCGACGCGAACGATTTGGACAGAATGTGGAGCGATCAGCGTGCGCGTGCGGAATCTTGAATACCCGGGAGTCCGTTTAATGTGGGTTCGCTTCGTTGCGCTGCTTGTGGTCGGTGCTGCGCTGGTGGCGTTCGGTCCCGCCTCGTTCGCCGAGGACACGATGCGCTGCGGCAGCAAGCTCGTGCGCACGGGCGATTCGAAGGACAAGGTGCGGACGCTCTGCGGCGACCCCACGAGCGTGAGCTTCGCGGGCGTCGCGAGCGGGCCGCGGTACTACACCGGGCCGTACGACTACTCGTACTTCGGCCCGGGCTGGGTCGAGGTGCCGGTCGAGATCTGGACCTACAACCAGGGTCCGAGCAAGCTGCTGCGCAAGCTGCGCTTCGTCGGCGACGATCTCGAGGAGATCAGGACGGATGGGTATGGATACTGAGGTTCATTCGCTGCGTGATGGGATCTCGTCGAGAGGTCGCGTCGCGTTCGCGGCGGCGATCGGCGCCTGGCTGCTGGCGCTCATGCCTTGCTACGCGCATGCGGACTCCATGCGCTGCGGCAGCCGGATCATCAAGGAGGACGATCCCATCGAGAAGGTGCTGGAGGTCTGTGGCGAGCCGGTGAAGCGCGAGCGGACGTGGATCCAGCGGCAGCCGCAATACGAGGTCGGCGACCGGTCGTATTCGTTCCCCGGGCGCGAGGACGTGCCGGTGGATCTCTGGACCTACGATTTCGGCCCGAACAAGCTGATGCAGCGCGTGCGCTTCGTGGCCGGCAAGGTCGAGTCGATCACCACCCTCGGCTACGGAAAATAGCTGCCTCACCAAAAAGGGGACGCTACCCTTTTCTTGCTTTCTGAAGAAAAGGGTAGCGTCCCCTTTTTCCTTTTTTTATTTTCCGGCGAGCCACCGATCGATCTTCGCGTCCAGCACCGTCAGCGGCAGCGACCCGCTCTCGAGTATCTGTGAGTGGAACGCGCGAATATCGAACTGCGCCCCGAGCTTCTGCTGGGCGCGCTGGCGTAGCTTGAGGATCTCGAGCTGTCCAACCTTGTACGCGAGCGCCTGTCCCGGCCACGCGATGTAGCGATCGACTTCAGCAGCGATATCGGCGTCGCCAAGCGCGGTGTTCGCACGGAAGTAGTCGATCGCCTGCTCGCGCGTCCATCCCTTCGAGTGGATGCCCGTATCGACCACGAGCCGAACCGCCCGCCACATCTCGTTCGAAAGCGCCCCGAACGCGTTGTACGGGTCCGTATACAGCCCGAGGTCGCGGCCGAGTGATTCCGCGTAGAGCGCCCAGCCCTCGCCGTACGCCGTGTCCCACGCAAATCGCCGGAAGCGCGGCAGGTTCGCCGCCTCCTGTGCGACCGAAATCTGCAGGTGATGGCCCGGCACGCCCTCGTGCAGGAACAGCGCCTCCATGGCGTACGTCGGCCGCGATGCCAGGTCGTATGTATTGACGTAGAACACGCCCGGTCGTTTGCCGTCCGCACTCGCCGGCTCGTAGGACGCCGAGGCCTCGGTCGGCGCGCGAAACGCCTCGACCGCCCGGATCTCGAGACTCGTCTTCGGTTTGACGGCGAACAGCAGCGGCAGCGCCGGTTCGACGCGCTGGCGAATGGCTCCGTAGCCTGCGAGCAGCTCCGACGCCTCGTGATAATAGAAACGCGGGTCGGTCCTGAGAGCGTCGAAAAAGCTGCGGAGATCGCCGGCGTGTCCAACCTGGTTCTTGATCCGCTCCATATCGGCGCGGATCCGCGTCACCTCCGACAGGCCGAGCCGATGCACCTCGTCCGGCGTCATGGACGTTCCAGTGTGGTAGCGCACGAGGTACGCGTACCAGGACGCGCCGTTCGGCAGATCGGACATGCCGATGCTGGCGCGCGCGTGGGGCAAGTATTCGTTCTTCAGGAAGTCGTGCAGCCGGCGGTAGGCGGGCAGCACCTGCGTCGCGATCCTGTCGGCATACGCTTTCGTGAGCCGCTGCCGGTCCGGCACCGAGATCCCCGCGGGGAAATTGAGAATCGGCCGCCAGAAGATGCTCTGTTTCGGGTCGTCGACGAGCTGCGCCTCCAGTTGCGGCAGCGTCCGCTCGACGACGATGCGCGGCTGCACGACGCCTTTCTCGACGCCCTGTCGCATGTTGGCGATCGCGTGGTCGACCCATGCCGCGAACCCGTCCATGCGTGACAGGAAGTTGTCGTAGTCCTGCGCGGTCCGGAACGGCTGGATGCCCTGCCCGGACCCTGCGACCGCGAAGGACGACGCGAGATTCGAGAACTGTTGTACCGGGAGGAGCTCGCTCGGGAAGCGATAGCCCTCGATGTTGATCTCGCGGCCGCGCTTGAATGCCTCGTACGTGACGAGATCCTCTCCGTGCAGCTTGCGCGGATTGATGGACTGCAGCTTCTCCAGCGACTCCTGCTCGATGCCGAGCGAGTCCGCCATCCAGGTAATCGTGACGTAGTCCCCGAACCGCGCGTCGAAGCGGTGATCGCCCTGCGCGGTCGCCTGCAACGGGTTCAGCGCGAGGTAGTGGTCGTAGTACTCCTCGACTACCTGGAGCAGCTTCGCCGCCATCGCGTTTGACGGCTTGAGTGCCGCGACCTCCGCGGCAGCCGCCCCGTGCTCGCCCGCGTCGGGGCGCGGGCCGCAGGCCGTCAGCGCGAGCGCGCAGAGGACCGCAGGAAAAATTCGGTGCCATTCACCGATTTGTCGGCTGGAAAATCGGTGAATGGCACCGAATTTTTCCGTCAGGCCGTTCATTTCCGCGCAGCGATCCACCGATCGACCTTCGCCTCGAGCACCTGCATCGGCACGGCGCCATCGCTCAGCACTTCGCGGTGGAAATCCTTCAGGTCGAACTTGTCGCCCAACTCGCGCTCGGCCTTGTGCCTCAGCCCCTGGATGCGCAGGTCGCCGACTTTGTACCCGAGCGCCTGTCCCGGCCATGCGATGTAGCGCTCGACCTCGGACACGACGTCGCTCTCGGCGAGCGTCGAATTGTCGAGCATGTACTGGATCGCCTGCTCGCGGCTCCACCCGAGCGCGTGCAGCCCGGTATCCACGACGAGCCGCATCGCCCGCAGCTGCTCGTCGTTCAGCCGCCCGAACCACTGGTACGGGTCCGTGAACATCCCGAGCTCCTTCCCGAGCGACTCGGAGTACAAGGCCCAGCCCTCGACGTAGGCGGTGTAGTCGCCACCGAAGCGGCGGAACTTCGGCAGCCCGGTCAGCTCCTGCTGGATCGAGCCCTGGAAGTGGTGGCCCGGCGACGCCTCGTGCAGGGACAGGGTCTCCATGCCGAACTTCGGCTGGGCCTTCAGGTTGTAGGTGTTGACGTAGAAGATGCCCGGCCGCGAGCCATCGGCCGACGCACCCTGGTAATACGCGCCCGCAGCAGACTGTGCCCGATACGCCTCGACCTCGCGGATCTCGTAGTCCGCCTTCGGGAACACCGAGAACAGCTTCGGCAGCGCGGCATCGATGCGGACCTTGAGATCCCGATAGCCCTGGATCAGGTCCGCACCCTGCGTGAAATAGAACTTCGGATCCGTCTCGAGGTACTTGAAGAACGCGTGCAGGTCGCCCTCGAAACCTACCTGCTGCCGCACGCGATCCATCTCGCCGAGGATGCGCTTCACCTCGCTCAATCCCAGCTGGTGGATCTCCTCGGGCGTCATGTCCGTCGTCGTGTGCTCGCGGACCTGGAACGCATACCACGCCTTGCCGTCGGGCAGCGCGGTCCAGGCGACCGAAGTTCGCGTCTTCGGCAGGTACTCGTCGCGCACGTAATCGCGCACGCGACGATACGCCGGCACGACCTTGCCCTCGATCGCAGCCTTGTACGCGGCCGCGAGACGCTCGCGATCCGCAGTCGCAATCGAGTCGGGAAACCTGCTCACGGGCTTGTAGAACACGCTGTCCTCGGCCCGTGCGACGATCATCGAGTCGAGCTGGGGCAGCACCTTCTCCATCACCGGCCGCGGCTGCACGACGCCCTTCGCCACGCCCTCGCGCATGTTCACGATCGCCTGGTCCATCCACACGACGAATCCGTCGAGGCGCTTCAGCCAGTTCTCGTAGTCCTGCACGGTGGCGAACGGCTGGGCGTTCGTGCCCGAGCCGAGCGACGGCATGAACGTCGGCAGGCCGCCGGTCTGCGACAGCGGCAGCAGGTAGTCGGGGAAGCGCTCGGATTGCTGTTCGCGCTCGCGCTCGTGCAGGAAGATCTCGTACGAGATCCGGTCCTCGCCCGACAGCCTCGCCGGATCGAACCGGCGCACCGCCTCGAGATAGCGCTCGTTCAGCTCGTGCGCCCGGGCCCTGTACTCGGGACCGATCGAGTTCGGCAGCTGATCGTTGTAGCGATTGTCGCCGATGAACGTCGCCATCACCGGGTGCTGCTGCAGGTACTCCTCGAAGTACTGCTCGAGCATGGCATTCAATTGCTTGCCGGCGTCCTCGACCGGCGCGGCCGGCGGCCGCCGGGCCGCGGCAGACGTCGAAGTAGGCGCCGGCGGTGTCGCGCAGGCGGTCAGGACGGCAGTCATGGCGAGGACGGTCAGGTGGCGGGCGTGCATCGGCGGGACCCGGGGCGGCGTTGAGGGCGCGGATTATACGGTGCGCGATGGACGGCCCGGGCCGCGGGGCGGTGCCGATGTCGCAGGGCCGACGCTCCGGGCCGTGTTGCCCGGGCTGCGGTGAACCCTTCCCTGGGGCCTCCGACCGCGGCGTCCTTGCCGCGGACTGCCCGGGCAACACGCCCCGGAGCGTCAGCCATCGCGCACGACCCGGCCCTCCGACGCCACGCGCCCGGCCTCCGCCCCGCGCACCCCGGTCCTGATATCCTTATCGGTCTCCCCGGTATATCCCGCCCCGGAGTCGCCCATGTCGACACTGCACCTGAGAGCCTCCGACGGTCACACGCTTTCCGCCTACGTCGTCAGGCCGGAGGTGACCCCGCGCGGCGCCATCGTCGTGGTCCAGGAGGTCTTCGGCGTCAATTCGCACATCCGCCGCGTGGTCGAGCAGTACGCGGCCCAGGGTTACGTAGCCATCGCGCCCGCGTTGTTCGACCGGTTCGAGAAGAACGTCGAACTCGGCTATGACTCGCCGGGCCTGCAGCAAGGCATCGCCTACATGATGAAGACGACGAACGAAGGCACTCTCGCCGATCTCAATGCCGCGATACGGGCCGTGGAGCACGACGGTAACGTCGGCATGGTGGGCTACTGCTGGGGCGGACGCGCGACCTACCTCTCGGCCTGCCACTCCAACATCGCCGCGGGCGTTGCCTACTACGGTGGCGGCATGGCGCAGCTGCTGCCCGACACGCCACGCTGCCCGATGATGTTCCACTTCGGCGAGCGCGATTCGCACATCCCGCTCGCCGACGTGGAGAAGATCCGCGCCGCGTACCCCTCGGGTGTCTATCACCTGTACCCCGCGGGCCACGGCTTCAACTGCAGCGAGCGCGCGGACTTCGACGCACCCAGCGCGCATCTCGCCTTCGACCGCACGATCGAATTCTTCCGCAAGCACATCGGCTGACAGGAGACGCCTCAATGTCACTCACGCTCAAGGATCCCTCCCTCCTCCGCCAGCAGTGCTACGTGGACGGCGCGTGGATCGACGCCGACGCCGGCGGCACCGTCAACGTCACGAACCCCGCCACAGGCGAGGTGATCGGCACGGTCCCGAACCTCGGCACGGCCGAGACACGTCGCGCGATCGAGGCGGCCAACGCCGCGTTCCCGGCCTGGGCGGCAAAGACGGCCAAGGAGCGAGCCGCGATCCTCCGCAAGTGGCACGACCTCATGCTCGCCAACGTGGACGACCTCGCCGTCCTGATGACGGCCGAGCAGGGCAAGCCGCTCGCCGAAGCGCGTGGCGAGGTGGCCTATGCCGCGTCGTTCATCGAGTGGTCCGCGGAGGAGGCGAAGCGCGTCTACGGCGACGTGATCCCCGGCCACCAGGCCGACAAGCGCATCGTCGTGCTGCGCCAGCCGATCGGCGTCGTCGCCGCGATCACGCCGTGGAATTTCCCGGCCGCGATGATCACGCGCAAGGCCGGACCCGCGCTCGCCGCAGGCTGCACGTTCGTGTGCAAGCCCGCGATGCAGACGCCCTACTCCGCGCTCGCCATGGCCGAGCTGGCGCATCGCGCCGGCATCCCGAAAGGCGTGTTCAGCGTCGTCACCGGCTCCGCGACCGTGCTCGGCGCCGAGATGACGTCGAACCCGATCGTGCGCAAGCTGACGTTCACGGGCTCCACCGAGATCGGCAAGAAGCTCATGGCGCAGTGCGCGGGCACGCTCAAGAAGGTGTCGCTCGAGCTCGGCGGCAACGCGCCGTTCATCGTCTTCGACGATGCGGACCTCGACGCGGCCGTGCAGGGCGCGATCGCCAGCAAGTACCGCAACACCGGCCAGACCTGCGTCTGCGCCAATCGCCTGCTCGTGCAGGAAGGCGTGTACGACGCGTTCGTGGCGAAGCTCGTCGAGGCCGTGCGCAAGCTGCGGGTGGGCGACGGCCTCAAGGGTGCCACCGAGCAGGGCCCGCTGATCGACGACAAGGCGGTCGCGAAGGTCGAGGAGCACATCGCCGACGCACTGTCGAAGGGTGGCAAGGTCGCGCTCGGCGGCAAGCGTCACGCACTCGGCGGCACGTTCTTCGAGCCGACGATCATCACGCACGTCACTCCGGGCATGATGGTGGCGCGCGAGGAGACGTTCGGCCCGGTCGCGCCCATCTTCTCCTTCAAGGACGAGAAGGAAGCGATCCGCATGGCGAACGACACCGAGTTCGGCCTGGCGTCGTACTTCTACACGCGCGACGTCGCGCGGGCGTGGCGCGTGGCCGAGGGACTCGAGTACGGCATCGTCGGATGCAACTCCGGCCTCATCTCGACCGAGGTGGCCCCGTTCGGCGGCGTCAAGGAATCGGGCATCGGCCGCGAAGGGTCGAAATACGGCATCCTCGACTACACCGAGATCAAGTACCTCTGCTTCGGCGGCATCGAGGGTTGAACCGCGTCCTGTCGGACCGGGCGCTGCTGCTGCTGCTCGCGGCAGTCACGGCGCTCGGCCCGATTGCGACGAACCTCTACCTGCCCGCGCTCCCTTCCGTCCGCGAGTACTTCGGCGTCACCGTCGCCGAGGCGCAGGCGACCTTCTCCGTCTCGCTGGTCACGTTCGCGTTCGGCATCCTGGCGTGGGGGCCGTTCTCGGACCGCTTCGGCCGGCGCCCCTCGAACCTGTGCGGCCT
>VEPJ01000108.1 GCA_012026925.1 Gammaproteobacteria bacterium | reverse complement strand
GGCATGCAGACGGATCGACGTCGACCGTGACACTCGTGCCGGACTCAGTCGCGTACCTGCCGACTCTGAATGATCGTCTGGCATTGCTCGCACGCATCGGGAGCCTCGCGCTCATGGCGCTGGCGGCGCTGTTTCTGGTCTGGGCGAGTCCGGGGCTGATGACGTGGTCACTCCTTCTCGCGTACCTGTCCGGCTATCCGACGCGGGTGTTCGCCGACAACTACCTCGGCTTCGAGGCGCATCCGGGCTTCAATCTGACGTATTACCTGCCGTCGCTGTCGTTTACCTTTATGGCGGCGTTCCTCACGTTCGCGCTCAGTTTCCCGACGAGCCGAATCGCGGGGTGGCCCCTCTGGAAACGCGGAATTGGCGTGGCCGCGCTGACTGCGTGGGCCGCTTTTATTTTCGCGAAGGTGCACATTCGGACGTTTGCGGGCCCGGTGTACGAGCCCGGCCCCTACGGCACGGCCGTCGTCGTTCAAGTGCTGATCTGGTCTGCCTCGATCGCGACATTCGGATCGACGTACAGGCGATCCGATGGGCCATCGCGTGCACGCCTGCGGTGGTGCCTGCTGGGCCTCGGGACAGCCATTACCGGCTACCTGATATTCCTGGTGATCTCTGCTGGATTCGTCACCTCGGACGCCGGCAGCGGCAGCCAGATCACCGCAGGGAACTGGCTGCTGGCTGTGTGCGCCGGAATTGTCTTCCCGCTGTCACTGGGTTACGCCATCCTCCGCGAGCGCGTGGTGGACGTGCAGTTCGCGATCAGCCGCACCGTGGTGTTCGGCGTCGTGTCGACGGTCGTCCTGGTGTTCCTCGCGGTGCTGCACTGGCTGCTCGGAAGGATGATCGAGCACTCGGGGTTCGCGTTCGGGCTCGAGGGGCTGGCCGCGGTGGGCCTGGGTCTCGTGCTGCACCGCGCCTCGCACGGCATCAACACGACCGTGGATCGGGTGCTGTTCCGCAAGCACCACGCGGCGGAGGAGCGCTTGCGGCAGGTGACCGCGGCGCTGCCGTTCGCGAGCACCGAGCAGAGCATCGCGCAGGCGATCGTGGTCGAGCCTACGCGCAATCTCGAGCTCGCCTCCGCGGCCCTGTTCTACAGGGAGGGCTCGGAGGGGCCGCTCCGGCGGGTGCTGGCGGTGGGTTGGGGGGACTCACACGCCGCGACGCTCGATGCGGAGCTTCTGCTGGTGCGGTATCTGCAGGCGGAGCATGCGGCGTTGCGGCTCACTGACGAGCAGGAATGGCTGCCCCGGGGGATGCCGGAGGGCGCGGCGCATCCGGTGCTCGCGATCCCGATCGTCACGCAGCACGTGCTCACCGCAGTGGTGCTGTACGGGGCGCACGTGAATTCCACCTTACCGGATCCGGATGAGGTGGTGCTGCTCGAGGCACTGGCGAAAGCGGCGGCCGCGTCGCACCAGCAGGTGAGGATTGCGATGCTGATGCGGGAGAGAGAGGACCTTGCGCAGCAGGTATCGACGCTGGGCAATGCGAACCAGGCGCAGCAGAAGGTCATCAGCCATCTGGAAACATCGAGTGCGGAGCTTCGCGACCTGGTGCGGGTTCGGTTGAGCGGCGTGCAGGGGGCGGGCGGATAGAGAGAGGACGCCCGCAAGAGGAATTTGCTGATACGAGAAGCTGAATGCCCTGCATGCCAGGGGCGAGAGCACTCGTGAAGTACAAGCCGTCGAACCACGACGACCGGAGGGGTGATCCATGAGCAAGAGCATCGAGGGTGGATGTCTCTGTGGTGCGGTTCGGTATCGAATTCAGGGCGAACCATTGGTAACCGGAACGTGTCAGTGCCGCAGTTGTCGGAAGGCGTCCGCGGCGGCGATCGTGCCGTGGTCGCACGTGAATGCGGCGGACCTGTCATTCACCGCTGGGAAGCCGGTTGAATACAACTCGTCGCCGTCAGTCACGCGTACATTCTGCGGGCGCTGCGGCACGCCGCTGACGTACTGGCGCACCGAATACGGTCCTGCCATCGACGTGACCACCTGCAGCCTCGATGATCCAGACGCGTTTCCGCCGGTCGCTCACGTCTGGACCAGTCACCAGCTGCGCTGGGTCAAACTGGCGGACGAGCTGCCTTGCTTCGAAGAGGGGCCGCCGTCGAATTGAGGGGCTGGCCAACGGCCCGCCGACGTTGTCGAATGGAAATCCCAGGAGGCGACTCATGCGCTATGAACTGATTACAGCCGCCGCTTTCATGGTGGCCATCGCGACGCCGGTCCACGGCGAAACGATTCGTTGCGGCTCCTCGGTGGTCAATGAATCGGTCACGGTCGAGGAACTCGTGCGCAAGTGCGGCGAACCGACCTCCAGGCGATTCGAGGAGCAGGACGTACGCGTACGGACGCCGAACGATTCCAACTCGAATACGAAGAAGATCGGAACGACCGTTACCGAGTACTGGACCTACGATCGTGGCAGCCAGGCGCCGCCGGTACTCGTGACCATCCGGGACGGAAAGGTACGCTCCATCCAGGTCCGCAGGTAGCGGGTGACCGTCGATGGAGATGAGTGGGGGACCTCGCCTGCTCATGACCCGTTCAAGGGCGAGCAGAAGCGCCGCAGGGCGCTCAAGGTGACGCGGGTCGCGGCCTGATCGACTGACGGCTCGAGATCGCCGGCCGGCGTGCGATCACCGCGGACACGGACCTGCGCATTTATCCGGTTCTTCGCGCCGTCGAGCGGCTTCTGGCTGCGGGCGCGAGGGCGGTGCGGGTGAGCGCAGTGAGGTCTGCGTTCGACCAGGAGCAGTCACAACAAACCTCGGCCCGAGAGTGGCCGCATCGTCACTCCCGGCGAACCACCACACACTGCGGGCTGGTGCGCTCCGAAGGTGGTAGTTCGCCGGGAATTCCGTGCCAGAGGACTTGACTACTGCGCGGCAGCTTCCTTGAAGGCATCTGCGATCAAACGATACCCAAGATTGGTCGGATGCGGCTCGTTCGCCGCGACACCATTCCGGTCGTGCAGGAATACTCCGGTGCGACCCTCAAAAGCCGTGAACACGTCTGCTACCCGGGCGCCACACACCTGCGCAACGTCCGCCGTTATCTGGTTCATGGCCATGATGAGGACACGAACCTGCGGATTCATCTCAGTCAGCCACGGGAAGTCTGGCTGGTTAGCGATGATCACAAAGGGACTCGGAGTGATGCCATCACGCAAACCACATAGGATCTGATAGATGTTGCTGCCATAGGCGGCTAGAACGTCATTAGGGTTCGCGCCACCCAGGACCCTCTGCAGATCGTTTCCACCGATGAAGACCGTGACCACGTGAGGCTTGAACGACTTCTTGGCCGCTGGCAGCTGCCACGCCAGCACGTCTGCACTGAGCGAACCTGGGACGGCCGAATTCGCGAACGTCACGTTCGTGATCGAACCAAAAACACCCTCCTTGTAGAGCAGGTAGGCAAAACCCGACGTAACCGGGATCGCCCCTTTCCCTGCAGCGAAACTGTCCCCCATCGACATGTAACGCACGTTGTCAGACAGAGTCCACGGCTGCTCTCCGAAAGCGGCAGGGACCGCGGCACCGAACGCCGTTACGGCCAGCAATGACACGAGCAACTTGCGCATTTCGCCCTCCTTGCAGCAATCCGTGCTGCACTCTGAATCCCGGCGAACCACGGCGTCCTGCGTGGCGTAACGCGGAGGGCAACCGGCAATCCGCCGGTGACGAGGCCATCGTGCGCCTGCTGGTCCGTCGCGACCATTCGCAGAAATCGCTAGCCTCGGGTAAGGCCAATCAAACCGAGTCCACCTCCTGTGATCGCCGGCTTGCCGTTGCGTCAGCGACGGTCTGCGCCAGGTTGCGCACTCGGCCGCTCGCTGCAACATCCAGACTCTGCTCTCGAGCAGAGGCAGTGCTGCAGCACGGGGAGTGCGGTCGGGGGGTGCGGGGACTGAGATGAGCCCGGCGACCTTTGTATGGATCCGGAAACGGGCGATTGCGGTGCTCGGTGCCACGGAATTGCGCGAGCGCCTCACCTACGAGGGGACCAACGGCTCTCGGCCGGGCCAGCCGCAGGCCGGCAATCGCTGCGCCGGCGCTCGTCATCGTGGCCGCCCGTGGGCTTGCGGCAATCCGCAGCTGACGGGCGGTGCGCGGCGCGCAATCCTGCGCGGCCATGGGCGTCACCGCTGAGCGCAGCCCTTTCCTGCAGCAGCTGCCGAACCTGCTGAGCGGCCTCAGGCTGCTGGCGGTACCGGTCCTGCTTGCGCTCGCGATCGGACGCAGGGAGACGGCTTTCGCGTGGCTCCTGATCGCCGCGATGCTGACCGACATCGCCGATGGCTGGATCGCGCGCCGCTATCGGCTCGAGACGACGATCGGCGCCTTCCTCGATTCGGTCGCGGACTGGACCCTGACTCTCGTCTGGATCTACGGCATCTGGGTCTTCCACCGCCACGTAATGACCGACCACGCGCTCCTGTGCGGCGCGGCGGCGGGGCTCTGGTTGCTCGAGGACGCGGTCGCCCTGGTGCGCTACGGCAGGCTGTCGAGCTTCCACACTTACCTGTCGAAGATCGCCGCCAACGCGCTCGGCATCTTCATCGGCGTCCTGTTCGTGATCGGCTACTACCCCTGGATGTTCCATCTCGCGATCGGTCTCACGATCCTGAGCAGCCTCGAGGAGCTCGCGCTGCTCGCCGTGCTGCGCGAATGGCAGAGCGACGTGCGCGGCTTGTGGTGGGTGCTGCGCGCGAAGGAGCGGCGATGAGCGTGAACGCGACGGCAAACGAAGCACTGATGCGGCGCTATTACGACGAGGTCTTCAACCGGCGCAATCTCGACTTCCTGCGCGAGCACCTGCATCCGGACGTCGTCGGGCACGGCCCGGGAATCGACGACACGGTGCGCGGTGCCGCACAGGTGGCCGCGTTCTCGGCATACGTCTACGACGTGTACGACGACTATCGTCTCAGCGTGGACGACGTGGTGGCGCAGGGCGATCGCGTCATGGTTCGCGGCAGCGTGTCCGCGACGCACAAGCCCACCGGGCTCCCGGTCCGCTTCTTCGGTATCACGGTCTACCGGATCGAGGACGGCCTCATTCGCGAGTACTGGCGCGCGTACGACCGCCACGACCTCTACGACCGGCAGCTCGGGGGCTGGCGGCCCTGAGGTCTGTCGCCATTGCGTGGCCGAGGAAGCCGATCACGGCCCCCTTGAAGAACGGGTCTGTGATCGCGCCGACGTGGGTGCGTCCCGGGATCACCACGGCCTTCGCACCCGGGATCGACGCGGCCAGCGGAACCGGGCTGCCGGCCAGCGTGTCCCGTGCGCCGCAGGCGACGAGCGCGGGAACACGAACTTTCGCGAACTCGCGCGCGCTCATGCTCGGGAACGCGCCGAGCAGGCAGGCTGCGAACGCGCCCAGGCGTCCGCCGCGTCGGGTGGCGCGGCGGTACAGCGGGACGAGCGCCGGGATCGCCAGTGATTCCGTCTTCTCGTTGTCGGCCGTGAGCGCGTAGCCGCGTGCGGCCCAGCGTCGCGCGTCCCCGGGGGCGAGCAGGTTGAGGCCCGCCCCGCCGATGATCACGGCGTCGAACCGGCTCGGGTGCTTCGCCAGCAGCCAGGCCGCGTTGCGTCCACCCATCGAGTAGCCGAGCAGGCTGGCCTTGCGCAGCCCGAGGTGGTCCATCAGCCGGAGCGCGTCGCCCGCGATGCCCTCGGGGCGATAGGACTCGACGTCGGCCGGCTTGTCGCTCTGGCCGTGGCCGCGCGCATCGAAGGCGATGACTCGATAGCCCGCCGCGCTGAGTGCGTCGTACCAGCCGGGCAACTGCCAGTTGAGCCGGCGGCTCGCGCTGAAACCGTGCAGCAGGACGATCGGCGGGCCCTCGCCTACGTCGTCGTAGGCGATGCGGACACCGTCGGCCTTGAAGAAGCGGGTCATGTCAGCCTCCCCGGCGAGCGGCCGGTCGAGCGTGCAGGAGCGGCACTCGATGCATGCTCGCGCCTTATCGAAGGGGCGTCCAGACGGTACATTACGGAGCACCGGAGGATCCAAATGGACGCGAAACGACTTGCGCTGCTCTGCGTGGGCGCGCTGCTGGCTGCCTGCGGCGGCAAGCCACATCCGACGACGACCGTCGCGGGCGGCGCGGCGACCACGTTTACCGAGCAGGCCAACCGCGACGTGGCCGCCGCCCTGCCGATCGGCGACCCGCAGGACATGGCGGACGCGAAGCGCGGCTTCGTTGCCACCGACGATCCGCTCCTGGTGCTGGGCCCGGGCGGGATGCGTACCTGGGACTTCGACTCGTACAAGTTCATCGACGGCGACGCGCCCCCGACGGTCAACCCGAGCCTCTGGCGCCAGGCGAAGCTGAACAACCAGCACGGGCTGTTCGAGGTCGTGCCGGGCATCCACCAGGTGCGCGGCTACGACATCTCGAACATGACGCTGATCGAGGGCAAGACCGGCTGGATCCTCGTCGACCCGCTGACGTCGAACGAGACCGCCGCCGCGGCGCTCGCGCTCGCGCGCAAGCATCTCGGCGACCGGCCGGTTTCCGCGATCATCTTCACGCACAGCCACGTGGACCACTTCGGCGGCGTCGCATCGGTCCTGCCGTCCGACCCGGGCGCCGCCGCGCGGATCCCGATCGTCGCGCCCAGGAACTTCATGGAGGAATCGACCAGCGAGAACGTGCTCGCCGGCATCGCCATGGGCCGTCGCGCGACCTATATGTACGGCACGTTCCTGCCGCGCTCGCCGACCGGGCACGTGGACACCGGGCTCGGCAAGGGACCGGCCGTCGGCACCGTCAGCATCCGCGAGCCCACCATCATCGTGGACCGCACGCCGCAGGAGATGGAACTCGACGGCGTGAAGTTCGTGTTCCAGTACGCGCCGGAGTCGGAGGCGCCGGCCGAGCTGACGTTCTACCTGCCCGACCTCAAGGCCTGGTGCGGGGCCGAGATCGTCACGCACACGCTGCACAATCTGTACACGCTGCGCGGTGCCAAGGTGCGCAACGCGGTGAAGTGGAGCGGCTACATCGATGACGCGCTGCACCGCTTCGGCGACATGGAGGTCGTCTTCGCGAGCCACCACTGGCCGATGTGGGGCAACGCCCGCATCCTCGACTACCTGAAGGCACAGCGTGACACCTACCTCTACATCCACGACCAGACGCTGCGGCTCGCGAACGAGGGGTACACGCCGCAGGAAATCGCCGAGCAGGTCGAGCTGCCCTCGACGCTGCGCACGCGCTTCGCGAATCGCGGCTACTACGGCACGGTGCGTCACAACGCCAAGGCGGTCTACCAGGCGTACTTCGGGTGGTACGACGGCAATCCGGCCAATCTCGATCCGTTGCCGCCGGTCGAGGCGGGCAAGAAGTACGTCGAGGCGATGGGCGGCGCGGCGGAGGTACTGAAGAAGGGCAAGGCCGCCGCGGACGCGGGCGACTACCGGTGGGCCGCGATGATGCTGAACCACCTCGTGTTCGCGGAGCCCTCGAACAAGGAGGCGAAGGACCTGCTCGCGTCGGTCTACGACCAGCTCGGCTATCGCGCCGAGGCCGGCCCCTGGCGCGACGTGTACCTGACCGGAGCGTACGAACTGCGCAACGGCGTCCAGGGGACGGCTGCCAATCCGAAGTTCGCCATGGCCCTGCTGCGGGAGACGCCGCCCGCCCGGTTCTTCGACTCCATGGCGGTCCGGCTCAAGGGACCGGATGCCGACGGCAAGCACCTCAAGTTCAATTTCATATTCGACGACCTGAAGGAATCGCACGTGGTCGAGCTCGAGGACGCCGTGCTGCACCACCGGCAGGCCGACCCGGTCCCGGACGCCGACGCCACCGTTCACCTCACGCGCGAGCTGATGGTGCAGCTCGGGGCCGGCGAGGCCGGGCTGAAGGACCTGGTGATGTCCGATGACCTCGAGGTCGAGGGGAGCCGGCTCAAGTTGCTGTCTTTCCTGTCCCTGATCAGCAAGCCGGATGGCCAGTTCCCGATCGTGACACCCTGAAGCCCGGCCTGCGGAATTCCCGGAGTCAGGCCGGGCCCGGCTCGGGGTAGGCTCAATGGTCCGGGAAGGGAAGCAGGCGAGGATCGAGCAATGGACGACACGGGTAACACGCGCCAGCCGGCCGAGGCGGCGGAATCCCGCGCGACCAGGGCGAAGAAGAAGGACAACACGAGGGCGAGGAGCAGGTCGAGGCGCGTGGCGCAGGGTGACGTCGCCCCGCGGCTCACGGCGGCCGGCATCGCCGAGTTCTCGGTGTCCGAGGCGGTCGCGGCGGCGAACGAGTCGAAGGCGCACGCGGTCCGGGACATACTTTCCCGTGCCGCGAAGGGCGATGGGCCGGGGCTGGCGGAAACCTTCGATGCCATCCTCTCCGGCGCATCCCCGGACGACATCGTCGCGATTCGCGACCTGCTCACGCGCCACGAGGAAGAGGCGCTGCACCACCGTCGCGAGAAGGCCGACGGCGAGCTCGCGGAGGACTGGCGCGAGGGTGGCTATCCCTACAAGCACCTCCTGTCCCGCCGCAACTACGAACTGGAGAAGTACCGGTTGCAGGTGGAACTGCTCAAGCTGCAGGCCTGGGTCAAGGAGACCGGGCAGCGCGTCGTGATCCTGTTCGAGGGGCGCGACGCCGCGGGCAAGGGCGGCACGATCAAGCGCTTCATGGAACACCTGAACCCCCGCGGCGCGCGCGTCGTGGCGCTCGAGAAGCCGAGCGACGTCGAGCGCGGGCAGTGGTACTTCCAGCGCTACGTCGAGCACCTGCCGACGCGCGGCGAGATCGTGATGTTCGACCGGTCCTGGTACAACCGTGCCGGCGTCGAGCGGGTGATGGGGTTCTGCACGGACGAGGAGTACCTCGAGTTCATGCGCCAGGCGCCGGAATTCGAGCGCAACCTCGTGCGCAGTGGGCTGCACCTGATCAAGTTCTGGTTCTCGGTCACGCGCCGGGAGCAGCGGCGGCGGTTCAAGGAGCGCAAGTCGCACCCGCTCAAGCAGTGGAAGCTGAGCCCGGTGGACCTCGCCTCGCTCGACAAGTGGGACGAGTACACGCGCGCCAAGGAGTCGATGTTCTTCTACACGGACACGGCCGACGCGCCGTGGACCGTCATCAAGTCGGACTGCAAGAAGCGCGCGCGGCTCAATGCCATGCGCTACGTGCTGCACAAGCTGCCGTACGCCAACAAGGACCTGCGGTCGATCGGCACGCTCGACCCGCTGCTCGTCGGTCGCGCGAACGTCGTGTACGAGCGCGGCGAACGGCAGGTCTCGCCGATCCTGTGAGCGCCCGCGGGCGAGGTGACGAATGATCACGCTCTACTGGTTCTGGTCCTTCAATCCGCAGAAGGCACGCCTCGCGCTCGAGGAGCTGGGCCTGCAGTACTCCCTGGTGACCGTCGACCTGGGGAGGGGCGGGCAGCATGCCGACCTCGTGGGCGAACTCAATCCCAACCACAAGGTGCCGATCCTCTCCTGGGGGCCGTACACGCTCTGGGAGTCGAACGCGATCGTGACCTACCTCGGCGAGCGCGAGCACCGCCTGTGGCCGACCGATGCGGAGGGCAAGGGACGCGCGGCGAAGTGGCTCTTCTTCGAGGCGCGGCACCTGTCGGAGCCGATCGGGGAGTTGTGGTTCAACGGCTACGTCGCCCGGCTGATGGGACGCACGCCGGATACCCTGGCGGCCGAAAATGCGGCGAAGAAGAGCGCGCGCTACCTCTCCGTGCTCGACGAGCACCTCGCCAAGGATCCCTGGGTGCTGGGCAGCGAGTTCTCGCTCGTGGACTGCTGCTACGGGCCGGTGCTCGATGCGCTGGCGCTCGCCGGCGACTACATCGAGGCGTACCCGGCCCTCAAGGCCTACCTGAAGAACATCCGCGAGCGCAAGTCCTGGCGCGCCTGCGAGTTCCGCAGCTAGGTGCCTGGCACCTATTTTCGTCCGCGAAATAGGAGAATGGCACCTATTTTCGGATGTCCCTGATTGCTGTCCGGGGTCCATAGCTATAAATCGCTACCAAACCAGGACGAGACCATGACCAGTAAAGACACGGGGCCCGGCTACGAGGTCGTGGCCCGACAGGATTTCTCGGACGTTACATTCCTGCTCGAGATCCGGCACCCGATGCTGGCGAAGGCGGCCCGGCCGGGCCAGTTCGTCATCGTCATGTCGCACGATCAGGGCGAGCGCATCCCGCTCACGATCGCGGATTTCGATCGCGACAAGGGCACGATCACGCTCGTCATCCAGGCGGTCGGCAAGACGACCCGCGAAATGCAGCGCGACTGCCAGGTCGGCAGCCGGCTCGTCGCGCTCGTCGGGCCCATGGGCATCCCGAGCCACATCGGCGAGGCGCGCAAGGTCCTGTGCGTCGGCGGTGGCCTCGGCGTGGCGCCGGTGTACCCGCAGGCGCGCGCATATAAAGAGAGTGGCGCCTACGTCATCGGCGTGCTCGGCTTCCGCACGCGCGACCTCGTGTTCTGGGAGGACAAGTTCCGGGCCTGCTGCGACGAACTCATCCTCTGCACCGACGACGGCTCCGCCGGCATCAAGGGCCTCGTGACCGAGGGCATCCGCCAGGCGATCGAGAAGCACCCCGACATCGACGAGTGCGTGGCGATCGGGCCGCCCGTGATGATGAAGGGCTGCGCGGAGGCGACCCGGCCGCACAGGATCCACACCATCGTGAGCCTCAATCCCGTCATGGTGGACGGCACCGGCATGTGCGGCGGCTGCCGCGTCAAGCTCACGAACGGCGTGAAGTTCGCATGCGTGGACGGGCCGGACTTCGACGGCCACATGGTGGACTTCGACGACCTCATGTTCCGCCTGCAGCGTTACAAGGCGACCGAGCACGAGGCGATGGAGCGCTTCAACGAGAGCTGCCGCCTGAGGAGCCAGATCCCGTGACCGCACCCAGGCCGAAGAAAAAGACGATCCGGATGATCCCGCAGGCGCGGACGCCCGCGCGCGAGCAGGATCCGAAGGAGCGTGCGCGCAATTTCCAGGAGGTGAACTGCGGCTACCAGGTCGAGGACGCGCTGCTCGAGGCCGAGCGCTGCCTCATGTGCCCCGACCAGCCCTGCGTGCGCGGCTGCCCGGTCAACATCGCGATCCCGGACTTCATCCTCAGGATCGCCGAGAAGGACTTCCGCGGCGCGTACGACGTGATCACGACCACCAACCTCCTGCCCGCGGTCTGCGGCCGCGTCTGCCCGCAGGAGAACCAGTGCGAGGGCGTCTGCACGGTCGGCG